>CAYHFE010000173.1:0-8574 GCA_964355375.1 uncultured Verrucomicrobiota bacterium
TCGGCTCCCTCTACGACGGAGGGACTCAAGAGGTGGAGCCACAACCGTTTTACTCGATCGCGGAAGCCAAGCGCAAACTCGGCAAGTATCCCGAGGCCCTCGCGGAAATTCACCGCCAACTGGAGAGGTTTCCGAACGATTTCACGGGTTGGATGATGCTGGCGGAGATTCAAGCCGAGGGGATGAAGGATCTGCCGAGCGCCGAAGAAACCATCGAGCAAATCCTCGCTCAGGAAGGCCACTGGCCCGCCAACGTGGCCCTGGCCCTCAACCGGCTGGCGGATTGGCATCTCAAAGCCGACGACCACGCCGCCGGAGCCCAGTCCGCCTTGGAACGAATCAGCCAACTGCTCCCCGAGACCGAGCACGCTCAACTCGCCCAACACCGCATCGCTCACTTGGCCACCCCGCGGCGCATGGCCGAGATGAAGGCTCCGCCCGCCATCACGCTTCACCACGGCCCCAGCAATATTGGCTTGCGCCACGATTCCGCCACCTTGCGACCCGCGCCGGAAGACCCCGTCGCCCGCGCCGGCGAAATTCTCCGCCACCTGGAACAACATCCGCAAGATAATGAGGTCCGCGAGGAGCTGGCGTTGCTTTACTCCGACCATTTCCAAAGGCTGGATCTCGCCACCGATCAGTTCGAGGAGATGATCACGGCGCCGAACCAAGTGCCCAAACACGTGGTGCGCTGGATCAATCTCCTCGCCGATGTGCAAATCCGGCTCGGGGTGGATGCGGCTCACGTCCGCCCAACCCTCCAACGGATCGCGCACCTCTACCCGAAGACGGCGGCCGCCGAGAAAGCGCTCCACCGCATCGACTACCTGAATCTGGAATTCCGCACCAAAGAAAAGAGCCAAGTCGTGAAACTTGGCTCCTACGAACAGAATCTGGGGTTGAAAGGGGGAAGGGCTTAGCGCAAGCGCAGAGCGATCTGCGTCGCGATCTCGCTGGCTAAATCGATGTCCGACGTGCCGCCTTTTTTCCGCGCCTGCACTTTCACGCGGCTGACTTTGGGCTCGACTTCATCGACCACGATCCAGACGGTCCGCGTGTCGATCTTGGCCTCGAGGGTTTTCTTGATGGTGTTCTCGCCGTACAACGTGCCGTTGAATTTCAAGACCTCTTTGGCGGCGGTGAAGATTTGATCGACTGGGCGCTCATAGCGATTCTCGATGAAATCTTTCGAGAACGGGATCCCGGGCCGCATCCGCCCCTCCGGAGTGCTGTAGCAGCCGGACATCAGGACCGTAAAGCAACTCGCCGTCAGCAAGGCAAGGAAGATCTTTTTCATTTGTCGGTTATGCAACCACATTCCACCGGCTGGTCAAGCTTTAAGCAGCTTTAAGCGACCGGCCGTAAAGGGGTCAGAGATGACTAATGGAGTATTTTGCCTGAATCATTTCCCTCGGACCGACCCCGTTCTCCGCGCTGCGTTTGCCACTGTCCGCCAATGCCCCATCACCAGCCGTTCTGCAATCCAGCGCCACGTCACCTGCCTGCGGCCGGCCTGTCCGTGAGCCCACACAGACAGGGCAGGCAGGTCGTCGATGCACGTAATCACAGACCGTCATGAGATATCCATTGCCGCTGCCGTCCACGAGCAAGGACTTGTAACTCACCCTACCCGACGCCGAGTGAATTTCGCAGAACGCCTGGTTCGTCGGCCGAACCAAGGTCACTGCGTGCGGATGACGCGCTGCAGCGGCACGGGCGGCTTGAGGGACTGCCCCTCGGCCGACGCAGCGTGGATTTTCCGGACGACCTCCAGGCCTTTCACCACGTGGCCAAACGCGGCAAAGCCCTGACCGTCGGGATTTCGCTGGCCGCCGAAGTCGAGCGCCGGCTGATCTCCCACGCAGATGAAGAAATGGTCCTGCGCGCTGTCGGGCGTGTCGCGCGCCATCGAGAGGGTGCCGTCGAGATGCTTCAGCCCGGTGTCGCGGGTCCGCTCCAGCCCGATGGGCGGGAAAAACTCGTTGGTTTTCGCCGGGTTGGCGGAGGCTTGGATGACCTGAATCTTCACCGCGTTGGTCGGTTGGTTGTCCAGCGTGACCGTGCGATGAAAAAGCCCGTCACTGTAGAAGCCAGCCAGCGCGTAGCGCAGGAAATTCTTCGTCGTAACCGGCGCGTGCTCGGCGTCGAGTTCGACTTCAACATCTCCGAGCGCGGTCTGAATCAGCACGCGGGGCTTGGGCGCGAGCGCGGCTTCGCGCCAGATGAAGCGTGGCGCCTTGGCCGGGTCGAATCCGGCGAGGTGCGCACGGCCGGCGGCCTCGCGCTCGGCGGGTTTCCGGTAACGCCACGGGCGGTCGCCGAAAACTTCGGCGCAAAGTGCGGCCAGTGCGGGGTCATAGTCTTTCAGCTCCGCGCGAGTGTTGACATGGTTGTGCAGCGAGTCGTTCTGCCGGTTGTTGTCGAACCAGTCCTGCACGCCCTCAGCCCAATACTCGGCGTGATTCGAGCCGGCATAGGTGCCTTTCCAGAGCCCGCGCTGGGTGGCGTCCTGGAAGGCCGCTTGGAGACGCGCCTCGAAAGTGGGATCCAGCCGGCTCAGACCCATCTTATGGATGGCGTGGGCGAATTCGTGGATGAGGATGTTCTCAGTGGAATACGGATCGCCGGGGTAGCAAAGCAAGTTCTCCTCCGCGCAACTGACCGCGGGCCGCGCCTCGGTCGCGCCCAATCCGCGAGCGCGACGATCCCAGAAGACCTTCGTCGTGAGATCCGAGTGCTCCGGAAGGTCCGTGGTGAATTCGTTCCACGCCATCACGGCGAGCCGGACATTGTTCGACGCCAGGGCGCGCAAAATGTCCTCCCGCCCAGTGAGCATTTGCCGCACGATCCAGGCTGCTTCCAAGAGCGCGAAGTCGGACAGATTCGTCGAGCCGACCACCGGCAGGCCGGCGAAATCAAGGTGTTTCTGGTAGAACGGCGCCAGCTTGAATTGCTCCCGCAGGCCGCCGGGCACGGGTTGGACGGTGCCGGTGGCGGAGCTTTGCCGGCTGGCTTCGGCGCCAGCGCGAATCATGCGGAGGCCAAAGACCGCGCCGATTTCGTTGCCCTGGGTGGCCTGGAACTTGACCGTCACCTTCTGCTTGCCCTTCACGAGCTCAGCGGGCACCGGATACTCGACCTCGAAGAAGCGCATCGGGCCGCGCCGTTCGATGGTCTGCTCGCCGACGCGCGTGCCGTCCACGAGAATTTCAAACGTGCGCTCCTGCCACTCGTCGTGGTTGTAAGTCACCACCAGCGCCATCGGTTTCGTCGGGTCCACGGGCAGGTCGAAGGAGAACCACTTCGAGCCCCGGCGGCCCGGTCGGCTCTGGATGCGGACGGGTTCGGTGTTCTCGCCCTGCATGTTCGCGGCGCGTTCGGCCTGCATCTCGCCGGGTTGAGCGGAGCCGATGGTGGCGGCTTCAAGCTGACGCTGCTTCTCCCGCTCGGCGGCGATTTCGGCGGCGCGTTGCGCCCACTCCGCCGGGGTGAACAAATCCCAGTAAACCGCGTAAGTGCGACGGTGGAGGCGGTAGAAGGGCCCGAAGTCAACGTCCCGCTCTTTGCCGACGCCGTCCGTGTGGAAAGAGCCGGGCTTGTCCGGCACGGGTTTGAGCCAGTCGGCCACGGGCCGTTCGGCGGCGACAAAGACCGGCACCGCATCCGCGCGCGAACCGCGCCGCCCTTCCTCCGGCCCAAGGTCTCCCGCCAGCACCAGCGGCCCCCACAGGATGGCGACGCGCCGGGGATTGTCCGGCAGCGGTTCCAAGCGCAGCGTCTTCGGCAGCTTGACGGTGATCTGGTCGCCCGTTTTCCAAGTGCGCCTGAGTTCGATGAATGAACTGGTCTTGGGCGTCGGGCTGGGGCTGCCGCGGCGACCGGGCGCATCCGTGCGCGGCGCGGCGAGCAGGTCCGGTGCGACCGGTTGTCCGTTGACGCTCACGGAGAAGTTGGTCCCTACCCAGAACGGCCGGCGCAGCATGAGCGCGAATTCCTTCAGCGTTGCCAGGGTGAGCTTGAGCGTCGCGGACTCGCCTTCCGGGAAATCCGTTTCCATGGCGAGTCTCACGCCGGCAGACTGCCAGTCGGCGGTCGAGGGCGCGTAAAGACTCACCCAGAGCTTGTCGCCGGATTCGTAGTAAAGGCCGTCGCCATGGAGCGCGTGGCTTTCCATGCTGGAGCCGGTGCAGCAGGTGAAGCCGCCGTCGAGCATGTTGCGCTCGTATTCGTGCTGCACGCCGCGGCCCACCGGCACCATGTAGCAGGCCCAGCCGTCCCGCGGGTCGAGCGAGGCGAGGACATGATTGAACAGGGCGCGCTCGTGGAAGTCAGCGTAGTGCGCGTCGGGGCGAAGGGCGAACATCGAGCGGGTCATCTTGAGCATGTTATAGACGTTGCAGGTCTCGGCGGTGCGGCCGTCCACGCGGTCGTTGAGCTTGTCGGGTTCGCCGAAGTATTCGTCCTTGCCGTGGCCGCCGGTGGCATAGCTGTGGTGATCGACGACGCGGTCCCAGAAGAAGCCCGCGGCAAAGCCGTCGCCGGGATCGCCGACATAGCTGAACCGTGACAGCGAGCCGAGCATCTTGGGCACTTGGGTGTTGCCGTGTTGGCCGGCAAGATTGTCCTGATGACGTTTGAGCGGCTCGGTGAAGGCGCGATGCTCAAACCGGTAACTCAGTTCGAGCCAGCGCTTGTCGCCGGTGTCGGCGTAGAGGTCGGCGAAGACTTCGTTCATGCCGCCAAACTCGGTGTTCAACATCCGCTGCACCTGGGCGTCGTCAAGTTTGGAGAGAATTCCCTCGGCCCAGGCGGCGTATTTGATTTCGAGTTCCAGCGCGGTGCGATTGCCGGTGTGGCGATAGGCATCGCGCAGGCCGGCGTAGGTCTTGTGCAGGACATACCACGGCGACCACAGGCCGTTCAGATCGAAGCCGCCGGAGCGGATGTTGCCCCGCGCGACTTCCGCGAAGCGTTCCTTGCCGTTCGCCAGCGCGCCGAGATAGCCGTCGCCGTGCTTGTCTTGTACTTCTTTCAGTTCCTTGACGACATAGTCCGCCCGCTCCTTGAAGCGCGGGTCGCCGCTGGCGGCGGACATCAGGCTGACGGCGGACAGGTAATGCCCGCCGATGTGGCCGGTGAGCTGTTTTCCTTCGACTGAATCCCAGCCGCCGTAGCCCCGGGCCTTCGGCTCCAAGCCGGCGCGCAGCCGGTAGCCGGCCAACATGCGATCCGGCTCAAGCGCGAGCAGATACGTCGCGTCGAGATCCTGGGCGTGCTTGAGCGGCCCGCCGGTCAGCCGGACGGCGGACAACGGCAGCGGGCGGGCCGTGTTGGTGATGGTTGCGGTGATCGGCGCCGCTGGACCCGTCAGATGCAGGGCGCTGAGAGCCACGGCGAATGTGAAAGTATGAGTGTTCATTGGTCTTTGAGCCAGACGGTGGACCGCCCGCCGCGATTGAGCCGGGCGTAGTTGGGAATGGCCAGCAGCGGCTTGCCGCCGGCGAACTCGCCTTTGATGACCACCACGCCGCCGAGCAGGTTGGGCTTCCACTCGGTGGCCAGCGGCGCGGTCGGGCTGAGAACCGAGTTCAGGTCTTGGTCCACGCTTTCCCAGTTGTAAATCAGCGGGCCGTAGCGGAGGGCGACGCGGCCACGGTCGGCGACGATGCGTTGGTCGGCCTTCACGCGCTGGACTTGGAGCGGCACTTCCCACTCGACCTTGTCGCCGGCTTTCCAAGTGCGGTCCAGGACGGCGTAGCCGCGTTCGATCTTTGGCTTCACCGACTCACCGTTGACGGCGAGCGAAAGGATGCCCTGGACCGCAGGCGTGTTCGTGTAGAGCAGGCTGGTCTGGCGATTCGGCACGCGAATCTTGAGCGCGAACTTCTTCGACGCGGCGGGGTTGACCGCCAACACGACCTGGCCGCTCCAAGGGTAAGCGGTGGTTTGCACGAGTTGCACCGAAGTGCCGGCGAGGTTGTCCACCGTGACGGTACTGCCGACGAAGAGGTTGACGTAGAGTTCGTCCTGGCCCTTGGTGTAGGTCCACGTCGGCAGACTGAGCAGCGTGCGCGGGATATTGCCGACGCAGCAGGGGCAGACGTGCCATTTGTAGCGGTGGCCGCTGGAATCGAGGGGATTGGTGTAAGTGTAGTTTCGCGCCTCCAAGTCCAGGTCGCCCAAAATGGCGTTGAAGAGCGTTTCCTCCGCCAGGTCAGCATAGCGGGCGTCGCGGTAAGTCATCTGGAGCTTCTCCTGGAAGAACAACACGCCGCAGTTGGCGCACGACTCGCAATAGGCGTTGTTCGGCAGCGAGTAATCCTTGCCGAAGCCCTCGGAAGTCTCGCCGCTACCCACGCCACCGGTCAGGTAATACTTCTTGTTCACGATGTTGTTCCAGAGCGATTGCACGGCGCTCTGGTAATCGGTGTCGCCGGTCTCCATGGCGACGTCGGCCATGCCGCCATAGGAATAGACGGCCCGGACCGCGTGGCCGACGGCTTCGTATTGGCGGGTGACGGGCGTGTGGCTTTGATCGTATTCGTCCCCGCCCTGGCGGGAATCGAGGAGGAACTTTGCCAGTTCGACATACGTCTTGCCCATGCCGGGGCCGTCGGTCTGCTCGATGTAACGCCCTAGTTTCACCAGCGCCATTTCCATCTCCTGGTGGCCGGGATACCAGGTGCGCTTCGGCGCGGGGCCAATGTTCTTCACCCAGCAATCGGCCAGGCGCTTGGCCGCATCGAGCATCTGCCGGTCTTGGCCGCCGGTCATCAAGTGATGAGCAATGGCCGTCTCGATGAAATAACCGGCCTGGTAATCTTCATGGGCATGCTTGTCGGACCAGCGGCGATGACCTTCGATGGTGTATTGCGTGTGGAGATAGCCGTCGGGTTCCTGGGCGGCGAGCATCTTGGGCACCCAGTCGTCAATCGTCTTGCGCAGGGCTGCCTGCGCGGCGACAATTTCCGCGTCCCCCTGAGAGTCGAACATCTGAGCGATGCACATGGACTCGAGCGTGTTATAGACCCAGGTGTTGGCGAAGACGGCCCCGGTGTGCCTGGCGCCGGGTTGGCCAGCGAGCTTCTTGGCGGCTTGCACGAAGTTCTCGATGCCGCCTTCCTGCGCCGCCGGGTCTTGGCATTTCTGCACGCAATGGGGAATCCAGTTCACGATGAGGTTCTTCAGGCGGGGGCGCCAGAATGGGCTGCTGACCTGGTAAGGCGTGGTCCAAACCGGACGGAGCGGCGGAGCGGACGGCTTGGCCGTGACGGTCACATGAACCCAGCCGGATGCGCTCGACTGACCGTCATCCGCCGCCAGCTTCAACACGTAGTCGCCGACCGCCGAGAACCGGGCCCTCGTTTCGACCGCGCTGGCATTGGCGAACGTGACTTGGCCGGGGCCGGAATCCTTGCTCCACAGCACCGTTGGCGACGGCTTCGGCTTGCCGTCGTCTTGGACCTTGCCGCTCAGGTAAGTCTCACCCGGCAGCACGACAGCGCGGTCCACGCCGGCGCGGACGGTGGGTGGGAAGTTGGGCGACTTGCCGGAGTCATACACGCGCCATTCGAGCAGGCCCGTGGAGCTGTCGCGGTTGCCGTCAAACTCGAGGCGCAACCGGGTCGTCGTCAATTCGGGGAAAGTCGTGCTGTTGAAACGGTGCTCCGCCAGGCCAAGGCCGGCGGCATTGGTGACCGTGACGAACGCGTTGCCATCCCAGTACTTCAACCGGCACGCCTTGGGCAGGCGCACGCCGCCGTGGTCATCAAACCAATACACCTCCATCCGGCCCGTGGAGATGGGCTGGGTCCAGTCGTATTGCACCCACTGCGGGCCGCGCTGGGGCCAGTTGCCGTAGGCGCCGTGACTCTTGTCATTCGAGTTCGCCGGACTTGAGCCGTCGTTCAACGCAGTGATTGTCTCGTGGCCGGAGACAAACGAAGTTGACGGGGCGGCGACCAAGGAAAGGTTTGCGCCCGTCGCGGGCGGAGCCACCGTCTCCGGCCCGGCCGCGCGCGCGCCCAGCAGCGCCAGCGCGAGGGCGACAGCGGTGGCGGAGTGCTTGAGGCCAAGCGCACTGCCACTCGGGTTGCGGATAAGTGAGGAACCGGTTTTCAGGTTGGTCGCGGTCATGGGTTTAGTCCGAAGTTAAGGTTGGAACTGGGCCGGTGCGGGCTGATGGTCATTTCATGCTTGCACTGCGAAGGTCGAAAACACCGCCAGCCGTGCTCCGGGGCTTGGGCTGGAAGCGCACGGTGAGCCTGGACAACGGCGTCCGCTCGCTGGTCAAGGACACTTTCACCTATGGGAAGTAATCGCCGTCATTGCTACAAAATAGTTCACCACGGGCTTCCTAGCCGGTTCGGACGCGCTGGCGAGGAGCTTGGCAGAAAGCACTCCCAGCGTGTCGGACGACGCCACCTGCTTGCCGTCCACGTGCAGGTGGAGTCTCGGTCCCGGGCGGTAGCGCGTGCCGTCCCTGTCCCATACCACGCTGACGCCATGGCCGCAATAGGAGAGGTCGTCGAGCCGAACCACGGCCCATCCGCCGGCGCGAGCAAGTCCATT
>CAYHFE010000173.1:8674-12965 GCA_964355375.1 uncultured Verrucomicrobiota bacterium
AAACAGTCGCATTGACACCCCTCTTGAGTAGCCTCAATGTATAAACATGACGGCAACGATTCAGAAATGGGGCAACAGCCTCGCTCTGCGCATCCCGCTGGCGGTGGCGAAGCAAATCCACGTTCAAGAAGGCGATGCTGTGATGCTCAAGGTCAGCTCCGCTGGACTTACCGTGAAAGCCGCGCCGAAGCGCCTGAACCTCGATGATCTGCTGGCTCAGGTGACCACCGAGAACTTGCATCCAGCCACCGATTGGGGTGCGGATGTTCCCCGTGAGGTTGTCCGGCCATGAAAGGCAAAGCGCCTCCCGCCCCTGAACTCGGGGCCGTCGGCTGGCTGGTGTTTGATCCGCAGGCGGGACGCGAGCAAGCTGGGCGGCGCCCGGCTATCGTCCTCAGCCACACCCGCTACAACGAGAAGACCGGTTTCGCTGTCTTCTGTCCCATCGTCAGCCGCGCGACCGGCTATCCCTTTGAACTCGCCGTGCCCGCTGGTCTTCCGGTGTCGGGAGTTGTCCTCTGCGATCATGTCCGATCGCAGGACTGGAAAGAGCGCAAATGGCAGCCCATCGGCAAAGTGCCGGCCGGCTTCGTGCAGGATGTGATGGCGCGGACGCTCACGTTGTTTGAAATGCCGCCGGCCAGTTAACTCCAGATAAACCATGAAAACGCCGCCTCTCCCGACCCACGCCCTTTCGCTCGCCACATTCATGCTGGCGTCAATCGCCGCCGCGCCAGCCGCCGTGTCGCCGGCTCCGACGTGGGTCGTCCACGACTTGACCCCGCTTCACGACGCCGCGCGCGTCTTGGTGAACCCGCACAAAGGCTGGTACCACCATTTCCCTGACAACCACATCAACAAGTACCAGATTGCCCACGATGCCGACCTGTTGGAATTCCCCGGCATGGACCACCTCTACATCCGGTTGGCGTGGGCCTACCTCGAACCCAAGGAAGGTCAGTTCGACTGGGCGGTGATTGATCGCATCATCGAGAAATGGACCGCGCACGGGTTGGGCATTGCCTTTCGCATCAGTTGCAAGGAAACCAGCACGGACCGAATTGAACAGCAGTTCGCCACGCCGCGCTGGGTCAGGGAAGCCGGCGCCCAGGGCGGGCATTACCGGATGGGCAAGGCCACCGGTCCGGAAGGACCTTGGGAGCCCGATTTTGTCGATCCCATCTTCCTGGCGAAGCTGGACCGGTTTCTGGCCGCGTTCGCGGCGCGCTACGACCGCCAGCCCTGGCTGCGCTACCTGGACATCGGCAGCATCGGAGACTGGGGCGAAGGCCATAGTTGGGCCGGCAGCCGCAAGGAGTGCGGCTTCGCGGCGCGCCAACAGCATGTGGACCTTCATCTCAAACACTTCAAACACGCCCCCTTGGTGGTGTCGGACGACTTCGTGTACGCGCTGGCTGATCCGGCAGAACGGCAGGCCCTCCACCAGTATGTCCTGACGAATGGCATCAGCTATCGCGATGACAGCATTCTCGTGAATGGCTATCTGCAGGGCGTCAGCGACCGCTTCACCGTGCGCAGCCCGGAGTTCTTCGCGGACGCATATCCGCGCACCCCGACGGTCTTCGAGTTGGAGCATTACGGCGCGGTCAAGAAGCTGGGGAACTGGGAAGGCCGTCGCGATTCGCTGGCCGCCAAGTTTGGGAAGGGCAAGACAGGCCCGGATTACTTTCGCGGCGCCCTCGAACTCCTGCACGCGACCTACATCGGCTACCACGGCGATGCGCGCGAGTGGCTGACCGACAATCCGGAACTGACGAAGGAATTGCTGAACCGTTGCGGCTATTGGCTTTTCCCCAAGTCCATCGGACTGCCGTCAATGCTGGCCGCCGGCACCACAGCCACGTTCACGTTGACGGTGGAGAACCACGGCGTCGCGCCACCTTATGCGCCCTACGAACTGCGGGTGAAACTATCCGGCCCGGGCGGTCCACGGGTCCAGGCCGTCGCGAAAGAGTGCAAGTCCTGGCTGCCCGGTGCGCCGGTCTCTTCACGGTATCAACTGCCCTTGCCGTCCGACCTCAAGCCCGGCTCCTATGACCTTGCCCTCGGGCTTTTCGATTTGAGCGACGGGAAAGAGCGACCAGTCGAGTTCGCGCTCAAGACCTCGGCGCGTGATCCCAACGGCTATTACCGATTGGCCAGCGTGCCGGTGACCGCCGCGCCGCCACCCGGCCGCTAAGCGCCCTTGTTCGGTGGGCGACGCCTCATGCGCTGGCCCCCTCCGGTTCTGGTTCATCAGCCGGAGCGAAGTCGGGGTTGATGGCGAAGACGGGGCGTTGCGCTGCAACCCCGACGCAAGATCTCAAGAAATAAACGGAAACTCGCATGGACAGCGGAGTCGCGGTTCGCGCAAAATGCCTGAGTCAAATTCGAACTTCAAATGACCGAATGAAAATGAGAAATCTGTCTTGCCTCTTCCTCTCGTGGCTCGCGTCGATGGTATTCACGGCCACGGCCGCCGGAGCGATTACGCCCGACGCTCCGCGATGGCAGCCTCGCGACTTCAGCTTCACCGCCCAGGCCCAGCCGCCTAATCCTTTCATGAGTTCCTTGGCGGCGACGGTGAAAGGGCCGGCGGGCCAGATCTTCCGGGTCCCGGGGTTTTTCGACGGCGCCGGCACCTGGAAGATCCGCGTCGCGCCCACTGCTGAAGGGCAATGGTCGCTCGTCACCGAGTCTGACGTGAAGGAACTGGATGGCCAAACCGCGGCGTTCACCTGCGTGAGGAATCCGAACCTGAAAGTTCACGGCGTTCTCCGCGTGGACAAAGAACATCCGCATCATTTCATCTTTGACGACGGCACCCGCTTCTTCATGCAGGGCTATGAGTACGACTGGCTCTGGGCACTGGACATGGACCAGACTGGCGTGCCCACCGTCGAGCAGTCGCTGGATCTCCTCGCGCGCCACGGTTTCAACTATGTCATTCTCAACTCCTACGCGCACGACACCGGCTGGCGCAAAGGCAAAAGCAATCCCGACGATTTCGGCCCATCGTTGCTCTATCCGTGGGCGGGGAGCAACGAGCAACCCGATCACCGCCGGATGAATCTCGCCTATTGGCAGCACTACGACCGCGTGATGACGGCGCTAAATGAGCGCGGCATCCAGGCACACATGTTCATCAAGGTTTACAACAAGCAGGTCAAATGGCCGGCCGCCAGCGGCGCGGAGGAGAAGATGTTCTGGCGCTGGCTGGTCGCGCGTTACGCCGCGTATCCGAATCTCATCTGGGATTTTTCCAAGGAAGCCCACAACGAGAAAAGCCTCGCCTCCAAGCGGGACGCGCTGACCTTCATCCGCGAAACCGATCCGTATCATCATCTCGCCACCGTCCATGATGACGACCAGGCCAATGACAGCGGCGCCTATGATGATCTGACCCATTTTCGCGCGGATCAGCAGCACGGCAAGTTCCATGAAACAATCCTGCGCCAGCGCGCGCGCCGCGCCTGGCCGGTGGCGAACGTCGAGTTTGGTTACGAGCACGGTCCGGCCGGACTGAGCGACAAGACTTACAACGTCGTTCAGACGCCGGAAGAAGTGCTGCGCCGGGCGTGGGAAATAGCCATGGCCGGCGGTTACATCGCCTACTACTACACCTACACCGCGTGGGACGTGATCCGTCCGCTCGCGGTGCCGCCGGGCTACGCTTACTTCAAACACTTCGGCGATTTCTGGCGCGGGACTGAGTATTGGAAACTCGAACCGTCGGACCAACTGGTGGACCGTGGTTGGTGCCTGGCGCAACCAGGCCGCGAATACGTCGCTTTTCAAAACCAGGCGCAGCCCTTCACTTTGGCCATCGCCGGCGCGAAATCGCCACTCCAAGCCGAGTGGTTTAACCCGCAGTCCGGCCGGCGGACCGAGGCCGGTTTTTTTAGCAACGGCACTGCGAGCCTCACGCCGCCCGACGACTGGGGCGGCGCGCCCCTTGTGCTGCACCTCCGTCCGCAATGAATCCGCACCGTTGAAGCGCTCTGTCTCAGCAGTGAGGCGTCCAGGAAAGAGGAAGTCGCCCTGGGCGCGCAAGTCGGAAAGAACGGACCGCGCCTTGACAACCAGTCGCCACAAGCGCGCGTCGCCATGCAGGGAAGCCCTGCGCTAGACTGACGGCGGCGGGGCCACTCCGATTCCGGACCGGGGTGCGGCGGATCGGGACTTGATCCGCATGATGATCGCGCAGACGCGCGCCGAGCGACCCCGGCCTCTGACGCCCGTGTCTGCGGGTGCAACCGACGTGCGGTTGTTCCGGGTCGTATCCACCCAG
>CAYHFE010000174.1:0-4603 GCA_964355375.1 uncultured Verrucomicrobiota bacterium
ACAGGCTGATAGAGATTTCATCGTCTGTTTTGCCCTTTGGCATGGGGCTGGCCTGGCGTGAAGCCAGGTGGCGGGGGTTGGGGCGGCGTAAGTTCCCAGCAAAATAGAAGCGGCGGAACCTTGGCAGTTCAGCCGCGTGATCTTTGCGAGAGGGGTCAATCCTCGTCTGGCGGCGCCACGGTTATAGCTGGCCGTACGTCGTCAATATCGAGAGGGCCGCAAGTGGCCACCAACTTGACCAGGAGGGGGGCGCGGTTGTTGTTCCGAACGTAAAGCGCGAACGGCAAGCGGGATTGCCCCGGCGGGGCCGTCCGGACGGCGAATCGGAGCATCCAAACGAGGTCCCATGCTCGCCCAGGTTCGTCCTGACCGGCAACATCGGGCGGCATGGTCACGTAAGCGTCGAAAGACGCGCGGGTCAGAAAAACCGGAAACCGGATGCCGGCTTCGGCGGCGACCGTGGAGACGTCAAGCTGGACGCCGTCTGCGACTCCGGGTAGTGCCGACGGTTACCCGGCCGGCACTTCTCCTGGAGAAGCCGTGCTTGGGCCGGTGGAGTTTGGCCCTGGAGTTGTGCCAGCCCTGGCAATGGCGGGCCGCCCAGGGAGGCTGGAGGTTGACGTTTCAGGGACCGTGGATTGTGCCGACGGTTCGAATTTCGCACACAAAACAGAGAGCGCTCAGCGGGATGGAGCCTCAAGAACGACCATCGGACCCGGTGGTGTCTCCCTCCTGATCAGGTCGTTTACAAGACCCTGGAAATATGAAAGAGTCAGGCCATCAGACGGCTGGGCATGTGGCGGAATGGCAGACGCGCGGGACTTAGGATCCCGTGGAGAAATCCTTGCAGGTTCAAGTCCTGTCGTGCCCACCACCCTCTCGGTGAGCTCCTGGTCGAGCGTTCGGAACACCGTTTGCGGCCCTTGGGACGCTCCCCCACTTTTGCCGGGTATCTCGACCAGACCTACCTGCCCTCCCTTGCTGGCTCCCGAAAGAACCGCAACACGATGGCGACGGAGAAAGCACATTACGCAAGATCGATGGCTGAGGCCAGCGACGACCCATCGCCGCTCTGTCTGCTGCCTTGAATCATCCCACGAGCAGCGTGCCCAGCGGATGGCGCCCTTGGTCAGCCAGGTTTTTCCGCGCACCGGAAACAGGTTCGTGGGGATGGAGAACGCGTCATTGCTCGAAGCCAGGCCTCTTCCGCCAGAGCGTCTCCCCGCAATTCCGTGAAGAACAAAAAACGAGGGCCGGAATTGCTTCCGACCCTCGTTGAGATGACTATAACGGTGTTATTGCCGCGTGCGGTAATACTCTTGCCCCGTTGACGCGGGAGGCGTGTAAGGACTCGCGGCGCTTCCGACATCTGTCCAGCTTGTCGGCGTTCCTAATGACGTGGCTCGCTGGAGCGTGCCGGTGAAGGTGATCACCGGGCTGCCGGCGGCGTTGCGCGCGACGCGGATCGTCGGCGTTGCTGCACCGCCCGTGGAGGCGCTTTCCGCCGGTCCAACATCCGCGGGAACATAGTCGGGATCCGTGGTGATGAGCAGCTTGTCAAAATAGAAGCCGTCTTCGCGCATCCAGAGGTTGATCGTGTGCGGTCCAGCGGTGGTCACGACGGCGAAAGCCCGGGTGTCCCCGTTAATTCTTCCCACCCAATTCCAGCCTATGGTGGTGAACGTGGGAGCACCGGTGAGCTGGATGAGGCTCGCCGGGGGAATACCGTCGATGCCGGCGTGGACCGAGTCGCCATCTCCGGCGGCCCTCGGCTCACCGCCGCGGAACCAGAAGTAGTTCGTGCCCGTCTTGGTCAAGTTCACGGTGAAGTCCAATCTGGCAGCGTTGGTAAAGGTAAGGGCACTGCCGACATTGACGCCGGTATCCCCCAAGGGCTGCACGTAACCGGTGCCGGAGAAGCCGCTTCGATCCGAATTAACCACCCACGCATGCCCGTCGGATGCCCGGGTCGATCCGGTGAAACTCTCACCTTCGATGACCAACAAGCCGGCGCTGTCCTGTTGGAAGATCCGTTGTGGCGGTGCCGGCGCTGGGGTATAGACGAACGCATTGGCTGAGTTCACGGTGCCGTTCATGGTGGTTACGGCAACATAGTAAGACCCGACCGCAGCCAAGGTGGCGTTGGCGATCGTCAAAGTCTGATTCGTCGCCCCAGGAACCGCCGTGAGGCCTCGATACCACTGATATCTCGGGGGCGCCGCGGAATCCACGCCCACGCTGAGATTGATCGTGCCTCCCAAGGTGAAGTCCACATTGACCGGCTGATTGGTGACCACCGGCGGGAGCGACGACGGATCGATGAGGGTTCCGATTAGATTTCCGGTCATTCTGGAGGCAACGGCGTTCGCCGGATCCGCCTCGCTGGCCAACTTGAACGTCGCGCAGGATTGACCCCCTTCGGGTTCGCTGTGATACAACGTGAACGAGTAACGTTTTCCGGCGGTCAGCGTGATCTTCGCGTTGCCACTGGCGTCCACCGTGGGCCAGGTGGTGATGTCCGTGTAGGGTCTGTTCCCTTCCAAGTTCTGAGTGATGGCGCGATCCGAAGTCAAGAATTGATCCGATCGGTTCTCAAAAGGACCAATCCACGGACCGTAAGGATCCGCGGGATTGGCGACGCCTCTGCGATAAACCGAGGCAACCCCATTCGCCGCGTCACCCGCCGTCGTCGTAGCACCCGGTCCCGTCCAAACCCGCGCGCCATTCCAGCCAATCTCCGCCGCGACCATGACTTGGTTGCGGGGGCTATCGTCTGTGCTAAGGTAGAGCCAGCCGTAGTTGTCCACGCTCATATAGAACACATAATCGCCGGTGGTTGCCGGGATAAAGAAGCCACTCAGAGTCGTCATGTAGGTCTGGTCCGGGAGATCTCCGTCACTCTCTTCCACCAGAGTGCGCACAAAAGTGGCCGTGGGCGAGTCGTAGTTGGCGGGATCGGCCAGAAGCGTGGCAAAGTTCCGGTGTCCCAGACCATACCATCGTTTGTGTGTGACCAAACCCGATATGAACGTGTTGGCATATATTTTCGCGGTATTTGGACTGATGGCGTTGCCGATCAGGTCTTTGACGTTGGCGTTGACGGTCAGATCATAGGCCGCACCGGTCGTTTGGGTCGAGGTCTTCAGGATAACGGTCAAGCGGTTCGCCGGATTTTTCGGGTTCTTCGGGTCTTCTGGATTGTTCACGTCGTCCACCACGATGGCAAAACTCGCGTCCGATACCGTCAGCCCACCCGTTAATGTGTAATTGGACGCGGTGACGGCCGCGTTGTTGACTGCCTCGGTAAACGTGACGCGCGCCACATTGAACGTATCGGTCGTACGAATCTTTTCGATCGTGGGAGGCGAGACATCCGCCGTCACGGTCACCGCCGAAGCGGCGCTGACGATGGCCGTCTGGCCGGCCCCATACACCCGCACGGTGTAGGAACCGGAGTCGGACTGCTGGCACAGGGCTTTGACATAGGTGGCGGACATCGCGCCGGGAATATCCACGCCATCCTTGCGCCATTGATAGTGGAGCGGATCGCCCTTGCCTGCAATCGCGAGGGTCAAGGGCGAGTTGGCGGGCACGGACAGCGTGGCCGGCGGCTGCGTCGTGATCGCGATCGGGACCGGCGTGAAGGCCTTGAACTCGCTGAACACGGCGGTCGCACCGGTGGCGTCGCCATCGTTGTGCGCCGTCACGGCCAAACCCAGGGCCAGCTTGTTCGCCAGGTTGCCGGCGGTCCGGAGGGCCGCCTCGGTGCCGTTGAGCGCGAGGAAGTCGTACGGGCTGCCGCGCAGCAAGGTCCAGGCAAGGCCATCGCTGCTGGCGTAGCCCCAGAACTTGGAACCGGTGCGCTCCAGGCGCAGCCAGGTGTTCGGATAGGTGGGGCGCTGGAGGGGCGTGCCGATGCCGATGTCGTTGGGCCAGGCTGACCCGGTGCCCGAGGAGTCGCTGCGCCATTGCAGGCCGATCTCGTTCTGTCCGCCCGACCGCGTGGTCATGTTGCTGATATGCCGATCCTCACCGGCAAAGGAAAGGCCGGCCGCACCGGCATCGGTTCCTTCGCGCGCCATCAGCTCCGCCTTGGACCAGTTGTCCGGCCCCTGCAGGTTCTCGACCTTGACGACGTAATCGAAATCCCCAGTGACCGTGATGTAGGCGAAGTGGAAGTTGTCCGCGCTGTTCCAGATGTCGTTGCCACCACCTACCATCGAGATCTTCCCGGCGGCCACGGTGTATGACCCCGCCAAGGATGGAGAACCGACATCTTGGTGCTTGATGCCGGCGGGTTGGGCCAGACCGACGGTAGCGGCCATGACCGCGATCGCGGCCACCGCGAGGAATCGGAGCACAGTATAACCTTCCTGGAATTGGCTCGACGGGCCTGGTTTTGGATGAAGAAAAGAATTTCGCATGACTCAGTCTTTCTTTTTTGGTTGTTTGGCGGTCGGCCATCCTCGGGCCTGA
Source organism: uncultured Verrucomicrobiota bacterium (assembly GCA_964355375.1). Classification (GTDB taxonomy): domain Bacteria; phylum Verrucomicrobiota; class Verrucomicrobiia; order Limisphaerales; family SIBE01; genus CAYHFE01. The sequence continues at coordinate 4,477 of CAYHFE010000174.1, forward strand.
GGACACGACCGTATTGCCTTGCCCAGGACTCACAGCTCAGCCAGCGGCCTTCTGCGAGAAACGAGGGGATGAGCAATGAGGGATTAGCCCCTGCTGAGGTTGGCTTGTCAACTCTGCAATTTGATGG
>CAYHFE010000174.1:4703-12919 GCA_964355375.1 uncultured Verrucomicrobiota bacterium
GGCCGCCGGGCAAGGTGTCGCGCTTCAATGCCGAGGATCTGGCGTGGCCGCGGGAGCCGGGCGCTGCAGCCGCAATATCTGCGGGACGCTCTCCTGGCGAACGAAGCCCTCATGCGCCGCCATCCAGACGACGCGCGAGCTCACGCCGAGGCGGGCGACGCCATGGTCATGATGGGCAGAGAGCCCGAGGCCATCCTGCGGCTGCAAACCTCGATCCAGCTCGATCCGAACGCCGACGAGGCGCACTATTTCCGGGGCCTGGCCCTGCAGTTCACCAAGCGATTGCCGCCGGCCCAGAGGGAGTTCGAGGCGGCGCTGCGATTGAATCCCAAGCTTGGGCGCCCGCGGCAACCTGGGGCTGATGCTGGCGGAGAGGGGCAACGACCCGGCGGCGGCGGCGCAGTTCGAAATGGCGCGGCAATTGACGACGGCCAATTGTCCGGTCTGGGTTCTTTCCTTTCCGGCACGGTAACCAGAAAGAGCCCGCGGAACAGAGCCGCGGCCAAAGGAGCGCGGCCGCTCCGCCGCGGGTCCCAGGCCGTTCGAGTGCGCTGCGGGTGGGACAGTCGCGCGCCGAGAATTCTGGCTCAACCTCGAAGTGGTTTCCAGGCGCGCTTCACGGCAGAACCAAGCGGTAGAATCTCGCGGTTGCGGTGACGCCGGTCACCGAAGCTCGCACGTTGTTGCCATCCGTCTTTTGGAACGTGGCGGTCGAGACCGCCTGCCATGTCTTGAAGTCCGTGCTTTCTTGCAGTTGATGCGGGCCGGCGGGTTGAGGGGAGAGGAAGTCGATGGTCAACCGATCGTTGGCTTTCGACAATCCGATTGCCGTCAGCTTCGGGCCGGAAGCGATGATCTGGAGACCACCCGGCCCGCCGATCAATTGCCACCGGTCGGTCTCGGCATCTTCCTGGAACGCGCCCGGCGCGGCATAGACCTCGAAAAATGCCGGGCCTACCCGCTCCCAAGAGATGAATTCAATCTCGTAGTCCCCCGCCGTGAGACCTCGCAGGATGCCGCGGGTGTTGCTGTCGCCCGTGTTGGTCTGGAACGCGATGTACTCCGGGAAGTTGTCGTCGCGTTCGCCATTGCCGCTGACGCTGGCAAAAGGCGCCCCGATGAAACGCAGGGCAAATCCCTCGTCACTGTGGACGCCGATGGTCCAATCGCCGCCTTGCGGCATTCTCACTTTCGCGCGGCCCACGATGACGAAGTCGTTTTCGGTGAGGCCTTGGGCTTCGGCGGGAAGAGGGAGATTATCCGGAATGAATCCTCCGGTGCCGGGATTGGTCGTTTCGGCGAAATTAATGGACGGCACTGTCGTGTCGTGAATCTTGCCCGTGAACCCGGTCCGGGACGCCTGCAACGCCAAGTCCACCGCGGAAACGAGCGCATCGGCTCGGCCCGCATTCCAGATTTGGCGGAAGCCCCAGTTCCCCGCGGTGCTAGAGGGCTCGCCGAGACCCGTCAACGGGAAGAACGGCTTGGGCAGAGTGAATGACGACTCGACGGTGAAGCTCGCGCCGCTCAAATATTTGCCATCGACCTTAACCGTGTGGGTTGATCCAGGCTGAAAAGCCGCGGCGGACGCGTGGGTGAGGGTCGTGGTTGATGCGGCTTTCACGACGGTGGCAGTGACGGACGCGGCGTCCACCAAGAGCTTGGCGCTGGACGGATCGACGACGCTCGTCCCGGCGTCTTCCACCTCGACGGCCAGACCGGTCAGTGTGGCCGTTACTTTCTTGATGGTCGCCCGATCGACGTCCGGCTTGGTGGACACATGCACGTCAAAGCGATCGGCGGTCACCACGCCATTGCCAGCGACCCGGATGCGCAGCACGTGTTCGCGATTGGGCAGAATGGGACTGCTCCAGACGAGAGCCTGCTCTTTCCGCTGGGGAGCTTTGTAGCTGACGGTGTATTCCGTGCCGCCGTCGATCGTGGCCACGCCCGATCCGTGATGGCTGGCCACCGTCGCAAAGACCTCGATCTTCACGCCGGTGAACCGCACTTCAAAGTAGGCATTCCGGACGTCGGAGTAATGATCGTTGTTCTTGAACCGGGGATCATTCACGTTCCCTTGCGCGAGGTTCCAGGTGTTGTTGTAGGCAATCTGATTCAGACCGGCGCCTTCGTCCGCGGTGTCGTCGATCTGGTCGATGCGGTCGGCCACGAATTCGCGCACGGCAAAGTTGACGGTGGCCCACCCGACCATGCTGGTGCGATCCGTGGCCACGACGCGGAACGCGTGGTCGCCGGTCGCGGGCGTTTTCACGACCTGCGTGAACGGACTGGCGGTTTTCTCGCCCAGCTTGGTGGCGCCGTCGAAGAACTCGACTTTGAGCAGGTTGTTGTCCCGATCCGTGACGGTGGCGTCCAGCGTGACGTCGGTGCCGGCGGGGATGACGTCGGCCTCGTGCGGATTGTTGACGACCACACTGGGCACTTCTCCGGTGATGTCGCCGCTCTCGAACCGCACCTCGGCCAGGCCGACCGACCAACCGTGTCCCCAGTTTGTCATGCCCTTGAGCTTGACCAACCGCACCGTAGTCCCGACGACGTTGAACACTTGAGCCGCGTCGCCGCCTTCCTTCAGTGAAATGGTGGCGATAGCGGTAAAACGGGCGCTGGTCATATCGGTGTCCGCCGACACCAACACCTCGATGTTTTTCATGCCGATATCGGTCCCATCCGCGACGTTGTAGTTCCAGAGATAGACTTTGGTCAGATCAACGGTCTTGCCGAGGTCAAAGGTCGCGTCGGCTCTGATGGAGCCGACCACGGACCAGGTATCGCCGGCCACCCGATTGTGCAGGTCGCTAATGGATCCAGCGCCGGGATTGTTCAAGCCCAACCCATTGATCAGGGCGTCTTGTGACTCTTCGCCGTTGGAGACCAGCACGGCGACGGGTTGGATGAATTCGGCGCGAAGCGACGCGGCGCTCCCGAGCAGGACGACGCTCAGCGCCGAGATAAACCGGAGAATGGAGGATGGTTTCATAGCAGTAATCGGTGAGTTTGACCTTCTCTTCTAGCGTTTTGATCGAACGAGATCAAACCATTTGACTTGTTTGCCGGTGGGTTTGAGCGCATCTGCGACAAGGGGTCAGAGATGACTATTGACGTATTCGTCTTGGCTGGCGGGTAAGCTCCCTCGTCGCGCCTCGCCCAGCGGCCTTTTCCGCGAAAACAGGACCCTTTTGAATTTTCAAACAGGCTCTGAGACAGTTTCAGTATTTTTCGCTCAGCGGCTTGTCACCGAGAATTCGATCCGAAGATTCGTTGCAGTCAACAGAGCCGGCGACTCGCCAATGAGCCAGGTTTGATCGTGACTGTTCAAATGGTGACCGCGCCTTGGGTGTGATGGTCGGCCGCAAAGAACCAAGGACCAGGAAAAGAGGTGGACGGATTTCGGTTTGATTTCTTTCGCCCTCTTTCGTTCTTTTCGGCTGAATCCCCGGAATGAAAGATCGACCCTAAAGACACGGAACGGAGTGTTGCCGAAAAAGACGAAAGAAGATTGCCGGAATCTGGTTCTATTTCTTTCGTTCTTTTCGGCTAAGTCTCATGGGTGGTTTCGTTGAAAGTTGAAAGTTGAAAGTTGAGCGTTTAATGTCAACTGCAAGTTCATGGAAAGCACGGCCCCATCACTCCAGCACTCCGTCTCGTTGCTGCACCGACTGACACATTTCGCCTGTCTCCTTCTGCTGGTCAGCTTGACCCTCGGAGCCAACGCTGCCGTTTGGGAAACGAACACGGGTTATCGTTTCGCGAAACTGTCCGTTCCTTCATCGCTCAAAACCGGCTTGGCCCTGCTTCCCGGCGCGGCCACCGGCATTTCTTTTACCAACACGCTGACCGAGGAGCGGAAGAAGGCCAACGCGAATCTGATGAATGGCTCGGGCGTCGCGCTGGGCGATTACGACGGCGACGGCCTTTGCGACATCTACCTCTGCGATCTGAATGGAACGAATGCGCTCTATCGGAATCTGGGGAACTGGAAATTCCAGGACACCACACGCGAAGCGGGCGTGGCTTGCCCCGGTCAGACTTCCACGGGCGCGGTGTTCGCCGACCTCGATGGCGACGGCGATTTGGATTTGCTCGTCACCTCGATGGGCGGCCCCAACGCGTGCTTTCTCAATGACGGCCAAGGCCGCTTCACCAACGTCACCGCCGCCGCCGGACTCGTCTCGAAGCTCGGCAGCACCTCGATGGCCTTGGCGGACATCGATGGCAACGGCACCCTGGACCTTTACGTGGCGAACTATGGAGTGGACTCGATTCTCCGCAGTGGGGGCAGGATAAGTTATCGGGAAGTCAACGGCAAGCCCGTGGCCAGCGGTCGGAACGCGGCGCGCATCAACATAATTGACGGTGTCATCTACGAATTGGGAGAACCGGACACGCTTTATCTGAATGACGGGAGAGGAACGTTCACCTCGCTTTCATGGACGAACGGCGTCTTCCTCGACCAGACAGGAAAGCCGCTCGCTCAAGCGCCCTCGGATCAAGGCTTGTCCGTCATCTTTCGCGACATGAATGGCGACCGCGCTCCGGACATTTACGTCTGCAATGACGGCTGGACCCCGGATCGTTGTTGGATCAACAACGGCCGCGGCCAATTCCGCGCGTTGCCTCCTCTGGCCCAGCGTTCCACCAGCTATTTTTCCATGGGCCTGGACTTTGCGGACATCAACCGCGATGGATTCGACGATTTCTTGGTGGTGGACATGCTCAGCCGCCAGCATCGACTGGTGCTGACCCAGAAAGGCGCCATGCCCACACCGCCGCGGACGATCGGAGACGTGGACGCTCAATTCCCGATTCGCCGCAACACGCTTTTTTTGAATCGGGGCGACGGCACTTATGCGGAAATTGCCCATTACAGCGACGTGGCTGCCTCCGAATGGACGTGGAGTTGCCTGTTCATCGACGTGGACCTGGACGGTTGGGAAGACATCCTGATCAGCAACGGCTTCCCCCACAATGTCGATGACATCGACACGAAGGAGCGCATCCGGGCGTTGGGCCGGCTGACCCTCGAACAATCCCGCCAGGCGAACCTGCTCTATCCGCCGCTGCACACGCCGAACGTGGCGTTCCACAATCAACATGACTTGACCTTCCAAGAAACGGGGAAGGCCTGGGGATTCGATTCGACCGCCATCTCCAACGGCATGGCCCTGGCGGACCTGGACGGCGACGGCGACCTCGACGTCGTGGTCAATTGTCTGAACGGGCCGCCCCTGGTTTATCGCAACGAATCGTCCGCGCCGCGAGTCGCCGTGCGCTTGCGCGGCCCATCGCCCAACACGCGAGGCATCGGCGCGAAGATCAAAGTGCTGGGCGGCCCGGTGACGCAGACGCAAGAGATCATCTGCGGCGGGCGTTATGCGTCGGGCGACGATCCCATGCGCGTGTTCGCGTCTGGCCGTTCGACCAGTTTGACGATCGAAGTCACGTGGCGCAACGGCGCCCGGAGTGCGCTTCATAACGTCCAGCCGAATCATCTTTACGAAATCTTCGAATCCGCGGCGCCGCGCGCCGTGGAAGAATCTCAAATCTCAAATCCCCAATCTCAGATCCCTGAATCCCTGTTCGAAGACGTGAGCCGCTTGCTCAATCACCGGCATCGTGACGAACCGTTCGACGACTTTGCCCGTCAACCCCTCTTGCCGAACCGACTCAGCCAACTCGGCCCTGGAGTCGCCTGGTTTGACTTGGACGGAGACGGTCGTGAGGATCTGGTTATTCCCAGCGGCCAAGGCGGGAAGCTGGCTCTCTATCGCAACGACCCGCGGAATGGGTTCCTCTTGCTCGAATCGCCAGCGCTCAACCGTCCCGTGACTCGCGATCAAACGACCGCGCTGGGATGGACGCCGTCACCTGGGAAACACTCGCTGCTGATCGGCTCCGCCAATTACGAAGATGGTTTGACGAACGGCGAAGCGGTCGCGCGGTTCGATTTTGAGAATGGAAACTCCAACCGCGGGGCGGGATTGCCGTCCCAAACGGCCAGCGTCGGCCCGCTCGCCCTGGCCGACCTCGACGCCGATGGGCGATTGGAATTGTTCGTGGGCTCACGAGTGATTCCAGGCCGTTACCCCGAAGCCGCGTCGTCTCATATTTATCGCTATGACGGACAGCGCTGGCAACTCGAGGCGGCGCACAGCCGCGTGCTGGAAAATGTTGGACTCGTCAGCGGCGCGGTCTGGAGCGACTTGAGCGGCGACGGTTATCCGGAGTTGATCCTGGCTTGCGAGTGGGGACCGGTCCGCGTCTTCCTCAATCAAAATGGAATGTTCAAAAACTGGGATGCGCCCGTGACACTGGAGGGAGAGCCTTCAACGCTCAACCCTCAACGCTCAACGCTCAACCAGTTGACCGGTTGGTGGCTGAGCGTGGCCACGGGCGATTTTGACGGCGACGGCCGCCTCGACATCGTGGCGGGCAACTGGGGTTTGAATAGTCCTTATCGAGCCACCGCGGAGCGGCCGGCGCGGATCTACTATGGCGACGTGGACGGGAATGGGAGTGTGGATTTGATCGAGGCCTACCAGCCTCAGAGCCTGGGCATCGTTCCTCGTCGGGATCGCGTCGCCGTTGCGTCCGCTCTGCCCTTTGTGGCGGCGAAATTTCCCACGCACGAATCGTTTGCGGCCGCGACCGTCGGCGAAGTGCTCGGCAACCTGAAGTCGCAGACCCGTGAGCTCTCCGCGACAACTCTGGCCACGATGGTCTTCTTGAATCGCGGGGATCATTTCGAAATCAAGCGGCTGCCGCCCGAGGCCCAGTTCGCTCCGGCTTTGGGCCTCTGCGTCGCAGACTGTGACGGAGATGGACGCGAGGACATTTTCTTGAGCCAGAATATTTTTGCGACCCAGCCGGAGATGCCGCGACAAGATGGAGGTCGCGGCTTGTGGTTGAAAGGCGACGGCCAGGGTGGATTTGCCGCCGTGCCCGGCCAGGAAAGCGGCGTGAAAATCTATGGCGAGCAACGAGGCGCCGCCGTGAGCGATTACGATGGAGATGGACGAGTCGATTTGGTCGTGACCCAAAACGGAGCGGACACCAAGTTGTATCGCAACGCGCGCGGGCAACCCGGACTGCGCATCCGGCTCAAGGCCGGGCCGGGAAATCCCACCGGCGTGGGCGCGATGATTCGGCTGAAGTTTGGCGATCGCTTCGGCGCCGCCCGAGAAATTCAAGCTGGCAGCGGCTACTGGTCGCAAAATGGAGCCGTGCAAGTCATGGGAATGCCTGGGCCGCCCACGCAAATTTGGGTGCGCTGGCCGGGCGGCAAAACCGGCACGGCGGATGTGCCGCCGAGCGCACGTGAGATTGAGTTGAATCCCGACGGAAAACTCAAAGTAGTTCGATAACGCGCCCGGTCAGATTGAACTCCAACAGCGTCCGCATTTTTACTGAGTGGCCGCCGGCTGCAAGCTTGTGTCATCGGAAAACGCGTTCTGAATCACTTCCCGAAATTGTTTCCGCAGGCGCGCGTCGGAATCCTTTTGGTCGCGATAGTGCAGGAAGAGAATGCCCCTGACGCCGGTTCTCGGATCAGCCCAGGCCACGGTGCCGCTGGCGGCCTTCGTGCAGGCACAGCCCGTCTGGCAGCGACCAGCCCAGGCCCCATCCTTGGGCTTGTTTCTTCAACATCTCAACGGTCCACCGATGGGCCAGGCCGAGCGGCGCGTGGGCGGATTCGGAACCAGACCGGAAGTGTGCGACATCACCTGCCAAATCGTGAAGACGTGATGAAGACCGTCTGGATCCTTTTGCTCGAGAAACTCCGGCAGGCACTTCTCGACCGGATCATCGAGCGCGAGTTTTCCGGCGTCCACCAGAGACGAGGCATTCGATGTCCGAGGCGTCCATCTTCACTGCAGGCGCGAATGCAGAAACTCCTCGAGATTCGTGTATCCATCCGCGTCCAGATCGCCAGAGCCATCAGCCGCGTCCATCGGGTTCAATCCCGTGCTTTTTTCCCAATCATCCGGCAGGTCGTCGCCATCGGAATCCATCGGCGCAAGACTGGCCGAGTACCTTCCGTAACCGCCGGCTTGTCCGGGCGAATCAATAATGGCGCCTTTCCGGGTTTTCACTTCTTCGACGATCCGTTGATCGATGGCGTCGCGGCGGGGACGCGTGGCTCCGGCGTTGGTCAAGACGTCTTGCAGCGCGGTCCGGGCGGGCTGGGTCGAGAC
>CAYHFE010000175.1:0-12880 GCA_964355375.1 uncultured Verrucomicrobiota bacterium
CGAGACGCCGACCGGTGCAGCCGGGACGGCCGCGCTCCCCATTCAAACAACCACGTTTCATGGGTAGAAACGCGAACGGATTCCATGATCACGCGGCATTCACTCCGGGATCGAGATTTCCGCCGCGATGACATGGCTGTCGAGTTTGAACACAAGGATCTGCCAGCCCGCGCCGGGCCTGGATCTGAAGGCTGGATTTCCGCTCTCCAGAAATTCCGCCCGTTTGAAATTAGCGAGGATTCCGACCGTGTCCAGACGTTCCTTCAGCTTCTGGAGGGAAGCGTTCAGGACTGGGGTTATCGGGAATTGAATTGGGCGCAGGTGGCATCGAAACGGGAGACGGATTGATCGAACACCCTTTGCACCAGATTCGGCGCCAGGCCCAGTTCGCTCAGCGTCTGATCGGGAAGTGTCACCGTGACGGGGCGTCCGGCGACCTTCGCCTCGATTTGTTTGGCCAGACGATTGGCGCAAAACACGACCTGGCAGATCGGATCATGGCCTTCCGCGGGAGTATGATGGTAAATGATGCCCTTGACGATTCCCTCCGGCATATTCCAGTGTTGAGCCACGATGCCCCCGATCTCGCCGTGATGCAAATCCAGCACTTGAATCTCGGCCTCGAGCCGTCCGAGACCTCCCTCCTGTTCCACCCGGCGAATCAGGGCAAACATCTCCGGAGGCAGAAAACGCGACATGACCACCTTGCCGATATCGTGGAGCAGAGCCGCGGTGAAAGCCGCCGCTGGAATGGGGCTCTGGCAGTGCGGTCGCAGACATTCGACCGCCACCGCGGCGGCCACCGCGTGCCGCCAGAGCTGCCCCTCGTCCAACTGGTACTCCGTCAAGGGCTGCTGCAGCAAGGGCCGCGCCGTCCCGACAATGGCCAAGGCCAGGGTTTGGGCTGATCCCAATCTCAAGATGGCGTCATGAACGGTTCCCACTGGGACGGTGCCAGCCTGAAAGGCCGCATTGGCCGCTCGGATCAGACGCAGGGTCAAGACCGGGTCGTAGGCCACGATGTCGGCCACATCGCGCACGTCGTACTGATGAGTGCCGATCAGCGCCGCCATGCGGACCGCGCTCGGCGGCAACGGGGGAAAGGTTCTCGCCTCCGCGATCAGGGCTTCGCAATCGATCAGGCCCGGAGCGATCAGAAGATCGGGGCCGGCCGATGATGGTTCGTTCACGGTCATTCCGTTGAATTCACGAAGTGGGAGACTCGCTATGGCAGAGAACGTTCCGATCACTCATGCGGAACCCTTCTTCACGGGGGCCGCCCCGACATTCTTGCCCACCCGATAGCCGACGGTCTTCCCCAGTGGCACCCGCTCATAGGAGTCATCGAGATTCAGCGTCGTCTCGGAACCGCCCAGGAATAAGTAGCCGTCCCGGCGCATGGTTTGAGCGATCTTCCGAAGAATGGTCTTCTTGGTTGCGACGTCGAAATAGATCATCACATTCCGCATGAACACCACATCAAACGAGGGCATTTGCGGCCACGTCTGGATCAGATTGAGATACCGGAAATCGACCATCTTTCGGACGTCATCATTCAGGCGCCAGCCCTTCGGATCCGTCTTGAAGTACTTGACGACATAGGAGGCGGGCAATCCGCGATTGATTTCCACTTGATTGAATAATCCCTCGCGAGCCTTGGCGAGAACCCCCTCGGAAATGTCGGTGGCGATGAAGTCCAATTTCCAGCGCGTCAAGTCCGGGAAATGTTCCCGGATCAACATGGCGATGGTATAGGGCTCTTGTCCGGTGGAACTGGCGCCGCACCAGATGGCCAATCGGCGTTCCGCCCCCCGCAGCTTCATCATTTCCGGAATCACTTGCAGCCGCAGCACCTCGAAGGGGTGCAGGTCGCGGAAGAAAGACGTCTCGTTAGTGGTCATGGCGTCAATGACCAATCGATTGAGCGCGGGATCGGATCGGTTCCGCAACCCGGCGATCAATTCCGTCACCGACGAAAACTTACACAATCGCGCGACGGGGGCCAGGCGCATGTCCACCAGGTACTCCTTGCCATTCTCGAGGCAGATGCCCGCGTGGGTGGCCACAAACTGCCGGACAAAATCAAACTCTTGGGTGGTGATCGACATGGCTTGAATTAGAGGGTTGGAGCCGGCCCCGGCCCCCAGGCGGGGAGGGCGCCGCGATCTCGAATCATCCCGGCGAGCAGAACCAGGCGGGCCGCCACCTCCCGGAGGGGCAAAATCTCATCCGCCAAGCCGTTCTTGGCCACGAATCCGGGCATGCCCCAAACCACGGAGGAGGCCTCATCTTGAACCATGATTCGGCCGCCCGCCTCGGCAATCGCCTCGCATCCATGAAGACCATCCTGCCCCATCCCGGTCAAGACGATGGCCAGAGTGTTCCCGCCATAAATGGAAAGGACGCTGCGAAACAGCACATCGACGGCCGGGCGGCAGGAATTCTCCGGAGGCCCCTCATGGAGGCGGATGACCACCTGCGTGCCTTGGCGGCGGAGTTCCATGTGTTTGCCGCCGGGCGCGATGTAGGCGTGTCCCGACTCGATCGCCATGCCCTCCTCGCCCTCGTGAAATTGCACGGAACTCTTCAAGGTGTTCAACTTTTCCGCCAGGGCCCGCGTAAACACCGGCGGCATGTGCTGAACAATGACCATCGGCACACGAATGGTCTGGACCACCTCGGCAAAGATTTCGGTCAGCGCATTGGGGCCTCCCGTCGAAACACCGATGCACACAACGTCCGCGCGAAAAGGCATTCGTCGGCCCCGGTGAGCCGAGGATGCCACCGCCCCGCGCTGCGTTGCACCCGTCCGTTCGGGGGGTGGGTCCAGGGGAAGCAAGTGTTTGCAGTGGGCTTTGATTTTGGGGATCAATTGCTCGCGCAGACTGCTCATCGCTTCGACCGCCGAGAGGCCCGCCGGTTTCGTCACGTAATCGGTGGCGCCGGCCGCCAGCGCCTTGAAAGTCGTCTTCACGCCCGCCTCGGTGAAGGCGCTGACCATGATCACCGGCAGCTTGGCGTAGGTTTTCCGGATGGCCGCGACCGTGGCCAGGCCGTCCATCTCCGGCATCTCCACATCCAGGGTGATCAAGTCGGGATTGACCTGGGGAATTTTCTCCAGCGCGATCTTTCCGTTCGGAGACGTTCCCACCACCGTCAACTGGGGATCTTGAGTGATGATCTCCGAAAGGGCTTTGCGTATGACGATGCTGTCATCGACGATGAGAATTCTGATCTTGGGCATGGGGGTCAATATCTGAATTGGCTTTCGATCCGGATACGGATCGGGACCAAGCACGCATCATTCATTATCGGAAGTTTCATCGGTGACTGGAGTTCATGCTGGCCCTCGGCCTTCCCTGCGCCCATCTACTCGAGCCAGATCCGAACCTGTTTGGAACCGTCCTCCCAATCGAAGACCGGCCCCGGCGCATAGCCCGAGCGCTGGATCCTCACGACCGTGGCGGCCAAATCGATCTGCCGTTCCCGCAGTCGCTCGCGCAACTCCAGGGGAACCAGTGAGGCGAGTTGATCCACCGCTTCCGCGCCGAACGTGAGATCCGCTTTGCAGGCCCCGAGGTCGGTGACTCGGATTCGGAGCGTCTCGGCTTTCATAAGAGTTGTGGTTGACGTGGGCGCCTCAGAAATCGGAGCCTCTTCCGACGCTGGAGCGGGAATCGCCACGCTTGGCTGAGGGGTCATCCCGTGAACCGGAGGAGCCTGGACGATTCCTTGATCGCGCCTTGGGACCATTAACCCATCCACGGGTGAGGCGAGACTCGGTCGAGCCCTGGAATCATGGCCGGCAGGAGAGTCCGGGCTCGACGGAGTCTCGCCCCGCCCCGGCTCATGGACAGGCAATTGTCCGCGCCAGTCCAGTGGAACATCGAGCGCGCGCAGGTAAGCCTGCAAGCCCTGAAAGGCCCGGACCAGGTAGATCATTTCCGGAGGGGCGGCGAGGCGGTACTTCATCCGGTGCTCGCCCAAGGTCTCGGCCAATCGTTCACCCAGTTTCCAGTTGCGAGTGTGATAAAGTCCCGGCGCGCAAAACGGCTCCAAGAGAATCCGGCTCACGGCCGCGAGCTTGGGACGGAGCGCCTCCAGCATCTTGGGATCATAGCCGAGTTGGAGGTGATGATCCCAAGCGCTGCCATCCGAGATGGCGCCGGACATCACCTCCCCGATCCAGTGACCCAGTCCTCTCGACAATTCGAGACTGACCGGCTTGACGCAGCCAAAATCCAAGACCCCAATCCTGACTTCATTCTCCTGCAATCGGAATCGATAATTTCCCGAATGAGGATCGGCATGGAGAGCCCGCCATTCCAGACAACCCCAAAGAAAGAACTTCAACAGACACTCCCCGGCCGTCCGACGCTGGTCCGCGGTCCAGCCTTGGACCACCTCGGATGACTCTCCCGTGACCCAGCTCATGGTCAACATCCGCGGACCGCTCAAGGGCTCGATCACCCGTGGCACTTCGAAATGCTTCCATGATCGAGTCCATTCCCCGAATCTCCTCAGCCAATCCGCCTCTCGCCGATAATCCAGCTCGGCGCGCAGCATCTGACCGATCTCGCGACGATAGGCACCCAGGTCGAACCCTCGCGTCTTGCCGCCCATCGCTCCGGTCAGCCAGCCCAGACTCATCAGATCCGCCTGAAGTTGATCCGCCGCCTTGGGATATTGAATCTTGACCGCGACCGCCTCGCCGGTGCGGAGCGAAGCCCGATGCACTTGCCCGAGCGACGCCCCAATCCCGCGTGGCTGGATCGATTGAAAATGATCGGCCAAGACTCGCGCCGGGCTCGGCCGCCACTGGAATCGGCGCTGGGAGGCGCGCGCGGCACCTCGACCTTCCGCCGGACATTGGGCAAGCTGTCGCGCGATCTCGGCCAGGGCGGCTCGTTCCGACAAGGCGGGCGGCCCTTCGGTCAAACAGGAGAAGCGGCGATCGCTGGGGCGGAGCGGTGAAACAGAAAGAATCTGTCCAATCTTTTGGGGGAGCCCATGCAGCTGGGCCAGCCGATCGATGATTCTCTGTTCGGCCTGCAATTGAGGCGCCCGGCTCCGCGTGAATTTAAGACGCGCCAGATCCTTCGACAACAAGCCGAGCTGAGTCGCGCGCAAAAGAAAGGGTAAGATTTTCCGCATCAATCGGAGCGGTGCCATTCGACCTGGTCAGGCATTCTTCCTCTAATTGAAAGACGTGCCGGCAGGAATAAAGCGGCGCGGTCCAAAATAGTCAATGTACCGCTGAGACCAATGGCTCCATTGCCGCGCCTCGGATTCCCTCCAGTCCCGGTACTTTCGCACGCAGACCTCATAGACGTCCTGGGCCGCCAACAGCGTTTCCGAGGGCCTCGACTCGGAAGTCATGGCCAGATGTTGCCGGTCGTTTCGGTACTCCTCCCATGGACACACCATGATTCGGAATCGATCCACCAGGCCATCGACCCGTCCCTGGATCCGCTGATCCTCCAGAATCAGATCCAGGCGATCCCGTTTGCTGGAATCCAAAGGAACGCGCCGTCCGAACGAGATCGTCAGACCTTCGAACTGGGTGTCGGCATCCTCGCGGTTATGATAAAAGGTGAAAGCCATCAAGGAGGGGTCCGCCAGCAGATCGACCGCAAACTGGCGATAAACCTGGGGCGCTCCGGCGAGCGCGTCGGTCACAAACTTCATGACTGGACCCAAGACCGCCCCATCCTCGGAGTGAATATGACTGTGGCTCCGGAAGACGTTGAGTCCGGTCTTGTTCCACGGCCGAGACCATCCCAACCCTTTGGCTTGGCGCTTCCCCTCCAAGGCATTCATGAGCTTTCGCAAGAGCCAAGCGGGCCGGGCCTGCAAGTTGATCTCCCGCATGAGAGTGCCGGCGGAGAGTTCCTCCGGGCGGATGGAATGTTCATCCAAGCGCATCTGGGTCGGGGCGTGCATCATGAGATTTTTCTGGGCAAGAGCGAGCTCCTCCGGTGGCCGCGGGGCGCCTTCGCCCCGGCCCGGCCTCCCGCGAGTGCGTGGCTTTACCTCGTGGCGGTTTCGACCACTTCTCGCAACTCTGCCGCCAGTTTCGCCAGCCCGGCCGAGGCCGTCAGGGTGTTGGCCGCGCCTTCCGACGTGCTTCTCGCCGCCGACGAAACGGTCGTGATATTGCGGGCGATCTCGCCGCTGCCGGTGGCGGCTTCGCTGGCGTTGCGCGCGATTTCCACGGTGGTGGCCGTCTGCTCTTCCACCGCGCTGGCAATGGTGTTTTGAATATCGTTGATCTCGCCGATGATCGAGCTGATGTGGGTGATGGCATCCACCGCCCCTTTCGTATCCTTCTGAATCGCCTCAATTTTCTGGCTGATATCTTCGGTCGCCGCCGCCGTTTGCTTGGCCAGTTCCTTGACCTCGTTGGCCACGACCGCGAATCCCTTGCCCGCCTCGCCAGCCCGGGCGGCCTCGATCGTGGCGTTGAGGGCCAGGAGATTGGTCTGCTGGGCGATCGAGGTGATGACCTTGATCACCTTCCCGATTTCAATGCTGCTTTCGCCGAGCTTGTTGACCGTCTTGGATGTCTCCTCGGCGACCCGGACGGCGGTGCTGGCGACCTTGGCCGCGTCCGTCGCGCTTTTGGCAATTTCCCGGGTGGTCGCGCTCATTTCCTCGGCGGCCGTCGCCACCGTCGTCACGTTCCGGCTCACCTGTTCGGCCGCGGCGGCCGCCACATTGGCCTGGGTCGAAGTCTGATCCGAATTGGAACTCATCTGCTGGGCGACCGAGGACAGTTCTTCGGCCGACGAGGAGAGCGTCTGCGAGTTTTGACTGACGATCTCGAGGGTGCGGGTGAGGTTCTCGGTCATGTCTTTCTCCCGTTTTTCGGCGGCCAGTCGAACAGTGATCACATCCCAGGTCACCATCGTGCCGAGATAGTTATTGTTCTGGTCGTGGATGGCGCTGACCAGCAGGTCGAGCTTCTCGGGCCCCACCTCAATGACCGCCTTGCGCGGCAAATTCTTGGGATCAGAAAGAAGTCCCCGTTGAAAACTCGGGTTCTTGTGGAAAATGTCGATGTTCTGTCCGATCATCCGCTCGGCCGAAACCGGCAGGTATTGTTGAATCTTCTTCAGCGTGTTCGCGGAAGCAGGATTCATGTAGCGAATGACCAAATCCCGGTCCGCGAACATGATATTGATCGGCGAGTTATTCGACATGGACGCGTAGCGCTGGTTGACCAGCCGCGCTTCCACGGCGTCCGTGATGTCTGTGGCGAACTTGACCACCTTGAAGGGCTTGCCCTTGGCGTCGAAGATCGGGTTGTAGGAAGCCTGAATCCAGACTTCTTTGCCGCCCTTGCCGATGCGCTTGTATTCCGCCGCCTGGAACTTGCCCTCGCTGAGGTCGCTCCAGAACTGTCGGTATTCTCCGCTGTTCCGGTAGGACGGCTCGACAAACAGGCTATGGTGCTGGCCTTGGATCTCCTCCAGCCGATAACCCAACGTCTTGAGGAAATTCTCGTTGGCGGTGATGATCGTGCCATCGAGTTCAAACTCGATCACGGCTTGTGATTTGTTGATGGCCGCGATCTGGCCGCGGAGGTCGGCCATTTCGTTGCTGTGGCTGGCCGCGGACGATTTGGCCGACGCCGTTCCGTTGGAGCGGGGCGTGGCCGGACCGCGCCGGCCATTCGATTTGAGAGGAGGAGTGATATTTTTCATGAGCAGTTTAAGTAGTTTAGTGAGTGTCTGGGGTGGGGACGATTGCTGAACTGAGTCGGTCGGTTGATCTGGGGCGCGGGGGCTCGAGGTCTTAGGCGAAGTTCTCCGCCGGCTCCCGCTTTCGACTCGGCGTCGCCGGAATCGTGACGGTCCGCTCGACATCCAGGATCAAGAGGAGGCGTTCTTTGAGCTTGTAAACTCCAAGGACGAGATCGCGCGCGAGCCCTTGCAGCGGTTCGGGCGGTCCCTCAAAATCCTCTTCGCTCAGTTCCATGACATCACCCATTTCATCCACGAGCAGGCTGACGGCGCCGTCGTCAGTGCGGATGACGACATTCATGGGCAGCTCGTCCCCGCCGCGTGGTTCGAAATCAAACCGCCGGCGCAGATCGATGGCGGTGACGATTTGTCCGCGCAAATTGATCAGCCCTTTGATCATGGAAGGAACCATGGGGACACGGGTCATCGCTTGATAGCGGATGACCTCCTGGACTTTGAGGACCTCGACTCCGAAAAAGAGGCCATTCAGGAGAAAGGTGCAGAATTGCTTGGTTTGCGCCATAAATCAAAAATTCGGGTTTAAGCTGAAGTGTTGTAGAAGCTGGGGTCGGCCTGCCGGATGATGCCGGCCACGTCCAGCAAATCGGTGACCCGATCCTGGATGACCGTGGACCCAACCACTCCGTCTTGTTTGACCTGGCGTTTCACTTCCAACGCCTGTTGCACGATGTCCCGGATTCGGCCCACGACCAAGCCCACGCTCCGGCCGTGCTCGGAATAGATCACGACCTGCATCGGATCGTGGCCGCCATTTGCGGCGGGCGGCGCAGCCGATGGGGACGTCGCCAGATAATGGGCCACCCGAATCAAGGGGATGATCTGGCCGCGGTACTGCACGACCTCCTGACTCCCCGTCCATTCCACGTCCGAAGGCGGAATCTCCTCCAACCGCGCCACCATGGACAGCGGAATGACCATCTGTCGTTGGTCTCCGACATCGAAAAGCAGCAAGGATTGCTTCTCTTCCGAGTGGGCCTTCTGCTTTTCCACCTCGTCCCGCCGCACCCGGTCTTGCTCCTCGCAAATGATGCGCGCGTGCTGCGCCAGACCCAACACATCCAAAATCAGCGCCACGCGCCCGTCTCCCATGATGGTGGCTCCGGCAAAAAACGTCAGGCTCTTGAGCTGTTTGCCCAACGGCTTGACCACGATCTCTTCCGTGTCGTTGATCGCATCGACCACGATGCCGAACTGCCGGCCATCGGCCTCCAGCACGACGATATTGATGGCGTCATCGAGCGCGGCCGGTCGCGGCTGCCCCTCCACCTCGAGCATGAGCTCTTTGTTGAGATAGACCAGCGGCAGCAAATTACCGCGCAAACGATACACGGACACACCGTAAATCATCTCGATGCCGCGCCCTTCCTGCCCGGGATCCATCCGCACCAACTCCACCAGGTTGACCTGCGGAATGGCAAAGCG
This sequence comes from uncultured Verrucomicrobiota bacterium, assembly GCA_964355375.1. Lineage (GTDB taxonomy): Bacteria > Verrucomicrobiota > Verrucomicrobiia > Limisphaerales > SIBE01 > CAYHFE01. Next base: position 9,189 of record CAYHFE010000175.1, read on the forward strand.
ATCTCCTCCACTGGTGACGATCAGCGCCGGGATGATGGCCAGGGTCAGCGGGATCTTGATTTTCACGGTGGTTCCCCGGCCTATTTCGCTGCTCACATCCACCGACCCTCCGATCTTCTCGATGTTCGTCCGGACCACGTCCATGCCCACGCCCCGACCGGAGACATTGGTCACCTTGACCGCGGTGGAGAGTCCGGGATGGAAGATCAGATTGACTATCTCTCGGTCGCTCACCCGACTGGCCTGATCCGGCGAAAGCACTCCCATCGTCACGGCTTTGTCGCGAACCCGCTTCACGTTGATACCGGCCCCATCATCAACAATCTCAATATTGACCTGCCCGCCCTGATGAAAGGCGCGCAGAGTCAGACAGCCGGTCTCCGATTTACCCGCGGCCGCGCGCGTTTCCGGCCGCTCAATTCCGTGATCGACCGAGTTCCGGATGATATGGGTCAGCGGATCTTTGATCGCCTCGATGATGGTTCGATCCAGCTCGGTCTCCCGGCCGAACATCTCCAGCTTGACACTCTTGCCCAGCTCGGTCGAAACATCCCGGACAACCCGGGGAAACTTGTTCCAGACGTTCTCGATCGGCTGCATGCGGGTCTTCATGACGCTCTCCTGCAGCTCGGTCGTGATCAGATTCAGCCGCTGCCCGATGTTGACGAAGAGCGTGTCGCTGTAAGTATTGGCAAGCTGCAAGACCTGGTTGCGGGCCAGGACGAGTTCACCCACGAGATTCATCAACTTGTCGAGCAAGCCGACATCGACGCGAACGCTCGAATCCGACATGCTGCGCCCACGAGTCTCGCCTTTTTCTCCGGCGTGGGGATCGGGGCTGGCTGCCACCTCGCTCGGTTTCACCGGGGTGGAATTGGCGGCCGGCGGCGGCGTGGCCACCGGCTCGGGAGGAGGGGCGAGGGTTGGCCCTTGTTGCTTGACTGCCTCCGCGGACACCACCTCCACCTGGTCCACGACAGTAGCCGGGGCGCGAGGAGGCAACGCCTCCACCGCTATGACGGCAGGGTGCGGCGGCGGTACTGCAACTGGGGGCGGTGCGACCGGGAGAGGCGCGGGTTTATCGGCGGAAGCCAAAGTCGTCAGCCGTTCAATCAACTGCGGATAATCTTCGCTCCCTTCAGTGCCGGAGCTCTCGATGGCGGACAGAATCTGCCGGACGGCATCGACCATCGTGAGGAGGGCGGATGTGATCTCGGAGTTGAGCACCATTTTGCCTTCGCGGAGGCGGCTCAGGAGGTTCTCGCCGACGTGGGAGACACGTTCCAGGCGACCGAATCCAAGGAAGCCGCAGGTGCCTTTGAGAGTGTGAATCGTGCGGAAGATGCTATCCAAGCTGGGACGGTGCGTGGGGTCCTTTTCCAGTTCCACCAAAGCGCGATCCAGGTTGTCCAGATTCTCGTAGCTCTCGATCAAGAACTCTTTTGTTACTTCGTCCATGAGCGGGTCAGTTAAAGTTTTGCAGTCGCGCCTTTGCGCCCGCACGGCGATCCGTGTATCCGTCCTTTAGCACCGGCAATGCCAGGATGACGTCGCCGCGCGCCGAAGGACGCATCAAGACCGGCCTTTTCGCGGAAACACTCGCATTTCCCTGATAAATCAAGTCGCGACGAGATCAGTTCAGAGCGTTTGGCGCCGGGAGCACACGGGAGGAAGGAGCGCGCAACGGCAACTCGATTGCCGTACGATCTCGAAAGCGGAAAGCGTTTTGCCGGCCCGGCTCGCCCAGCGATCACCCTCTTCTTCTCCGCCGCCGCCCCCGGGGGTGAATTCAATGGAGGAGAAGTGCTGGGAAACAGGCTCTTGATCCGGGGTCTTAATCCAGGCTTGAAGTGAAGACCATTCCCCTGTACCTAACAGCGCAGAATAGCGCGCAGTGAAACGGTCCGAACTAAGCCGGACCCACCTGACCGCTCAATCATGGACCAGGTTTCAGAGCCCACTCATCCGAAAAACGCCCGCATCCTGATCGTCGAGGACGATTCGATCATCGCCAAAATGATGAGCCGAGCCCTAAGCGATCGGAGCTACTCTGTCCAAATCTGCAGCAGCGCCGAAGATGCGTTGGTTCGCGTCGAGACGGAAAACCATGATCTGATCATCACCGATCTCACTCTGTCGGGAATGGACGGCCTGGAATTGATCAAAGTCCTCAACCCACGACTCAAAGGAATCCCGATCATTCTGATTACGGCGTTCGGATCGGCCGATATCGCGATCAAAGCGACGAAGAGCGGCGCTTACGACTACCTGACCAAGCCCTTTCTGATGGAGGATCTGCTCTCGGTGGTCGATACCGCCCTCAGTGCCGGACGGCGCGAGGATTCGATTCTCGCGCCGCTGCCCATGACGCCAACCGGCTGCCGAATCGTCGGAAAAAGCCGGGCCATGCAGGAGGTCTGCAAAGCCGTCGGCCGATTAGCCGCCGACCCGATCACGGTCCTGATTCGAGGTGAAACCGGGGCGGGAAAAGAATTGGTGGCGCGCGCCCTCCACGAATACAGCGATCGGAAACATTTTCCTTTCGTCGCCGTCAACTGTGTGGCGATCCCAGACACCTTGCTGGAAAGTGAACTCTTCGGCCATGAACGCGGCGCGTTCACCGGTGCCACCTCGCGACGGGCGGGCAAGTTCGAACAAGCCCATCAAAGCACGCTCTTTCTGGATGAAATCGGCGACATAAGCCTGGAGACTCAGGGGAAACTACTGCGCGTCTTGCAGGAACGGAGCATCCAGCGAGTCGGTGGTCATGAGAACGTTCCGGTCAATGTTCGGGTCATTTCCGCGACCAACCGCAATCTCGAAGAGGCCATCGCCAAAAAATTATTCCGTGAGGATCTGTTTTATCGACTCAATGGCGCGGTCGTGCGCCTCCCGCCGCTTCGCGAACGAAAAGAAGATATCCCGGACTTGGTTCAGCATTTTCTGGGCGGGGTCGGCCCGAGCGGAGTGGGACGGCAAAAAGCCATCACGTCGGGAGCGGTCCAACTGCTCGCGGAACATGATTGGCCAGGCAACATTCGCGAGCTGGAAAATCTGGTTCACCGGGCGGCCGCCCTGACCTCCGGGCCGATCATCACTCGGGAAAAGATTTACTCCGCGTTTTCAAACGATGCGCCCAGAACTCCGGACGGCCAACCCACCATTCGCGATTGCGTCAACAATCTCCTGAACCGGGCCGAATTCCAGAATGATCACGATGCCTACTGCGGACTCCTGGCCATCGTCGAAAAAGAGCTCTATGCCCAGGCGATCAAGCGGAGCAATGGAAATTTGACCAAGGTCTCGGAATGGCTGGGGGTCTCTCGGCCCACGGTCCGACAGAAACTCATCCGGTATCGCCTCACCTCGACGAACTTTGAACCCAGTGATGCGCCGGAGTCACCCGAGCGAGCGACGGCCTGAATGGCGGCCCGTTTGACCGAACCACCTCGCCTGGATTGTCCGGACGCGAGGGATGGGGTCCCGGTTTTAGCCGGTCCGACATGAACTTCGCCAGGATGCCGGAACGAATTCGAGTTCTCTCCGTGAGGGACATGCTGCCGGCTGAAGCCGGGACCACAGACGAATCTCCATCGACGTGATGGACTCCCATTCGGCTCGCGCCCCGTCTCCTCCTCTCCACCGTCCGGCGGAGACGCGGCCTCGTTCGGGCCGCCGCTCTCCGCCGATCG
>CAYHFE010000176.1:0-12876 GCA_964355375.1 uncultured Verrucomicrobiota bacterium
GGAGGGAGGGGCGGGGTACATCCCCCGTTCCTACCCCTATCAAGACGCTGGCGCGCCCCCTGTCCGTTCAAGATCCCCATGCCCGGGCTGGGTTGGACGCTCGTCCTCATTGTCGCGATCCTCTGGGGCGGTTCTTCCTGGAGTGGAGCCGCCCAACTCTCCAGTTGGAGGGTCTTTCGATCGTCCGACGGCTTGAGAGAATCCTACGCGAGCGCGGTCACGGTCAGTCCCCGCGGCAACGTGTGGGTCAAGCACGGCGACGTCGATGAGATCAGCGTTTTGGACGGTTATTCCATCCGAACCTTGCCGTCGCCGGGCCGGGATACCTACCGCGTTTACGCCAGTCGCGCCGGACAGCTCTGGTCGCTCTACGAAGAGGACTCGGTTGTGCAAGGTTTGGCGGTCTATAATGGGCGGCAATGGACGCGCCATCCGATTGCGCAGATTCGGGCCGAGACCCAAGTGGATCCCCGGCGGCGCATCCGACAAATCGCGCTCGTGCCGGCGGAACTCGATCACGTTCTCTTCCTGCTCTCGGACCGGCTCATGAAATACGACGCGTCCCGGAAGCAAACCACGTTGTTGCGGGAGGTCGGCGAAACCGGGCTGGGCAAGTTTCTGGAAATGGCCGAAGCCCGGGAGGGCGACGGCCTTTGGATTACCGGCGCCAAAGGATTGGCTCGGGTTCACGGACAGCTTCGCGATTTGGACGCCGCCGCGCCCTTCGAGCAGCATTTGGTGGACCCCAGCCTCGCGGTCGAGAATCTGCAACGGCCTTTTGAAAATAATCGCGGCGAGATCGTTGCAGTCGCTTCGGACGCCGTTTCCGGTAGTGACAAGATCATCGTCCAGTTCGATGGCCGCAATTGGTCGAAGCGGACCGTGCCGGCGGGAGAGAATCTCAAGCAAGCCTGGCCCGGTTGCGACGAGACCATCTGGGCGTTTGGCATGAACTCGTTGCTGCGGCTGGATCCGGGCGCGCCCTTGTCCGTGAGCAAAGAGAGCGCGGGGATGGGACAGCATAAGGATGTGGCCATTGAAACCAACGGAGTGTTTTGGCTGGCGACTTCCGAGGGTCTGGTGCGCTCGGCGCCGTTCACCTGGAGAACGCCGGCCGAAGTCGAGGAAATCGACGGGCCCGTCCGCGCGATGGTGGAGGATGGCGAGGGGCGCCTTTGGTTTGCCGGCTCCGAATCGCTCCTGCTGAACCGGGGAGATCAATGGAAGAAGATGCGCTGGCCCGAGAACGCTGAGCCCGATCTGCGGGTGATCGATTCCCTCTACGCGTTGCCGCGGGGAGCGATCGCCATCGGTGCGGGGGATGGGCCGCTCGTTTTCGATCCGGCCACCGAGAAATTCCGCCCGCTCGCCCAACCTTCCGGAGCGCGGATCAAGATCATCGGACAGCTCCGCAACGGAAAGCTCTGTGTCCAAGTCCAGGCGGACCCCGCCGCCAGCCCGGGCGCGTTTCGCCTCGAGCTTTTCGACGGCGAAACCTTTGCGCCGTTTCTGCAGGGGCAGCGGATGGCCGAACTGAATGCCGAGCTGTCTTTCCTCCTCGAGGCCCAGAATGGCGACCTGTGGCTCGGCGGCACCGCCGGGCTCGGGCTCTACCGGGATGGCGTCTTCCAGTTTTTCGGACCCGCCCAGGGGTTTGCGGAGGAAAAGCCGCTTTGCCTTCTCGAACTCGACGAGGGACGACTCTGGTGCGGGGGAGGCGACCGTATTCAAGAGTTCAACGGCAAAACGTGGGTGACGGTCCGATCGGGCCTGGACCGGGTGAACCACCTGGCCAGAACGCGGAGCGGCCGGATCTGGATCGCCACCGCTCGAGGGGTCATCGCCTATCGCAATGGCTCCTGGGTGGCGAACGGCGTCGAGGAAGGAGTGCCGAGCTCGTCGGTCTTGACGGTGTCCGAGGATCGTCGGGGACGGGTCTGGGCCACGACCTCCCGCGGCCTCAGCCTCTACCACCCGGACGCCGACGTGAGCCCGCCGAAAACCTTTCCACCGACGGTCGAGAATCCCGGCAGTCCTTCCGCGGAAGGCCCGATCACCGTGGTCTTCAATGCCGTCGATCGGTGGCAATACACACCGGCGGATCGCCTGCTTTTCTCGTGGCGAATGGACGGTGGGGTCTGGTCCCCCTACACCAACGCCATGACCGAGTTCGTCGCGAACCTGGCCCCGGGCAAACACCAGTTCGAAGTCCGATCGATGGACCGCAATTGGAACGTCGATCCGGAGTCGGCCATGGTCGAGCTCTCCATCGTGATCCCCTGGTACAAAGAATCGCGTCTCCTGGTCATTCTCATCTGCGGTCTGGTTTTGGTTCTGTTCTTCGCCGGCCTGGCCGTGAACCGGCATGTGCAGTTGATTCGGAGTTACGCGGAGGTGGAGAAGATCGTGGCGGTGCGCACCCGTGAACTCGAGCGGGCCAACAAGGAATTGCTCCACAGCCAGAAAATGCGCGCGCTGGGCACGCTCGCCGGCGGCATCGCCCATGACTTCAATAATATCCTCTCCATCATCAAGGGCTCCGCTCAGATCATCGAAGGGCACCTGGACGACAAGGAGAAGATCCGCGCCCGGGTCGGCCGGATCAAGACGGTCGTCGAACAAGGCGCGGGCATCGTCAAGTCGATGCTAGGGTTGAGCCGGGTGACGGAGCGGGACTTCCTGCCCTGCGAACTGAACACCGTGGTGGAGGACACGCTCAGGCTCCTGGGGGATCCCTTCTTGCAGGACGTCACCATCCAGTTCGAGCCCGCGCCCTCCTTACCCACCGTCCCGGCGGTGAAGGAGCTGATTCAGCAGATGCTCCTGAATCTGATTCTGAACGCCGCCGACGCCATGTCCGGAGCGGGCGAAGTGCTGGTCCGAACCGGCCAGACCAATACCTTGCCGGAAAACCTGGCCTTGTCACCCACCGCCTCCACCCAGTACCTCTACGTGGCCGTTCAGGATTCCGGCTGTGGCATCGCCCCGGAGGTTTTGCCGCGCATTTTCGAGCCGTTTTTTACAACCAAAGCGCTCTCAAACCGCCGCGGCACCGGGCTGGGCCTTTCCATGGTTTACGAGTTTTCCAAGGAGCTGGGTTACGGATTGAAAGTCAAATCCAGCGCCGGGAAAGGCAGCACCTTCACCATTTTCATTCCGCTCCAGACTCCAATCAGTCCTTGATCCATCGGGCGGGTCCGTAAATTCAAATTTCATTGTCAATCCGATCGCTTGGACTAATCTGTGCCCATGGCTCGGAAAGCAGCGGAAGCAGCGGCGAAACGGGGCTTTGGCGACGTGGTGGGCATCATTCTGATCGCCCTCTGCCTGCTATTCTCAGTCTCTCTGCTTTCCTTCGATCGCAACGATTTGCCCTTCAACAATAGTTCGCCCAACAACCCGCCGAAAAACTGGATCGGTCCGGTCGGAGCCTATACGGCCTCGGGACTGTTTTTCATGTCCGGAGCGGCCGCCTACCTGGTGCCCGCGCTCCTCCTTGGGTTTGGTTTGGGCGGTTTTCTTGAAATATTGGCCTATCTGCAACGGAGGGCGCTCTGGGCGACTCTCTTGTTGGCCGCCTGCATGGGCATGCTGGATCTCTATTCGGATACCCTGAGGCTGGCGATCAATCAGGACTCGGGTCGCGCCGGAGGCCTCATCGGAATGGCGATGAACCAGTGGATCTTCGGCCACTTTGGCCGGGTCGGAGCCACGATCGTCTTCGTCACGATTTACGTCATCAGCCTGCTCTATCTCACGAATTTTCAACTCGGCTCGTGGATTCGCGATTGGTGGGAGCGCCGGAAGATGGCGCTGCGCGCCGCGCCCGCGGAGGGCCCAGCCTTGGAGGAAGCCCTCGAACGTCGCGCCACCGATCTGCAGAAACAGTCTAAAAAGCTCCAGGAACAGGGCGAGACCTCCGGACTCGGACAGGATCTCCAGCCCGTTCCCGAACCGACCGTGCGCGATCTCAGCGTGCCCCAGGCCCGCTCAAAATCTGCTCCCAAGGCGAACCCATTCCAGATCGATCCCGTCGGGCCGCCCGCCTCACCGGGTTTAGAAGTCGGCGAAGTCATCACGGCCAAAGAAATCGCCGCCACGACCACCGGCGAAATTCTGGGGAAGGCGGGGTCAGCCAAGAACCCGTCGGGCGAAAACCCGCCTCCGAACGGCGAAGCCAAACCGGCCGCGCCGGAGCGCGGGCCAGCGTTTCATGACAACTCCGGAGGCGGGCCGCGAGCCAAGCCAGCCGGGCGAAAACACAAGCCGATCTCCGTCGCCGCCACCCCGCTCATCGGGAATTATCAGTTGCCCCAACTCGGTCTCCTCCATTATCCCGATCCTTCGGTCAAGCCCACCGAGTCGAAAGAGGAATTGATGGCCAACGCCCGCTTGATGCAGAGCACCCTCGCCCAGTTCGATATTGAAGTGGCTCTGGGCGACATCACCAAGGGCCCGACCATCACCCGCTACGAATTGCATCCAGCGCCGGGCGTGAAGCTGGAAAAAATCAGCGCCCTGAACAATAACATCGCCGCCGCCCTCAAAGCGGAACGCATCCATATCCTGGCCCCCGTGCCCGGCAAAAGCTCGGTCGGCATCGAGGTGCCGAACCTCGTCAAGACCAAGGTCATCATGCGCGACCTTCTGGAATCGGAGGAATGGCAAAAAACCAAGGCGCGCATTCCTTTGGCTCTCGGCAAAGACGTTTACGGCCATCCCATCATCGCCGATCTCGCCGAAATGCCGCACTTGCTCATCGCCGGCAGCACCGGATCAGGAAAATCCGTTTGCATCAATGCCATCGTGGCCTCGCTCCTCTACCGATTTCCCCCGGATCAATTGCGCTTCGTCATGATTGATCCGAAAGTGGTCGAGCTGCAGCAGTACAACTCGTTGCCGCATCTCGTCGTGCCCGTCGTCAACGATCCCAAAAAGGTCATTCTCGCCCTCCGCTGGGTCGTGAACGAAATGGAGAAACGCTACCAGATTTTTGCCAAGGTCGGCGTGCGCAATATCAAATCGTTCAATGAACGCCCCCGGAACAAACCCGTCCCACCGCCCGAACCAGAATTGCCTCTCACCGTTAAAAAGGAAAAGATCGAAGCCAGCTCGGAGGGATTCGCGGTCGAGCTCGACGAGGAAATCGTCGTGCCGCGTGAAGACGAAATCATCATCCCGGACAATCTGAGCTACGTCGTGGTCATCATTGATGAACTCGCCGACCTCATGTTGGTCGCGCCCGCGGATGTGGAAATGGCCATCGCCCGCATCACCCAGATGGCGCGAGCCGCGGGCATCCATTGCATCGTCGCCACGCAGCGTCCGAGTGTCGATGTCATCACCGGGGTCATCAAAGCCAACATCCCGGCGCGCATCGCGTTTCAGGTGGCGGCCAAGGTGGACTCGCGCACCATTCTCGACGCCATGGGAGCCGACAAACTCCTCGGCAAAGGGGACATGCTCTACCTGCCTCCCGGCGCGGCCAAACTGACCCGCGCCCAGGGCGTGCTCATCACCGACCAGGAGATTCAAGAACTCGTCGATTTCATCGCCCGACAGGGCAAACCCAGCTACGAGGTGGAGATTCATCAGCAACTCTCCAAACCGAGCGTGAGCGCGGATGAAGAGAGCGGGTGCGATGAAGATGAGGACCTTATCCAGCAGTGCATCGAAATCATCCGGAGCGAGCAAAAAGCCAGCGTCTCGCTCATGCAGCGGCGCCTGCGTCTCGGTTATACCCGGGCCGCCCGCATCATGGATGAACTGGAATCTCGCGGGATCGTCGGACCCAGCAAAGGCGCCGAGCCGCGCGATATTCTCATCGATCTCGATGGCACCGGCGCCGACGGGAATCGGCCGGTTTGAGCCGTCCCGAATCCTTGCCCGGCGCCCCTCACTCTCACCCTCTCACCCCAGGCCGGTTTACTGGGAGCCTCCTTGCACTTTGCGCATGCCGGGCGACCCTGAACCGTCCTTGAAACAACCTCCGGGAAGATGAGGAAAGAAGGTGTGAAGGGACCTTCCCAGATAAACAATGTTGGAGTGTTTTCCCGTCGTGTGTTATTTATTGCCCGAATCAGAACAAATACTGGCCGGGCAAGTCTTTCGTCCCGTGCGGAACGGGCGAGCCGCGCCAGATGGCCTCGTGCTTGGGATACGATGAAATCTTACGCCAACACTTTGCTGGGGGTCGCCCTCTTAACGGTCGCGGCCACCGCGACCCTGGCCGCGCGCGCCGCCGCCGCGCCGGCCGCCATCAGCTTCAACCGGGACATCCGGCCCATCCTTTCCGATCATTGCTCCGCCTGCCACGGGCCCGATCAGAAGAAACGCAAGGGCAAGCTGCGCCTGGACACCAAAGAAGGTTTGTTCGCCCAACGCGACGATCATACCACCGTCGTTCCCGGGAAACGATCGGGCAGCGAATTGTTCCGGCGCGTGACCACGGCCAACGCGGAGGATCACATGCCGCCGCAAGAATTCGGCAAACCGTTGTCCAAAACTCAGATCGACCTGCTGGGCCGCTGGATCGACGAGGGTGCGAGCTGGCAGGGGCATTGGGCCTTCCTCAAGCCGGAGCGTCCCGCCCTCCCCGCCGTGCATAACGCCGCCTGGCCGCGCCACGAGATCGATTACTTCATTCTGTCGAAACTTGAATCCTCAAACCTCCAACCTTCGCCGCCAGCCGCCCCGGAAAAACTCATTCGCCGCGTCAGCTTCGACCTGACCGGACTGCCGCCGACCCCCGAGGAGGTCGAGGCCTGCCTGGCGGACACCGCGCCGGATGCCTACGAAAAGCTCGTGGATCGGCTTTTGAACTCGCCGCGCTACGGGGAACGCATGGGGCTGCACTGGCTGGACTTGGCGCGCTACGCCGACACCCACGGGTATCACCTCGATTCCGGCCGGGACATGTGGAAATGGCGCGAGTGGGTCATCGAGGCGTTCAATCGCAATCAGCCGTATGATCAGTTCGCGCTGGAACAAATCGCCGGCGATCTCCTTCCGGGCGCGAGCCTCTCGCAAAAACTGGCCACCGGGTTCAACCGGAACACCATGATCAATTTCGAAGGCGGGGCCATTCCGGAAGAGTACCTGACGCAGTACATCATCGATCGCGTGAACACGACTTCGACCGTTTTTCTGGGTCTGACGATGGCCTGCGCCCAATGCCACGATCACAAATTCGACCCGCTCACGCAGAAAGATTTCTACCGGTTTTACGCCTACTTCAATGCCGTCCCCGAAAACGGTCTGGACGGCCGCAGCGGGAACGCGGCCCCGCTCGTGTATGTGCCATCTCCGGCCCAGCAGTCGAAACTCGAACAACTGCAGTCCGGCGTGAAACAACTCGAGGACACGCTCCGGGCGGCGCTCCCGCGGATCGACGCCGCGCAGAAAGATTGGGAGAGTGAGACCAAAGCCCGCGCGCAAATCCGCTGGAAGGTTCTTGATCCGATCGAATCCAAGTCCCTCCGCGGGGCGACCCTGACCAAACTGGACGATCATTCCATTCTGGCGAGCGGCGGCCATCCGGAATCGGATATCTATGAGTTCACCGCGCAGACGGACGACACGGGCCTCACGGCGGTGCGGCTCGAGGCCTTGAACGATGCTTCGCTGCCCAAGCGCGGTCCCGGCCGAAGCAGCAACGGGAACTTCGTTTTGACTGGATTCGAGCTCGAAGCCGTTTCGGTGGCCCACCCGGACCAGAAACAAATCATTCCCTTCTCCGGAGCGAGCGCGAACTTTTCCCAAAGCGGCTTCGACGTCGCCCTGGCGATCGATGGCGACGCGAAATCCGGCTGGGGCGTGGAGGGCGCTCCGCGTGGCCGGAGCCCCACCGCGTGGTTGGCCGCGGCGCAGCCGTTCGGATTTGCCGGCGGCACTCAGCTTCGATTTCGGCTGCGCTTCGAGAGCACGTTTGGAAACCACGCCATCGGGCGGACTCGCTTGTCGATCAGTGCCGATCCGGAGGCCGCGCGCTCCGGCCCGATGCTTCCGCCGGAAACCGCCGATGTCCTCGCGCTGGCCGCCGACCAGCGGAGCGAGGTCCAAAAGGAAGCGCTGCGCAAATACTATCGCGAGAATGTTTCGACGCTCTACCGGCAAGACAGCGGCGAAGTCACCCGGGGCCGACGGGCATTGAGTGACTTTCAGAAGATCCTGCCCACGTCCATGGTCATGGAACAAATGGCCAACCCGCGCGATACCTTTGTCTTGATTCGCGGACAATACAACAAGCCCGGCGAAAAGGTGACGCCCGGGGTCCCGGCGTCCTTATTGCCACTTCCGCCAGACGCTCCGCCGAATCGGCTGGGGTTGGCCCAGTGGCTGATCGATCCGTCGCACCCGCTGATGGCGCGGGTCACGGTCAATCGATTTTGGGCCATGGTCATGGGCCAGGGCCTGGTCAAAACCGCCAACGACTTTGGTGCGCAGGCGGAATGGCCCACTCACCCCGAGCTGCTCGATTGGCTGGCGACGGAGTTCATGAGCAGCGGTTGGAACGTGAAACAGATGATGAAACGGCTCGTCACGTCGGCCACCTATCGCCAGTCATCGGTCGTGTCCGCCGAGTTGGCCGAGATAGATCCGGACAATCGGCTTTATGCCCGGGGACCGCGCTTCCGGCTGTCAGCCGAGGCCATTCGCGACAACGCCCTGGCCGTCAGCGGACTGCTGACCCGGAAAATTGGCGGGCCCAGCGTGTCACCCTACCAGCCGCCCGGCCTGTGGGAAGAATTGTCGCTGCGCCAGGATTCCAAGAACTGGTCGGCGCAGTTCTACGTGCAGAGCCAGGGCGAGGATCTATATCGCCGCAGCATGTACACGTTCTGGAAGCGGACCTCTCCCCCCCCGTCGCTCCAGGCCTTTGATGCGCCGGATCGCGAAACCTGCACCGTGCAGCGCGATCGCACGACGACCCCGCTGCAAGCCTTGGTTCTGTTGAACGATCCGGCCTTCGTGGAGGCGGCGCGCTTTCTGGCGCAGCGCATCTTGACCGAGGCGCAACCGAGCGCCGCCGAACGCATCGCCTTCGCCTTTCGCCTTGCCCTGGCCCGCCGCCCCAGCGCCGCGGAAGTCCAAATCCTCACCGAGCTGGAGCAGAAGCAGCGCGCGCGCTTCCTGGCTCATCCCGAGGCGGCCCGCCAGTTGTTAAGCGTGGGCGAAGGCAAAACGGCATCCCCCCTGGACGCCGCTGAGCTCGCGGCCTGGACCTCGGTGGCGAGCCTGATTTTGAACCTCGATGAAACGGTGACGAAAGGCTGACATGAATCCCATACGCGAACATCAACTCCTGCAAACCCGCCGCCAATTCTTTGGCCGGACGGCGGTGGGAATCGGCGTCGCCGCCCTCGGATCATTGTTGAATCCCGGCCTGGGAGCCGCGGCGAGCGACCGGAGCAATGCCGCGGCGGCGCCGAATCGCGCCTGGCGCGGACCCCATTTCGCGCCCAAGGCGAAGCGGGTGATTTATCTTCACCAATCTGGCGGACCTTCCCACATCGACCTTCTGGATTACAAACCGGCCATGCAGAAGCACCATGGCCAGGAATTGCCCGGCTCGATCCGGATGGGCCAGCGCATCACGGGCATGACTTCGGGGCAGGCGCGTTTTCCCGTCGCCGCCACGCGCTTCAAGTTCCAACAACACGGCCGATGCGGCCTGTGGCTGAGTGAATTGCTGCCTCAGGTTGGCGCAATCGCCGATGACATCGCGGTGGTGAAATCGTTGCACACCGAGGCCATCAACCATGACCCCGCCATCACCTTCATCCAGACCGGGAGCGAACAGCCAGGGCGGCCCTGTCTCGGATCGTGGGTAACCTACGGTCTGGGGTCCGAGAACCGGAACATGCCGGCCTTCGTCGTCTTGATTTCCCAGGGCAGCGGCAATCTCACCGATCAACCGCTCTTCTCCAGATTGTGGGGCTCGGGCTTTCTGCCGACCAGCCATCAGGGCGTGAAGTTCCGGAGCCGGGGCGATGCCGTCCTCCATCTGACCAACCCGCCCGGCATCGACGCCGCCAGCCGCCGCGAGATGCTCGACAGCCTGGAGAAACTGAATCAGTTTTTTTTTGAGGATACGGCGACCACCGAGATCTACACGCGCATCGCCCAGTATGAGATGGCCTACCGCATGCAATCCTCCGTCCCCGAGTTGATGGATATCAGCGGCGAACCCCAGAGTGTCCTGGATCTCTACGGACCGGAAGTGCGCACGCCCGGCACCTTCGCGGCCAACGCCCTTCTGGCTCGCCGCTTGAGCGAGCGCGGCGTTCGTTTCGTCCAGCTTTATCACCGCGGCTGGGACCAGCACGGCAATCTCGCCGAACACCTTCCCAAGCAATGTCACGACGTGGATCAACCGTCCGCGGGCCTGATCACCGATTTGAAGAACCGGGGACTGCTCGATGAAACTCTGGTCATCTGGAGCGGAGAATTCGGGCGAACCGTTTATGTGCAGGGCGACATCAACAATCCCAGCTACGGGCGGGATCACCACGGACGCTGTTTCAGCCTGTGGATGGCCGGGGGCGGAATCAAGGGCGGAATCGTCTATGGCGAAACCGATGACTACTGTTACAACATCGTTAGCGATCCCGTGCATGTTCACGATCTCAACGCGACCCTCCTCCGCTGCTTGGGCGTGGACCATGAGCGGCTGACTTTCCGCTTCCAGGGCCGGGATTTTCGGCTGACCGATATTTACGGCGAAGTGGTGAAGGGATTGCTGGCTTGACTCACCACCACTGGTAATTCATGTCCGGGGTGGGGCTGCCGACCCAATCCTTCACTTCTTGCTGGTCTTCGTCGCCCTCTCTTTTCCTGCCCTGCCATCGGCAACGGGAGGATCACTCTTGGCGCCAACAAGGAGGAGGGCGCGGAACTGATTCGGAGGACCTTTGTCAAAATCTAGTATGAAGAAATCTGACATCGAACGAGAGCTCACAAGCTCGGCGCGCCCGCCGGTTTTTCCGGATTGGCCAGAACGGCTGCAAAAGGATATCGCTCGGCCTCGCCCGGCCTCGAGCCTCGGACGAGCGGTCGCCGCCGCACCGTGGTCCCGGGATTGGGCTCCGCCTGTGGGGCTGGCCCTCTTCATGTTGACTTGCGCGGTCCTGATCGCGGCACAGACGGTGACGATCACGGATCTGCAAAAAAAAGGGCCGCCGATGGCTCAGGACTTCGCTCCGTCCGAGCTCGAGCCTGCGCGACTCCCGGCTCTTTCGTCGGCCAATCCGCGGAAGCAGGAGTTGGATCGGCTTCGCAAAGAAAACGCCGAGCTCCAGAATCTCCGCGCCGAAGCCGCTCAACTTCGAAGTCAAGCCGAGCGCTTGACCCAACTTCGGGTCGATAACCGCAAGCTCGTCTCCGAGTTGGCTGCGATGGACGCCGCCATTGGAGGCGGCGCGATGGCCAACGCGAGGCAAAACGCCCAATCGATCCAATGCATCAACAACCTCAAACAAATTGGCTTGGCTGCCCGAATGTTCGCCAACGATAACCAAGCTACTCTGCCGCCGGATCTGATTTCCATGAAGCAGTACCTCGTCACTCCCAAGGTTCTGCATTGTCCCGCGGATACGTCCAAAACCGGGGCGACGGATTGGGGTGAGTTTGGCCCAGGCCAAAGCAGTTACGACGTCGTGACGCTTGGATTTAAGGAAACCGAAGTCGAGCCGAACGTGGTCCTGGTCCGATGCTCTGTTCACGGGCATGTTTGCCTGGCCGATGGCAGTGTCCATACGAGTCCCGAGCGCAACGGCGCTGGTTTCGCCACAAAGAACGGGAAGCAAGTCTTGGTTCAACCCGCGGCGCCGATTCAGACTCCGGCGGTTCAAGCCCGGCCGACTCAATAGCCTTCATCCGACCCGCGTCGGACACCCCCACTCATCATGAAACTAAAATGGTCCATCCTGGTGATGGCCTTGATCGCCGTCGGCATCGTCGTTGTGCCCCGGCGGTTGATCTCCAGTTTGCGCCCGGCCGGGTCGCCGGCGGTCAACGAAAAGGGGGCGCCGTTGGCCGTCCTCCAGACCAACGTTGAGCAAGAGACTTCGACCGCCGAAGCCGGGCAAATCGAACGCCTGCGATTGGAAAACCGGGATTTGCACAAACTGCGCAATGAAGTGGCGCAGTTGCGGAAGCTGAAACCGGAACTGGAGCGAGCGCAGGCGGAGAACACTCGGCTTCGTCAGGCCAGGCAAGCGCGGGAACAGTTGACTCGACTTCACGAAATGCCGGGATATGTTCCGCGGGAAACGTGGGTCGATGCTGGCTTCAGCACGCCCGAAGCCGTGGCACAAACTCTCTTCTGGGCGCTGAATGCGGCCAAGTTCGAGCGCGTGATCGACAGCTTGACCCCGGACATTCGTGCCAATATCGGCAAGGAGATTCAGAACCCGACGGAGCAGCAGCGCCAGCAAGTATCCAGCGTCTGGGGCGAGCTCAAAGGCTATCGCATCTCGGAGAAAACCGTGATCAACTCCGACGAAGTAGTTCTGGGATTGCAGGCGGCAATCTTTGGCGAGAAAACGCTCAAGATACCACTGAAGCGGGTCGGCAACGAGTGGAAGATCAGCGGCGAGCCTCGTCCCGAACGGTAAGCGCTGTCGATGGGCGCGAGGGCGAGGGGAACGGCGGTGGCAGGCTCAGCCGTCTCGATTCAGTCCGGCGTGGCCTTGGCCCCACCCAGGAACCTGGGTGGGGTGAGACTCTGTCGAACCCTGACTTTATTGTCGGCAACGATTCCAGGGCTCGACAGAGTCTCGCCCCACCGTGAACGGGTTCATGGCCCCGATTCGCGTCCCATCTTTGGAGGTTGTCCCTTTCCATGAACCGTTTGTCAACCGGGCGCATCGATGT
>CAYHFE010000177.1:0-12868 GCA_964355375.1 uncultured Verrucomicrobiota bacterium
GGGCGAAGGGCATCACCGCCCATGAGCCGTATGGCAACCAAGCGAGCCGATATTCGAGAGAGGGGCTGGAGTACTCCGCCAGGTTTTGGAGTGCGGCAGCCCTCTGCCGCTTTCTCCGCACCCGGCCAAAGCGCCAGAGGGCTGGCGCACTCCAAGACGCTGGCGCGACGCAATCCACTCCAATCGGTTCATGGTCCCAAACCGAGCCGACAAGGCTGGGCGGCTAACCCTCTTTCATCTCTCCGGGATGTGTTCCGCAATCTCAGCCAACGAATGACCCAATTTACTCATTCAAGGCCCGCTCTTTTGGTCGTGAAAAGGTCAACGCCTTTGTCTCCCATCCGGGGTGTTGCCCAGCGTTTCAAACAGGCTCGATCTACTTCAAGAACTGCTTCACCGTCAGCCCGGAAAACCGCCGCAGTGGCGTGGATCGGGCCGAATGTTCAGACCTTGTCCGGCGTGGGCACTTCGAAGCCGGGCCGATTCGGGTCTTTGACCAACTTGTTGGCCTCGGTGGCGAACTCGCCGGTGAACCGTTCTGTCTTCGCATCGAAGTTCAACCACGGGCCGACGATGTATTCGGCGCCGTTCTCCGGCACGCCGACACCGTCGCGCATGACGGCATGCAGCTTCATGAAGTGCTCGTAGGCGTCTTTGTTGTCGCCGAAGCGCCCGGCCTGGGCGTTGAACGGCACCTTCTGGCCCAGCCGGTAGGAGTTGTTGATCACGTGCCCCAGAGTGCAACTGTGATGGGCGTCGGCCGCATTGCCGTTGGCCATCTCCGGTTTGCCCGCGCGGCAGGCGGCAATGAAGGCGCCCCAATTCCCACCGGGCGTGACGTTGCCGGCCGGCACCGAGACCTTGTCACCCTTGGCGCTGCCTTTCGCAAAATATTGGCCGTCCACGATCTTTCCCCCATCCTCGAAGTAGTACTCGTTCTCGACCTGGTGCTCGTAGCCTTGGTAGTTCACGTTCCGGACGTTGAAGAAGACGTTTTGGCCGTTGGGATACTCCGCGATGCCAAAGAGGGTGTTCGGGGTTTCGCCCTGGTCCTTCCACTGGAACCGGCCGCCGATGGCCATGGCCCGAATGGGATGCGTCACTTTCGGATCGATCGCCCAGAACGCCATATCGAGCTGGTGGGTGCCCTGGTTGTTGAGCTCGCCATTGCCGGTGACCCAGAACCAGTGCCAGTTGTAATGCACGAGGTTGCCGTGGAACTTCGGGATGACCGCCGGACCGCGCCACAGGTTCCAATCCACGTTGGCCGGGGGATCGGACGGTTCCTTGAAGCCGATGCTAGCGCGCGGTTTGCAGGCGTAGCCGTAAGAGATTTTGAGCTTGCCGAACTTGCCCTCGTGAATGGCCTGGTGCAAGCCCGCGTTGCGCGCGCTGCTCCGGCTCTGAGTGCCATGTTGGACCACCACCTTGTACTTCTTCTGCGCCTCCCAGACGACCCGGCCTTCGCCGATGTCGTGGCTCATGGGCTTTTCCACATACACATGTTTGCCGGCCTGGGCGGCCCAGATGGTCATGAGCGAATGCCAGTGGTTGGGCGTGGCGATGGAGATGGCGTCGAGGGTTTTGTCTTCGAGCGCCTCACGGACGTCGGCCACGCCCTTGCAGGTATATTTGCCTTGGACCTTTTTTTCCAGAGCCTTCAGCTTGGCCTCCAACACTCTCTTGTCCGGGTCAATGAGGTAGGCGATTTCCACGTTCGGCTGTTCCAACCAGCCGCTGATGTGGCTGCCGCCCCGGCCATTGACGCCCGCCACGGCAATGCGGAGGCGGTCATTGGCCCCGAAGACGCGGGCGGTGGAACTGGTGCCGCAAATCAAGGCGGTGGCGCCGGCCGTCATGGAGTACTTGAGGAAGTTGCGCCGAGTGAGGTTTGACATGGGGAAGGCTTTCTCTTGGTTCATGGTTATCGTTTGAAGGCAAAGCAATTTGTCGGGCTTCTCCCTGGCTTGCGCAAGTGTTTTGTTGGCCATCGCCTGGGTGATGATTGAAGAGGCGTTCGCCGCCCGGGCCCGGTCTGTCGCCTCATCGCTTGGCAGCGTCATCGGCGGAGTCTCGCTCTTCCGATGATCAACTTCTGCGCCGCCGTTCGCTTTGCTTGCGCCGCCGGAGTTCCCTCAAGCTGTTGAGCGGACGGTCATACTCAGGTGAGGCCAAGTCCACCGCTTTCTGGAGCACTTGCTCGGCCTCTTCGAATTGCCGGTTCTCAGCCAAGGCCCAGCCCAAATCGTTGAGCAATTCGGAATTGTCCGGATCCAAGGCAACCGCGCGCTTTTGGATCGTGACGGCCTGGACGTGTTGCCCCAGTTTTGCCAGACTGTAGCCCCACCCTCCCAGCAGTAACGTGCTCTCGGGAAAAACGCCGCACGCCTTTTCGAACAGTAAGCGAGCTTCATCGACGTGCTTCCCATCGAGGAGGAAGGTGCCCGCTTGGTCGATGATCTCCTCCAACTCGTCCGTGTCCTTGGGCAACGCCAACAAGGCATCAAACAGGGCCAGGGCCTCCGACTTCCGCTTCAGTTGGAATTCGATGGATCCCACGGTCAGGAGCGCCGGAGCGTAGGTGGGATCAATGGCCAGCGCCTCGTAGCCGGGCGGCCACTGAACGGCAAGAGGGGACTCCTCTCCGCCTCGGGCCAAAGTGCGATTAACGATGTCGGTCGCGCTCGACTCATGATAGGCCCAGTCCGCCGCTTTGCGCCGCTCCTCCGCTGAGCGCGCGGCATAGGACCGGCGAAGGTCGGCCAATCCCTCGTCCCGTTCGATCAACTGCGAGAAGGGCCAGTCACGAAAGTTCGGATTAGTCTCTGGGCGGCTCTTGTTTCTCATGGAGCTATGGCGTGGTCGCGTGTCATCGAATCCTGGTTCACCCGGCAGTACTATTATTGATGCCCCTGGTTTTTGCCGGCAATCCAAATCCTGTGCCTAAGCGCGTCAAAGGGGGCCCCATCGCATAGACCCGACATCATTCCGGGTGAGCACCGCGTTATCCGTTTTCATGGGCTATCCTTTGCCAGCGCGTTCAGCGCGTAGGGCGCGAAGAATGTCATTTGTCCGAGTCCCTTGCCGAAGCTGTTGCCATCGCCGTGGACGATGGCGGCGCGAAATCCTTCCCGCAGGATGCGCTGGTGTTCGCGATTGCCGGTGAGTTGCGCTTCGTACGCCATGGCCTCCACCGCCAGCATAAAAAGGCCGTAGGGCGTTTTCGAGGAGAGCGGGCAGGCCGTGTAGCGGAAGGTCTTCACGTCCTCCTGCCAGCATTCGCGAATCATCTGATCAATGCCCACGGTGATGGCCTTGAGCACTTCCGGGTCGCCGGTGTGCCGGTGATACCGGGCCAGCGCGCACAGGGTCAGCCCTTCCATGAACGGCACGTTACCCTCGCAACGCTGGTCGCGATACTTCTTGTCGCGCTCTTGCGGCGTGCTGCCGATCGGATGCAGGCAATGATCACTGGCCAACCGCACCACCCAGCCGCGTTGCGGGTCCAGGCCCTTTTTCAGCACCTCCCAGTTCCTGGCGGCGGCCTGAAGATACTTCGCATGGCCGGTGGCTTCGTAGGCGGCCAGGACCAGGATCGTTGGCCAGCCCAGGGTGCGAATGTGAGTGCCGAGACCCCTGGTCATGCTGGAGGCCATCATGTCGGCCGTCCGCAACGCCACCTCGCGGGCGCGGCGGTCGCCGGTCAGGTAGTAGTAATCCAGATCGCCGGAAATCCAGACGTGGCCGAAGTTGGCGCTGTGCCCCATTTGGTAAACCGATTCAACGGGCAGCGGCGCGTTGGTGTAATAGCCGCCCGTGTGACCCACGCTGTGCAGCCAGATTTCCCCCACGCGCGGCGGCGCGCCGAAGGGATTCTTAAGGTGCGGATTGGTGGCATGGACGGTATCCACGTCCAGGTGATGCCGCGCCGCCTGTGCGCCGCGCGCGAAGAATCGCCGATCGCCCGTGCGCAGGTATTGTTGGAACATCCCGCCGGCCAGATCGTATTCGAGGTTGCCCCAATTCACTTCGCGTTCGCCATACCAGTCACCGTAGTTGAGCATCCCGTACTCGCGCACGTCGTCGCGGCGTTTCAGGTGACCAGTCAAGGCGCGGTCGAACCAGGCTTCGTAGCCAAAGTACTGCTTGGAATCGGCCGGCGGAACTTCTCCGACCGCCTGGGTGGAACTGACATAGGCCGGCGCGCACATGGCCTGCAACGGCTCTTCCGCGGCCTGGAAGAAACGGGACAACTCTGCCACGTCCGGCTGTCCCGCAAAGAAGGTGGCCCAGAACTCATGCGTTTTGGCGACGCCCACCTTGAACGTGTGGACGCCATGACGGAGCGCAAAGAACAGCTTGTTTTCCTCGGCCAAGGGTTTGCCATCGTAAAGGCCGGCGGGGAATCTGGGACAAATCCCCAGCGTCACGACCCCGTCCCGCGTCTCGAGCGACTTGGGCCACTGCTGCCAGAACTCGCGCAGGCCGAGGGCCAAGCCCGCCGGCTCAGCGCCGACCGCGGCCCAGCCGGCGGCGTGGATTCCGACAGTCTGATCGTCGCGCGTGTACTGGCGCTCGTCCTGTTGGAGCACGCGGCCTCCGGGCCCGAGGCGGCCATCCAGCACCTGCCATCGGACCGGACCTTGCGCCGGATCCAATCGCGCGGCCAGACCGAGTTCCTCAATGCTGGCCATCAACGAATCCTGGGTGTCATTGATGAACGTATAGGAACACCGGACGAAAGGTTGGCCGCGGAAGGCATGGAGGCGGAGCACGTAGCTGAACATCGAACCGTCACCCGCCCCGTGCCGCCCGGCTATGCGCACACAAGCACGCAAGGGACCGGCCTCTTCGACGACCATCTCCGCTGGGGCCTGACCCGCCTCGAATCGCTGCCGGCCCGGGTCCCGCACAAAAAGGCCGCCGCCGCCCGATCCAGTGACGCGTTCCTCGTTGGCAAAGTGGCCGTCGTGGTTCCGGTCCAGCCACACGGCGCCCAGCGGATCAAAACCTTCACGACTCAAATACAACCGGAGCGGGCCGGTTTCGATGGTTGTGCCGCGGCCTTGCGCGCTCACCTGGACTGGTGATGAGAGCGGCGGGGCCGACGCTTTGACGCCGGTGCGCAAGGTAAACTGCTTCTTCTGACGCGCGGCCAGGTCCACCTGGAAATCCAGCAACAGCCAACGCACCGAGCCATCCGGCCAGCGGGCGAGGACGCCGGTTTGGAGCGGCGCGATCTGCTCTGCCTCGGTCAACAACGTCACGTTCTCGGCCTCGAACAGCGCGCCTTGGGCCAACGGAATACCGGAGGTCACCGGCCAACTCCGGCGCGGCACGCCGCTGGGTTCTTCCACTCCGAGGGGAACGTCCACCGCGCAGACGCGGACGCAGACGCCGAGACCGAACAGGCCGGCGGTCAGACTCCCAAGAACTGAGGCACTCATCATGCAGGATTGGATGTACCACAGGCGGCGCTTCTTCATCCTGTAATTCATAAAGTAAAGTCAAAGGGGTCAGTCCCACACTTTGACACCTTCCTTGTCAAAGTGTGGGACTGACCCCTTTGACTTTATGGACAGCGATCAGGAGGTCATCCTCTTTCTTTCGTTAAGAGGCGGGCTTCGCTGTCGTTCAGGACGAAAGACCGCTCGATTCATCCGTCGCCCATTTCACCGGTCAGCCGATGGCGCTGACATTCGATGGCGGCAGGTCAGGTTGCCATCACTTTCCACCCTGTGGGATCGTGTAATACTCGTAGTCAATCCGCCAAGTGAACTCGGCGCCGGGTTCGATGTTCATGTCGATGAAGGGCTCAATCGAGAGCGGCGCCCGTATCGCCCACAGGGCAACCCGGGAAAGCGGCCGGTCAGCCGTGATCCGGACGCCCGCTCCCACGCTCCGATTTTCGATCCGGATGTCATAGTCCTTTGGATCCGCGCCAAACCCCAAGATGGCAC
Source organism: uncultured Verrucomicrobiota bacterium (assembly GCA_964355375.1). Taxonomy (GTDB): domain Bacteria; phylum Verrucomicrobiota; class Verrucomicrobiia; order Limisphaerales; family SIBE01; genus CAYHFE01. The sequence continues at coordinate 5,961 of CAYHFE010000177.1, forward strand.
AGTAAACACGGTCCTCGCCGGTCAGCGTTTTGGAAAAGGCAATCTGGTGCTCACGGACTTCAGCGAACCCACTCTCCAGCGGTTGGGCGGTGCGGATTCTGAACGGAACCGTGAGCGAGAAATCGGGGCCAGGCGCCTGCCGGTCGAGGTAGAGGAAGTTATGGTTATAGACGCTGGTCTGGATGACTCGCTTGCCGGTATTGCGCAAGCCATGGTCGAGCACCATCCGTGGCTTGTCGCCAGCCACCGAGACGGTCTTTCGGTACTCATAAGCGTAGCCCGTCGAGGGATCGGCCAACTCGTGTCTGAACTCGATCGAATCAGAACGCCGGGTGACCCTCCATCTTCCGCCGTCCTCGATCGGGTAAAGCCGATAGGGATCGTAATTGCGGTCATCCGGCCGGCGAAGCACGCCCACCCCGATCTTAATGAAAGTCCCGCCGGCTTTGGCCAGGTCGAAACCCAGGCCCTGGCCGTTCGCCACAAACTCCTCCGCCGGACCTGTTATGGCCGTGCATGGGCCGGCGACGATGTCGGCGCCGTCATAGATGAAGTCATGGACTTTCGGATCGCTCCGTTGGAACCATTGTGGGTAGTAATTGTGTCCGGCGTAGGCGAGGCCCCCAATCACTCCCGACCAATCAAATCGGGTGCCACGGTAGAATCCCGTGCTCGCGTCAGGCAGATAGAGCCGCACGCGCATCGGGCCATTGGTGATTTCCGCCTCGGGCGCGGGGTTGGCTGAGACCCAAAGGCCGGCTGTGAGCGGGAGGCCGAGGGCAATCCAAGCAGTTGTTGTCATCAGCCCGATTATGGCACGTCTGGCTCTGGCAGACAAACAGGATCGATCACTCGTAAGCGAGGATTGGCGATGCTTCTTCTGCTTACTCCCCGGGGTCAATCGTCGCCTCCTTGGGAACGGTCCAAAGTTGGCCCCGCCACCTGATTCGATCGTCGCCGAATCCGTGGAACACGCGCACTTTCCGAGATTGATCGAGCGGTTTCTGATCCAGGCTGCGCAGCACAAACAGGCTCGGCTCGGCAAACGACGTTCCATTCCAGTTCAGCGCGTGAAAGGCCAGGAAGGTCGGCGCCTCGACCACAAAACCAGATTCCGGCAGCCGCACCGCCCCGCCCCACCGGGTGGCGTGTTCGTATTCCCGCGCCTCGGCGTTCACCACCACTTCGACCGCGTCCGCGCCTTCGCCAAACCGGGTGCGTTGAACTTTTCGGCCGGGGGTCAGAAACTGATGCTGAGTCAGGGGCATCCGGGCCGTGAGTTCATTGAGGGGCGACAGAATTTCATAGGTGTTTTTCACGAAGCGGTCCAATGGATGCAGCCCTTCGGCCCAACCGCGCCCGGCGCGGGTGAACGCGGCGGCCGGCCCTTCGGCTCGGTTGGTCATGGCCACCTTCCAATACAAGTGGGGTGGGATTTCGTGATAATGGAGGGGCCGCCCCAGGCTGATGTGGTGCAGGACATACTCCGCCGATTGCGCCGGATCGTAGCCATACTTTCCATACAGGGCGATGCCATCCCGATAGACCATTTCAAAGAGAGGCACGACCGCCGCCCCCAGTTTCTTCAGCAGCCCGGCATCGTGATAGAAGCGGCCGCTCACTCCGGTCAGTCCTTCAAAGAAGTCGCTGTGGGGAATGGCCCATTCGCGTCCGCATTCGCTGCCGAAGATGCCGAAGAGGTTTCGGGCGTCATCGGAAAGGATTTGTTTCCACTTCATATCATCGCCCCGGGTCAAAGGATGATTCGGGTCGAAACACTCCATCAGTCCGGCGGCATAAGTCGTGTCGATGAAGTAGGCGTCCGCCCCGGTCAACTTCAGGACGGCCGGCAAGTTCTGCGGACGTCGGGCCAGTTCCACGGCTTTTTGCGAGCAAGTCAGGTAGGCTCGTCCGCCCGCCCAATGCCCGCCCTTGGCCAGGGCGCCAGGGGCGGTTTTCATGATCAGGTTCTCGTCCCAGGAGGGCGAATCGCGGTAGATGTCCTGGTAGTTGTCGTGCAGGACGAAGAGATAGCCCATCGCTCGAACTCGCCGCGCGCACTCAGCCAGGGCGTCGTTCCCACCGCACTCGGGCGCGGCCGGCAGAATGTCCGGATGCTGATTGTCGTAACCCCGCCGAATCCAGCCTCCCATCATGAACAGGACCTTCTCCAGCTTCAGATCGTTTTTCAGGTGCTCGGCGATCTGCGCCGCTTCCCCGAAAGTCCAGTTCAAACGGACCCGCTCCTCTTGGGTGCTCGCCTCGTTCATTTGCCGATCGAGGGCGCTCCAGAGCTTGAAATTGATCGCACCGAACAGCTTGGCCCGCTCGGGATGCCCCTTCAGCTTCTCCTCCCACGTCACACGCCAGCCCTTCTCTCGGGCGTTTTGCTGATAGGCCCGAGCCGCCGTCCCGTAATCGCCGGCTCCCAGAAACTGGATTCGAAATGACCGGGCCGATTTGCTCAGAACGAGAGACGGCAGGAGGGTCTGCCCCTCTGGGCTCCCACCGGACACGGGCAACAGGCTCTTGATCTCCAGCGCGACATACGGATCCCGCCACGTCACCAGGGCGACCGCTCCCCGGTTGACGACTCCAAACATTTCCATGTGACATCCCTCGTAAGCGAAGGTGTCAAAGCGATGGGTGAAGGCCAGGCCGCTGTCCGCCGGAATCAGGAGCCCTTCGCGCACCGGCACCACCACGTAGCCACCTCCCTTTTGCGTGACCCCAAGGCCGTCATCGAGCAAGCGCACGGTTTGCACCCCCAAGGCCGCGTCGGCCTCGTAGGACCATTCCAGTGTTCTCGGTTCCGCCAGCACCCGGACGCGCACGCGCAAGGCCGCGTCCGGTCTTTCCGTCAACGGATGAAAGGTCGCCTCGAGTCCATCCTCGAGGCGCCGGAGATCGCAGCGGCCCAGCGCAACCCGCCGCGTTTGTCCGGCAATACTCAGGGTCGCTTCACCCAAGCGCGCGGAGCCCGGATTCGAACGCCACGCCACCGCCGCCGCTTTGTCTTCAATCTCATACGAACCGTCGCTCGACGAGAGCCGGAAGCGGAGAAAAGGGTTCTCCAGGGAAAGCGTTTCGGCTCCCCAGGCGACGGACGAGAACGGCAGCGCGCCGACCAGACATCCCAGCCAAACGAATGAGAGGATCGTAGATTTCATATTCCTTTTATGACGAATTCGACATGGCCCCCGTGGCGGCCCGTCCAAGGTGGTTCCGCGGGGAGCCAGTTCTCCGACAAATGAGGCGTCCTGGTCCAGCCAACGCCGCGCCGTCTCTCTTCAGTCCGGCGCGGCCTTTCCCCTCACCCCGCCCTCTCCCCAAGGAGAGGGGGAATGTTATTGGCGTCGCCGATCGGTTCACGATCCAGGGACCGTCCCAGCTCGGAGACCAAAGCCTCCCTCTCCCGGCGGGAGAGGGCTGGGGTGAGGGTCCGGTGCCTCGACGGCGGCATCGTGACGGCTTAGCCAAGCGCCGCACTCAGCGCGCGCCCGGGGTCGGCGCTGGTTGCCTGATGCATCAACCGCAGAATGCCATCGGTGAGAATCTGAGCCCGCAATCCGCCCCGTCCTTGCAGCGCCTGCTCCGCTCCGGGATGAAAGGCTTGGTTCATCCAATGGCACGCCTTGCACTCCTCCACCCCGCGAAACTGAACTCCCTGGATCTCAAACTCGAGACCGATGAGGGAATTCAGATCCACGGCTCGGGTGATCACGTTGCGTCGAAACGCCCAGGGGGGCCGGTTCCAGACCTGCAGTTGCTCGCACAAAGCTTGATGCACTTCCTCGGCGAAGAACGTGATCTGCCCCTTGTAGTTTTCTTGGTAGTTGAAGAAGCGATCGCCTTCAAGACCGCGCCCGGCGCGGCATTGGACCTCGACCACTTCCATCATCCGGTTCTCCCCAGGCGGTTGGTTATGATGGCCAAAGAAATTGTGTCCCGCGGAGATGTAAAGATGCGCCAGTTCCATAGTCCAATGGGGCCGAACATAGCCGTCCGCCAAAACGAGACATTTGATGTGGGTCAAGTCTCCGGCAAATCGCTCGCCCCGGCTCCCCGGGTCGCGGCCGCTCCGGACACCCCAAAGCCAGAACGGTGGGATTTCCCGGTAAAGATTGATCTGTATCAAAGCGACCCGCCGGACCCGCTCCTAACTTGACCGCGCGATGAGAGAAAGAATTGTCACGTTGGATGTTCGCGAGGACATTCGCCTGGGAGGCGAGCCTTTCTCCAAAATCATGCAGGCGATCGAGAGGTTGCGCGGCCCCGAAGCCCTCTTGCTCATCGCTCCGTTCGAGCCGACTCCCTTGATCGAAATACTCGCCCGGCAAGGCTTCTCCCATCGGGCCACACCCACTTCGTCGGGCGATTGGGAAATCCTGTTTCGCCGCGGATCAGCCATGGAATCGCGAACCGATCCGCCGGCCGAGACCAAGCCGCCCAGTCGGACGAAAGGCCGAGCCAAGAGCGCCGAACCGCTGGTCCAACACATCGATGCGCGCGGTTTGGAGCCGCCCCAACCCATGGTGACGATTCTGGAGGCGCTGGCGAATCTGCCCGAGGACGGCGAACTGCGCGCCCACACCGACCGCCGCCCGGCCCATCTCTTCGCGCAACTGAAAGAGCGGGGCTTCGTCGCGTCCAGCCAGGAGCAGGATGATGGCACTCACATCACATCCATCCGACGGGGTTGAAGCCGCCGGCGGCGACGGTCGTGGCGCGAACGAGCCTCAGCTCGTTTCGGCAAAGCGTCCCCTCCGCCAATCCTCGGGCTCGCCGGGATCACCGGCGCCCGCGAAATCCTCCGAAACGAGTGTCCTCGCCGTCTCCGTCGATGTCACGCTGCGCTTTGTGCTGACAGGGCTGATCGCGCTTTTCACGGGCGTGGCCTGGCTCGGCTGTTGCCCCGATATTTTGGCGACCTATCACTACAACCAATATGTGATTGCCCTGACCCATCTCTTTACCCTGGGTTGGATCACGTCGCTCATCATGGGTTCGATGTACCAGCTCGTGCCGGTGGCGCTGGAGGTCCGGCTCCACAGCGAACGACTGGCCCGCTGGCAGTTTGCCTTTCACCTGCTGGGTTTTGCCGGGATGGTCTGGATGTTTTGGATCTGGAACGTGAAACAAGCCGGGCATTTCGGCTCGGCCGTGGCGCTGGGCGTCGGCCTCTTTGTCTATAATATTGGGCGCACCCTCAAAAGCATCCCGCGCTGGAATATCATCGCGGCGGCCATTGCCTCGGCTCTGGTCTGGCTGTCTCTGACCATCCTGGCTGGCCTGTATTTGGCGGCGGCGAAATGCTGGGCCTTCAGCCCATTTGTCCCTCTCGCGCAAATGCATGCCCACGCCCATCTCGGCGTGGTGGGCTTTTTCATCATGATGATCATCGGCGTCTCCTTCCGGCTCGTGCCCATGTTTGCCCTCACCGACGTGCAGCAGCCGCGCCGCGCCGCCTGGGCCGTCGGACTCCTCAACGCCGGCTTGCTCGGCCTCGTGATCGCGATCTTGGGGCAAAGCGCGTGGAAACCGGTTCCCGCTCTGGTGATTGTGGCCGGCTTGACGGCCTACGGCTGGGAAATGACAGCCATGCTGCGGGCGCGCAAACGCCGGGGGCTCGATGGGGGACTGATCTATTTCTTGACCGGAGTTGGGTTGCTCGCGGTGCCGGGCGCCCTCGGTTTGGCCTTGGCCTGGCCGACCCTGCCGCTCACGCCTTTCACGGGGCAACTGGAAAACGTTTACGGTTTCGTCGCGTTGCTGGGGTCGGTGACGCTGGCCATGCTGGGCATGCTGTACAAGATCGTTCCCTTCCTCGTCTGGTATTCGCGCTACAGTCCGGAGGTCGGACGGCGCAAAGTGCCGGCGCTGGCCGATCTGTATTCGCGCCCCTTGCAGGCGGTGGGTTACTGGCTCTATCTGGCGGGCTTGCTGGCCGTGAGCGTTTCGACCGCGTGGGGCTACGCGCCGGGCGTGCGCTGGAGTTGTGCCCTCCTGCTGGCCGGCTTGACCGTCTTCCTCGTCAACATGGGGCACATCTTGAGGCACTTGATTCGTCCCGCGACCGCTCCATCAATCCAGCCCACTTGACGCGGAATCGGACTCTCTCTATGAAGACAATCCCCATCAGTGAAATCCAGGTGTGGAACGCGCTCGCGCAAGTCATCGACCCCGAACTGGGCTGCAACATCGTGGATCTCGGATTGATCTATGATGTGGTCCTCGGGGAAGCCAAGGCTGCCGTCAAAATGACCCTGACCACCCCGGGTTGTCCCATGCACGAGAGCCTGGCCCGCGGCGTGCAAATGGCCCTGCTCGGCGTGCCCGGCGTCCAGGAGGTCGATGTGGAAATCGTCTGGGACCCTCCCTGGGATCCCGCCATGATGACCGATTTCGGCCGGAAACATGTCGGCATTTCCAACTGATGAGGTGGAACAATACGAAAATGGGAGTTGCCCACCGGCTGACGGGTCCAACTGGCTAACCTCGAATCAGAACATCGATTCACGAACCTGAACCAAGTCGCCCGCCTCGAGCCAGAAGAGCGAGTCCGCATGATTGGGATCGCTGAGTTTGCGGATGAAGAGCTCGCCCTTCCGGGTCACTTCGATTCGATTCTGGTTGGCGGCCTTGGTGAAGCCGCCGGATTCGGCGATGGCCTGCGCCAAGCTCAATTTCTGGCCGGGATCGATTTCGATCACGCCGGGCTTGGCGACGGCCCCCAGCATCGAGATCACCCGTTTGGTATCAGATCGAGGCGTCCCTCCCAGCGTCTCCACCGCCGCGTGGACCGTTTTTATTTCTTCGGCCGTGGCCCGAACCATGATGATGCCGGTGAGGTCGTTGTAGAAGACGCCTTTTCCGGGCCGATCCAGATTGACCCCCAACTGAACGAA
>CAYHFE010000178.1:0-12819 GCA_964355375.1 uncultured Verrucomicrobiota bacterium
GGTGTCGGCGGGTAACCGCCGACACTACCCGGAGGCGGACCCTTTCGCTTGCTTGCCAAGACCATTCCGTCTAGGAAATCAGCCGGTTCCCCAAGGAAAGGAAGCTCTCTCTCAGCCCCACGGCCGCGCGAAGCCCTCAAAGGGGAAGGCTCGCCTCAACTTGATCATCTCGTCTCCCTCGTTCGTTCGTAAATCAGCTTCCCGCCCAGATACGTCTTCAGCGCCTGGGTCTTGTGAATCTGGTCCACGGGACAGTTCAACAAATCCGTATCCAGAACCACGAAATCGGCCAGCTTACCCGGTTCGAGCGAGCCGAGATCCTTCTCCCGGAAAAGCAGGTAGGCATTGTTGCTCGTGTAAAACCGAAGGGCCTGCTCGCGACTCAAAGTTTCTTCGGGATGCAACCGGCCTTCGTACCACTTGGCTTGACGGGTGATCGTGACCCACATGCCCAGAAACGGATTGTAGGGGTTGATCGACCGAAGGGAGCCGATCTTTTGCATGTGATCCGATCCGCCCCCAACCATCCCGCCCTTCTCAAAGATGGTTCGTAAGGGCTGGAAATAACGCAGTCGCTCATAACCGAATTGGGTCACCAAAGTCCGAGTATCGAGGTACAACCAGGCTGGCTGAATATCGAGAACCACCCCGAGTCGAGCGGCTTGCTCGATTGCTTCGAGGCTCATGAAATTCGAGTGAGTTACGCACCCGCGCGTCTGGCGCACGGGCCGCCCTTCCTGGCTGAGTTGCTCATAAACCTCCAGGAGAGCCTGCACCGCACCGTCGCCGACGGAGTGCGCCGTGAACTGGAGACCCGCATCGACGGCGGCGCGCACGATCGGCAACAAGCGATCTTTGGGAATAAACAAAACGCCGCGGTAGTTCGGGTCCGTGATCGCGTAGATCTTGCTCACTCCCCAAGGTTCCCGCATATAGGCGCTCCCGGTGAGCATGCCGCCATCGAGGTAGGTCTTGACCCCGATAATTCGAAGCATGGCATCGCCCTGGCAAAGCGGATTCCTCGCCACTTCCCGAATCCTGGCTTCGATGTTTTCGATCGGACCCAAGGTGTCGATATGCTGCGAGACGGCCAGACGGAGGGGCAGTTCGCCCTTCTCTCGCATCCGCCGGTAACGCTCGATCGCCTCCTCGTCCGCGTCTCGATCCGCCACCAAGGTGAACCCAACCGAATTGTAGTCCCGAAACAGTTCCAACGTGCGCCGGTCATGATCTTGCCCGCTGGGCCGTGTGCCCGCGTCCTTGCTCTTGATGTACCGGGTGCAACTTCGCAGAATTCCGGTCGGCTCGCCCCGTGCGTCCTTCTCCATAAAGCCGGGACCGCCATCCGTGATTTGGAAGTTGCGGTCAAGGCCGCTGAGCCTTAACGCCAGGCTGTTCAGCGACGCATCCGGTCCGGTGGCAAACACGACCGGATGCTTGGGCGCGACCTCATCGAGCTCAGCGCGGGTCGGATACCGTTGTTCACGCAATCGGGTGATGAAGACCTGGCTCAATCGAATCCACTCGCCTTCCTGGACCACCCGGACGCGCGCCCGGAAGTAATCCAAGACTTGCCCAATGGTCTCCAGGTCCGGGATCGGATGATCGAACTCGGTCATCGCGGCCTCGGGATGGACGTGGGAATCGATCAATCCCGGGATCACCATCCGGCCCTCTAGATCGAGGACCTGGGTGGTGGGGCCTCGCGTTCTCAGGATGTCCTCACCGCGTCCGACCTCGACAATTCGTCCTCCGCGAACCGCCATCGCTTCATGAAGGGAGAAGGCGGCGTCCACGGTCACGATCCTGCCATGATGCAGAATGAGTTCGGGTTCGGCAGCCCACGACGCCGTCAATACCAGCCCGCTCCAGACCATCAGCCGGAAGAAGCGCATACGGTTTCCTCTGAATTCATCGATCGCCCAGGGTTTAGGTGTCATCCTGGCCGGCCGGTGATCGATGACAAGCCGAAAACTCGGTTTTGAATTAAATCCGGGGAAAAACGTCGTTAAACAGGACAAGCAGATTGTCGCGATCACGGAAAATGTTCTCTTTACTGTTGCCGGGAAGAACTCCTTAACTACACGCTAATTCAACTATGATACCCATTCGTTTCATCCGACCTCTCTCCCTCCTCGCCCTGGCCCTCGCTTCGGCCAGTCTTGCCCGTGGCAGCGACTGGCCCCAATGGCAAGGCCCGACTCGCGATAGTATTTCCACCGAAACGGGACTCTTGGCCGAATGGCCAGCCGGCGGTCCCAAGCTCGCCTGGAAAGCGACCGATTTGGGCGGCGGCTACACGACGCCGTCGATCGTCGGCGGGCGGGTGTTCGGGATGGGCTACCGCGGTCAAGATGAGGTCATCTGGGCACTCGACGAGAAGACGGGACAAAGCCTCTGGAGCACGCGCGTCGGGGTGGCGGATAAGGGAATCGGCTATCCGGAAGGCTCGCGCTGCACGCCGACGGTGGATGGCGAGCTTCTTTACGCCTTGGGGCCCGGTGGCACCTTTGTCTGTCTCGAAACAGCCACGGGGAAAGAACGCTGGCGCAAAGAATTTAAACAGGATTTTGGCGGGCGCATGATGTCGGGCTGGGGCTATTCCGAATCTCCACTCGTCGATGGCGAACGCGTCGTCTGCACCCCGGGCGGCACCAAGGGAACCCTCGTCGCCTTGAACAAAAAGACCGGCGCCCTCGTCTGGCAAACGACCGAGTTCACCGACAAATCCGCGTATTCCTCCATCATCGCCGTCGAGATGGGCGGGATTCGCCAGTACGTGCAATTGACGGACCAAAACGTCGTCGGCGTGGCCGCCGACAGCGGGAAAGTCCTTTGGCAAGCTCCCCGCAAAGGCCGGACCGCGGTCATCCCCACTCCCATCTTTCATGACAACCACGTCTTTGTCACCTCGGGCTACGATGTCGGGTGCAACCTTTTCAAGATCACGGCGGCCAACGAGAAATTCACCGCCGAGGAAGTCTATGCGAACAAGGACATGGTCAATCACCATGGCGGCGTGATCCGGATTGGCGAGCATTTGTACGGACATTCCGATCGCGGCGGATGGACCTGCCAGGAATTCAAGACCGGCAAAGTTGTATGGAAGAACCCCGGAGTCGGAAAAGGCGCCATCGGTTACGCCGAGGGCCATTTCTATATTCGAAGCGAAGGCGGCAAGGGGACCATCGCCTTGATCGAAGCCACTCCCAAAGGCTACGTGGAGAAGAGCCGTTTCGACCAACCGGATCGCAGCACCAAGAATAGTTGGCCGCACCCCATCATCGTCAATGGCAAGCTCTATCTGCGAGATCAGGACGTCCTGCTCTGCTACGATGTGAAGAAGAAGTAGCGCGGAGGTTTACACCAAACCCGAAACCCCGACCTGCGTGGAACTGGAGCGGCTCGGGCCGCTGCCTACCTTGTGCAACGGCGACAAGATCAACCATTCTTCCACCTTTACTCGGTTGCGCCGTCCAGACTCCGACGCGGAGCTGGACGCGAAACGAGTCCTTTCGCGGTAGATCCGGAACCCACTGAAGAGCGTCTCCGGCGCGCGGTGACGCCTCGGAATCACTCACTCGGCAATGGCGGATTTGCGTCCAGCCCGCAGGATTGAGTGGTCGCGGTCGGGGCAGATTCCGGTTTCGGACGCGGCGGCAATCGATCCAAGGCGCTGGCCGCCGCGCGGGTCTCCGCTTCCCTCTTGCTCTTGCCGGTGCCGCGACCTAGCTCTTCGCCCCGATACTTCACCGCGCATTCGAAGATCCGTTCGTGGTCCGGTCCGGAGGTTGAGAGGATTTGATACTGCGGCGGCTCCGGAGATCGCGCCTGCAGCACTTCCTGCAATTCGCCTTTGGGATTCTCCACGTTCGGGATCACCCCGAATCCGCCAAAGCCTGCCCGCATTTCGTTCAAGATAAAATCCTGGGCCGCCGCGAAACCACGATCCAGGAAGATCGCCCCGAGCAACGCCTCAAAGGCATCCGCCAGCGTCGAGGGGCGCTCGCGGCCCCCATTCATCTCCTCCCCCCGGCTCAAGATCAAGTGCTCTCCCAAGCCCAATCGTCGCGCCTGCTCCGCCAAGGTGCGGCGATTGACCAGGTGCGCTCGCGCCTTCGTTAACGGACCTTCGCCATAGGTTGAAAATCTGTCGTAGAGCGCGCGCGTCAAGACCAACTGCAGCACGGCGTCCCCGAGAAACTCCAGCCGCTGATTGTGCTGAGCCACCATGCCCTGCTCATGCACGACCGACGGGTGCGTCAAGGCCACGCGCAACAGATTCGCATCCTGAAACGCATAGCCGAGACGGGTCTGGATGGCGTCAAGGTCAGACACAGAAGAATCTCAACCGGTCACGGTCGGTGCGGTTCCCGGCGACTCCACGGCTGAGCCCACCGCGACGACGTCGGGGGACACCGCAGGCGCGGACTGACTGCCCCCATCGGCACTTTCGATCGCGGGACTCGGAGGATACAAACCTTGCTCGAGCAAACGGATCACGTCGCGCTGCACTTCCTCCAATTCGTCGAGTTGCAGATTGGGATCGGGAACATTGAACAAGTCACCACTCTTGACGTGCTCGTAAATGAAAATGCGCTGCTGACCTTCGGCAATCTGCGCTTTGACTTTCAGCAAACGCTTTCGTTCCAGCATCACCGCCAAGATAAAACGAGCCCCCGTGTGAATCGGATCGTTCTGCTCGATCAGTTTGCGCAAGAGCGACTCGGCCGTATCTTTCTGAATCGGCTCGGGCGGCGCGGACGGAGGCACCGTGTAAACGCTCTGCCAATACGAAATGAAGCCTTTCCGATCGGTTGCTCCATGTTTGTGTTGCGCCGCCCAGCAATCCGCGCAGACGTCCAAACGCTCGTAGGCATGCCTCTGATCAAACAAAAGCGTATGAAATGGTTCCTTATCGGCAAACGGCTTCTGGCAAGCCTGGCAGGCATGCGCGCGGGACTGTATGTTCCAATCGATCATGACTTTGTTGCCATCGGCACCACAAAATTGGGACTGGCCGCATTATTGTCAAATCCACTGCCGCTGCAATCCCATTTCCACACGCACCAATTGCGGCCAGGCCCGCGGGGCTCGCGCCCGCGCTGGATCGGCGATCTGGCCAGGCTCCCCGGACGTGAGCCTGAGACGCTCACTTCGGCAGCAGACTGACGAGGTCGCCATGGGGCCGCGCAATCACATGGGCGGCGATGAGTTTGCCCAATCCGCCCACCGCCCTGGCCCCGGCCTCGATCGCGGCGCTGACCGCGGCCACGTCCCCCCGCACGATCACCGTCACGTAGGCGGCCCCGATCTTCTCTTTCCCGACCAAAGTCACGTTGGCCGCCTTTAGCATGACATCGGTCGCTTCCAGCAGCGCGGTGAGACCTTGCGTTTCAAGAATTCCGAGAGCTTGTTGGTTGGGGTTCATAGTTTGGTTTTTCGGTTCGGGAAAATCGGTGGGCAGAAATTGATCGCGCCCGCCATAGAGGGGATTCTGCGCATTGGGAAAATGAATCAGGGACTGCAGCGAGGCCTCCGGCCGGGCCAGGCAATGGGTCAGGGCGGACGAACCCAACTGCTGAGCTCGTCGCTCCCCGGCTTCGAGCGCGGCTCGGACGGAGGAGACGCCGCCGGCGATGCGGATCTGCAGATTCTCATTGCCGGTGGTCTCCACGCCGAGCAGATGGACATCGGCCGCCTTCACCATCTCATCCGCCACCAGTGCGGTGACGCTGAAGAACGGGACTTCGGCCAATCCCAAGGCCAGCATCGCGGAGTTCATCCAGGAAAACGAACCGGTTTCATGGCTGGCTGGAATCGCCCGCGCCGCACGCCGGGTCACCTCGTTTGCAGCCGCCGCAGGATCTCGCGGGTGATTTCGTCCACGTCAAGATTCGAACCCGCGACCGCCGGAGCCGGTGATGACACTTCCGTTGGTGCGCCGGATCGAACACGCGCACCGGGCGCGCGCTGGCACGCATGGGCCGCTTCATCGAATCCGCATTCGGTGAGAATGCAGGCAATCTTGCCGCGAATGTCATCGAGATCGGACAGTTCCCGATCGGAGAGCAATTGCCGGGTCGTGCCCAGGTTGAAACCGCGCAAGGACATGCCGGCGCGAAAGCCTTCGGGAAAATTGGTCCCGTAGAGCATGGCGTTGATCAAGTCGAGCAGCTTGAACTGAATCCGTTTCGCCTCCTCGAATCGGCCCGCCAGGAAATCGCGATACAGTTTCATCACCACCTCCGGAACCACCCCCGAGGTGGCGATCGTCCCGCCGTCCCCTCCCATAAGCAACGTCGGAAACAGGATCTCCTCGCACCCGATCAAACAACTAAACTCGGGCCGATGCGGCTTGATCGCGTGAAGGGTGTTCAGGAATCGCGGCATATCGCGGCTGCTGTCTTTGACCCCGACGATCCGCGGACAATCCAAGGCCAGCCGGGTCAGCACCGGCAGGCTGATCTCGTTGGAGAATTGAGGAATGTTATAGAGCACGATGTCGATGGGCGATCGCTTGGCGATCTCGCGGAAAAAATGTTCAATGCTCTCCTGGCTGACTTTGTAATAGTACGGGCCCGTGATCGAGACGGCGACGCAGCCTAGATCGGCGTAAGTGCGGCAGGCGTCCAACACCATCGTCAAATTGGATTCCGCGGCGCCCGCCAGGATGGGGACCCGGCCACGGGTCTCCTCGGCCACGATTTGAATGACCCGTTTCCGTTCCTCAAAACTCAGCCGGATGAACTCCCCGGTGCTGCCGTTGGGATAGAGGCCACTGACGCCTTTTTCGATCAGCCAGTTGATCAAACGGCGCAGCTCGTTCTCATGAATGCGCCCATCCTCCAGGAAGGGAACCAGGTTCGGAGTGAATATGCCGCGAATCATGCAGAATCAAGTAGGCAAATTCTCCGGATCGTCAATGCCGAATCCAGGGCAATCGAGTCGCCCGGCAAGGAACTCACTCCGAATGTTGATTATGAACGGTTCGCCTTTCGCCTCCGGTTAAAAAAACTAAGTTCCCCGAATGATCCGTCGGTGGTAGGATCTTGGCAGTGCCAGCACAACCTAAATCATGAAGACGATTGAAGTTCAAACCGAACCAGCAAGCATTCAAGCTCTCGTCGATCTGGCGCGACAAGAGTCCGGAATCGTGTTGACCAACTCCGGTGAACCAGTCGCAAAGTTGATCCCGGTCGGGTCGAAGTCAAAGCAGCGCGTCGCCCCTCTTCACCCTGGCGCTTGGAACGTCGGCGCTAATTTCGACGAACCGTTACCGGATGATTTTTGGCTCGGCCATCAATGAAACTGCTCCTCGATACCCATGCGTTCATTTGGTGGGACGAGGCTCCTGAACGACTCGGCGAGATGGCCCGTTCCGCCTGTTTCGACCCGCAAAACGATCTGGTGTTCAGCGCCGCCAGCGAGTGGGAAATCCAAATCAAAGCAGCCCTTGGCAAACTCGCGCTGCGAAAGCCGCTTCGTCAACTGATCAATGACCAGATTCAGCAGAATGGCTTGGAGGTCTTGGCCGTGACTCTTGATCACACGGTGCGCTTGGACTCACTTTCTCCCCACCATAAAGACCCGTTCGATCGGATGCTGGTCGCTCAGGCGCTGACTGAAGGTTGGCCGATGATCACGCACGATCCAGTTTTGGCGAAATACCCCATCCAGGTCATTTGGTGAGGCACGATCCAAAACCAAAGCGCTGTTTAGGCCTTGGTTTGACCGTCATTCCGCCCGTTCGCACGCACCCGACCATTACCAGGGCGGGAAAATCCAAGAATGCAGGTACCTGCGCAGTTGGAAAACACGCAGTTCAATGAGAGAAAGGGATGGGAACCCGAGCGTGAATCGCGGCGGCGCATTCGTCAACTTGTACCCCCCTCCCAGCAGCAATTCCTAGCATTCCCGGGAAATCTAAATATACTTGGGCAGGTCAGAGCGCGCTGCGAGGCCGGGACGCCACCGCTCGCCAAGACAACGAAAGGAATCCATTATGGCCAAGATCCATGTCGGCCTGAACGCCGAATTCTCCCGCAGCTCCGATAAACCCTTCGAGTGGGCCGTCCTGCAGGCGGCGGAAATGGGCTACAAATATTTCGAACCGATGATTCACCTCGGCCGCGAGTTGATGAGTGAAGCCGGATATTTTCACACCGTGTCGATGTTCGATGATCCCTATCGGATCAAGGACGCTTGCGACAAAGCCGGATTGACGATCTCAGGATTGCAGTCGCACGGCCCCCTCGGCCGACCCGAGGTGCATGGCGAATATATCAAACTGGCCATCCGGGTGGCCGCGGAAATCGGCGTGCCCGTGATCAACACCGACGAAGGCGTCAAAGCCAAATGGACGACCGTGGAAGAAGATCATGTGCTCATCAAATACACCTTGCAGGAAGCGGCCTTCATCGCCGAACGGCGCGGCGTCAAGATCGGACTGGAACCACACGCCCAGTACTCCAGAACGCCCGACGGCTTGGATCGCATCTATAACTTGGTCCAGTCGCCGGCCATCGGCATCAACTTCGACACCGGCAACGCCTACCTTTGCGGTCATGATGTCTATGCCTGGCTGGAGCGCGTGGCCGAACGACTGGTCCACCTTCACGCCAAGGACATCTCGGCGTCGCACTCTTCCGCCGAACGCGGCAAAGTAACTGGAACACCGGTCGGCTGCGCCTGCGGCGAAGGTGTCCTCGATTGGGCGAGGATCATCCAGATCGTCCGCGCGAAATGCCCACGCGACATTGTCTTCTCGGTCGAATGCGGCACGCCCGAGCAAGCGGCCAAAAGCTTGGTGCACCTGAGTCCTTTGGTCGCCTGAGAGCTGATTTGAAGAATGGGTGGAACGGGCGACCAGCCCGTCCTCGGCGGCAACTTGCCGCCGATACGCGCGGCGGGCCAGTCGTTTGTTCCACCCAGAACTGAGTTTTCGAACGTAGTGAGAAAGGGTCCACTCTCGATGAAACCGCTCCAGACGAGCCCCCCTCGTTGTCCCGACAAGACTCGCCCGATGCCATGGGTGGTCGTTCTCCTTCTGCTCACGGTCGCGGCGGCCGCGGGCGCTCCCATGGACCGCAATCGACCCGCTCGGGAGTTTTATGTCGCGGAGAATCCGCGATATCCGATCGTCGATTCGGTCGTCGATTCGCTTCGCTTCACCTTGGAGAAGACTCTCCGGCGCGACGAACGCGGCCATCTTGTGTCCATTTCGAGCTTTGTAAATCCCCAGGGCGAAGTCATGAGTTGGCATGATTTCGGGAATCTCGAAGGACCGGGCTGGGCGGCCAACGCCGTGGGCGGCGCGTGGGAGATTTTCACGCTCGGCCAATTCCTGGGGAAAGCCCGCTGGCCAGCCGACGCCCGGGCCATCTTGGATCATGTGCTCGAAGGAGGGTTCATTGATGAAGCCACCGGTTTCATCCGTGGCTACCGCGATACCCAGAGCGGGCAGTTCTGCCTGAATTACAAACACAACTCCACTTGGTTCTGCCCCGGCTCCATGGCCAAAATCGGGTTCCAGATGCTCGAATTTGCCGAGGCCCTGGGCGATGATCCGCGGGCTCCGCGCCTTCGCAAAATCGCCACTCAATGTGCCTCATGGATCCAGCGGAACGTGGAGCCAGCTCCCAACGGCTGGTTCCCTCGACGCACCACCGCGGAAGGAAAGGTCTATCGCCAATCCCCCGAGGGCGGCGACGACCGGTTCTGGCAATCCTCCGCCGATGGTTTGTTCATTTTGCAGTTGCAGGCGGCGTTGACCGCCCGAGGGCTGGCGGACTATTCGGAGCAACTGCGAGCCAAAGCCGAAACGTTTCTCCGCGCCGGTGGAATCTATGGGAGCATCAACCACGATACTTACGATCCACACGAGAGCGTCGCCTATTCCGTCGCCTTCCGCACTTTGCTCGCGATTTCCCGAGTGCAGAAAGACCCGGCTCTCGCCGCCTTCGCGTTCACTAACTGCCTGGCCGGATTGGATCAGTTCAAGATGCGCGACGATCGGAACGGAGTCGCCACCCGCGGGCTTCTTTACATGGAGAAGTCCTGGGATACCGCCTACCTCTGGGAGAATGCGGAAGCGGCGCTGGCCTATTTCGAGGCGGCGGTCGAAACGCGGCCGCGTGATCCGGTCCGCAGCCGCGAATTCGAAATGGACGGCCTCGTCATCCTTCGGGCCATTGCCAAACATCATTACGGTCCGCACGGATTCCTGACCGAAGGAGTGGATTGGAACAATCACGTGGGCCAGCAACACCATATTCAGCAGGCAAAATTCGGCGCGATCCAGTACACCGAGCCATTCCTCAACAACCAGCATATCGCCGAGCCGACGTTGTATTACCTGAAACACCTGGCCCGGACTTCCCGGGTCGAGAACACCACGGAGTGGCGCGATCTCGAAGGGAATCTCTTGCTCAAGCAAGACCGGCCCCCTGGTGCCGATCCACTGCCGCTGAAGTAAGCAATCTCGCGGCGAGCTCTTGATACAAATCAAGGCCGGCCCTCTCGCGGTTCCGTAGCAATAGGGCGAACTATTCGCCAATCATGAACTTCAGCCCTTGCCCTCTCGTCCTGACGCTCATCCTGATGTTCGAAGTTTCGCCCAGAGGATGGGCGGCCGACACCTCGCTCGATCTCTGGAATCTCGCCCGTCAGAATTCCGCCATTCACCGCTTCTCCACCCTCTTCACCGCCCAGGATGTGCGCAGCCAACTGTCGAAGGAGGAAGGCATCGCCTCGGCCATCGATTGGTGCAAACGGACGGGTGTCACTCGCGTCTATCTCGAGACCTTTCGCGACGGTTACCAAGCCGAGCGCGGGGCCTTACAACACGCCCAAGATCGCTTTCGATCGGCCGGTTTTCTCGTGTCGGGTTGCGTCACTCCGACCAAAGTCGGGAAATCATCGACGGGTTGGAAGGAAACCATCTCCTGTTACACGGACCTACCGACCCAAGACAAACTCCAGGCGATCTTCGAATTCACCGCCGGGTTGTTTGATGAGATCATGATTGACGACTTCTGGTTCACGGATTGCACTTGTCCCGAATGCGACGCCGCCCGCCGAGCCAAGACCGTCACCATTGCCACCCGGGCCTATCCGGTTTCCGGCGAGACCTGGGAGAATTATCGTGGTGAGCTGATGGTGCGCTTGTCACGCGACCGTGTGTTGGCCGCCGCCAAGCGAGTCAATCCCATGGCTCGGCTCATCATCAAGTATCCCCAATGGTACGATAACTTCCATGAACGGGGTTACGAAGTCATTCGGGAGACGGCCGATTTCGACCGGATCTGGGTCGGCACTGAGACGCGGGATTACGCCGATCGTCGCTGGGGCGGCACCGTGCCCTACGAAGCCTACTTCATCATGCGTTGGCTGGGCGGCATCGGCGGGGACAAGTGTGGCGGCGGCTGGTACGATTGGCTGGGCACCACCGAGCAAACCTACGTCGAACAAGCCCGCCAAACCATCCTGGCCGGAGCGCGCGAGTCCTTTCTCTTTTGCTACGGCGGACTGCTGCGAGACACGGGGCCGAAGAATATCGAGGCCCTGCGAAACCACCTCCCCGAGTTGTTCACCGTGGCCAGGGAAATTCGTGGCCGGGGCATCATCGGGATCGCCGCCTACAAACCGGCGAACAGTCATCCGGAAAACGAGAAACGAATCTTCGACTTCGTGGGCATGCTCGGACTGCCCCTCGTGCCAGGCCACGAATTTCCTACCGACGCTCCGGCCGCGTTCTTCTCGGTGCACGCTTTGAAGGACGACGCCTTCGTCGCACGGCTCTCCGCGTTCCTCCAATCCGGCAAGCCGGTCCTGATCACGGATGGACTCGCCAAAAAGCTCGACGGGAAGATCAAACTGGATCGACCCAACGTGCGCGTCCTTCCCGTGAAGGGCGATCCCAAATCCTTGCTCGATCTTTCCCCCAAGGAACTGGACGAATTGCGAACACCGCTGCTGCGGCCGCTCGAAACCTCGTTCACCGCGCCCAATCAGATTGCGCTCTACCTTTTCCGCGACGGCAGTTGGGCGATCGAGAACTTCAATCCTGATTCGGTGACCGTGACGCTCAACGGAGCAGTCGTCACCGTCGCGGGCCGAGGCTGGGCTTATCGCTTCCGATGAACCTGCGCCTGGTAGATGCGCGGCTCGCGCGTCCCCGCCCGCACAGCAGCGCGCGGTGTTGGCAACCAGCCATCGTCAGGAAGCCCCCTCCGAATGCATTACTCGATCAGTGACGGAAGGCTGCTTTGCCCCAGGGGGGCGAAGAAATTAGCCAGGTGCAAGCGAGTCCGCCAGCGCGGCACCTGGACAGCCAGGCCAGACGATTTGCGCCCTGGCAGGGCGCCGGATCACGCACCTCCGCAATGACGCGACGAATTGTCGATGCGTGAATCCATCGCCCCATCCGGGGCGAAGAGTGTTTATTCGCTGGGACCGGGGGCGTCACTCGCGGACTCGTTTGCCCCCGGCTCAATTCCTCTGCCCCTCCGGGGGCCATCCCGGGCGTGGTGCCCATTGCTCCCTCGAAAACAGCAGGCACGCGTTTCAGAAACGCAATCTGGCGGTCATTTGAACAGTTCGTGGGACGAGGCAAACGCTTGCGCCCCTGAACGCGGCGCGTCCCTGCCTTAACTCGCGCGGACGAGCCGTCCCCGCCCCGAACCAAGGGATGGCCTGATTGAGTGGATATGGCTGAAGCGTCGTCAACCGATCGCGAGCAGTTCTCATTTTGACTCAGGACGCGGTCCGTTCCACGCATGTAGTCCCGGCTTCAGCCGGTTTTCACGTGGCGACCGG
>CAYHFE010000179.1:0-12677 GCA_964355375.1 uncultured Verrucomicrobiota bacterium
GGGCATTGAAGTTTTCGAGCGCTCCACCACGGGCGCCTCCCGGCGGTTGGGCAGTTTCGACACCGCCGGCACAGCCGTGGGCGTGGCGGCCACGGACACGCGCTTGCTCGTGGCCGACGGAGCGAATGGCTTGGTCGTGCTCGACGTCAGCCAGCCGGGCGTTCCGCTCTGGGTCGGGCATTATCAGTCGGCCAGCGGTCCGGTGAACTCCGTCAGCGTCTCCGGCAGCCTGGCCATCATCACGGCTGGGCGGAACACGGAGATTCTCGACTTGAACAGCCTCGGGACCTTGCGCTGGACGACCAACCTGGTCGATATCACCATTCCGGCCGATTCCGTGGTGCGCCTCGGCTCGACCAACAGCCTCGCGCCAGTTCTGGACAACAACACCGGCACATTCGTCACCAACAGCTTCAGCGCCCTTCCGGAATCAGGCCTCTTGCTCTCGATCGCCAGCCGCCAGCCGGTCAAGGCATTGCGGGTTGTGCCGGCGCCTGCGGCCACCGGGCGCGGCGAGATCCGAGGCTTCCGGTTGTTGGGAAGCAAGACCACGAACAACGCGGACTTCGCCGTGCTCAAGGATGCGGAGTTACCGCTGTCTTCGGGGGGGCAGGCCTCCGCTCGAATCGACGCGGCCATCGGATACCAGTACTACAAGCTGGTCGTGACCAGCCTGCACACCGCCCCGGCCACGCAGTTTGGCCTCGCCGAGCTCGAGCTGCTCACCGAGCAGGTCGTGACGCTGCCGGCCGCCCCGCGCCTTCTGGCCCAGATTCCGGTGCCGGACGCCCTGGTGGCGACCGGCCCTTCCCCCACGCCGACCATCACCCTCGGCCCCACTCCTTATGCCGACGTGATCCAACCAAGCGACCGGGTGACGGCGTCGAGCACGAACAGCCCGGCCGGGGAGCAGGCCGGCAACGCCCTCGACAACGACTCGGCGACCAAGTATCTCAATCGCGACAAGTTGAATTCGGGCTTCACGGTGACCAGCGCGGAAGGCTTGTCGGTTGTGACCGGACTGCGCTTGACTTCGGCCAACGACGCCCCGGAACGCGACCCGGCCAGTTATGTCCTCTCGGGTTCCAACGACGGCGTGAACTTCGCGGTCATCTCCTCCAACACCCTCCCGGCGTTCACGGCCCGCAGCCAGGCTCAGACGGTCTCTTTCTCGAACGCCGCGGGCTTCACCAGCTATCGGCTGGTTCTTCCAACCGTGGCCGATGCCGCCACCGCCTGCTGCCTGCAAATCGCCGAGGTCGAATTCCTGGGCCTCAGGTTGCGCGCCACGGCCGATGTGACTCAAGCGGACGATCCGGTTTCCCCGACCAGCAGCAACAGCCCGGCGGCCGAGGCGGCCTCGAAGGCGATCGACAATAATCCGGCGACCAAATACCTGAACCTGGACAAGCTGAATACGGGCTTCACCGTGAAGACGCGCGCCGGGGCGACAGTGGTGAGCGGACTGAATTTCACCTCCGCCAGCGACGCTCCAGAGCGCGATCCCTCGAGCTATGTTTTGTCCGGCTCGAACGATGGCGCGAACTTCACCCGCATCTCCAGCAATGCCATCCCGGCCTTCACGGCCCGGCTCCAGACGCGGACCGTCTTGTTCACGAACACCGTCCAGTACAGCTTCTATCGTCTGCTCTTCCCGACTGTGGCCAACGCGGCGTTGGCGAACAGCATGCAGATTGCCGAAGTCGAGTTCCTGGGTGTTGTCCTGCCGCAGAACCTGGCTTATGTCGCGGCCGGCTCGAATGTGGTCCAGGTCATCAATCTCGATGCGACCCGCCAGGCCATCACTATGACGAGTGAACCGGTCCAGCCCGTAATCGTGGTCGCGCCGCGTATCACCCAGCAACCCGCCGCCGTCACTGCCACCGCGGGTGGATCGGCCACCTTGCGGGTCAACGCTGCGGGCGACGCGCTCCAGTTCCAGTGGCTCAAAGGCGGCCAGGCGATTCCGGGGGCCAGCGGCTTGACCTTGACCTTGGTGAATCTGTCGCCGGCGGATGCGGCTAATTACAGCGTGACCATCAGCAACACCGCCGGTTCGGTCACCAGTTCGAGCGTGGCGCTGACTGTAAATCCGGGGGCAGCCACCGGTGGACTGGGCGGCCTGGACCAGCTCGGCCAGGCCGTGGAAACAAGAGGTTCGGGTTTCGTCACGACGAGCGATTTCACTCTGGGCGGAAACGCCAATTGGACTGAGCAGAGCCAGGTGACCCACGATGGTATCTCCGCCTTGTCCAGCAGCCCGATCGCCGACAATCAGGAGTCTTGGATGGAACGGGTCTTCACCGGCCCGTGCTATCTCACGTTCTGGTGGAAGGTCTCTTCCCAGGCCAATGCCGACCGGTTGTCCTGGCGGCTGAACGGGACCGAACGCGCCTCGATCTCCGGATCGCAGGATTGGGTCCAAGTGGTCGAACTGCTGCCGGCGGGCACGAACACCGTGCGCTGGCGCTACGCCAAAGACGGCGCCGGCGGCGCCGGCGATGACCGCGGTTACGTCGATGAAGTCTATTTCTTTGCCCAAGTCTCACGCAACGTAGCCCTGAATCTTCCTGACGGCGGCACGACTGGAGGCAGCGCGAACTGGACGTCGCAAAGCAGCGTCAGCCGGGATGGAACCGCCGCGGCCAGCGGCGCCATCGGGAGCAGTCAGGAATCATGGATGGAAACCACGGTCAAAGGACCGGCCACCGTCTCGTTCTACTGGAAAGTCTCCTCGGAAAGTGGCTACGACTATCTCAGGTTTTCCGTGGATGGCTCGCAGCAGAATTACATCTCCGGAGAGTTGGATTGGATACAGCAGGAATTCACCCTCGGCAGCGGCGATCACCGGCTGCGCTGGTCATACTCGAAGGACAGCAGTGTGAACGCCGGTTCGGACCGGGCCTGGGTCGATCAAGTCGTGGTGCGGGGCGGGGGCGTTTCGGAGTTGGCGCCGGGTGGTTTCGGTTGGGCCTCGGATTCCTCAACCAGCGCGGACGGGGTCAGTTCTCTGTCCGCCGGCGGCATCGCCGATAACCAATCCCGTTCCATGGAAACGATCATCAACGGCCCGGCCCTGGTCGCGTTCTCCTGGAGGGTTTCCTCGGAGGGCAACTACGACTTTCTCACCGCGCAGTTGGATGAGGCCAACCTCCATCGGATCTCGGGAGAAGTCGCTTGGGAAACCAAAGTGCTGACCGTCGGGCCGGGGGCGCACACGGTCAGGTGGACTTACAGCAAAGATGGCAGTGCCGCCGCCGGACAAGATCGCGCTTGGGTGGACAACATCATCGTGATGCCGGCCAGCACCGCCGAATTCCAGATCGGGCGGGCGTGGATCACCGGCGGCGGCGCCGCTTGGGTGAAGACGGCCAACTCGACCTACGATGGCGTGGATGCGGCCGCCAGCGGCCTGGTCGGCGACAGCCAGGAATCCTGGATGGAGACCGCGGTCGAAGGGCCGGGTACGCTCTCCTTCTGGTGGCGGGTTTCCTCGGAGGGCTGCTGTGACTTCCTGCGCGTGTTGGTCAACGGATCGGAGCAAGCGGCCATCGGCGGGAACACCAGTTGGGCGCAGAAAGTCCTGACCCTCGGCGCCGGCCGTCAGACCGTGCGCTGGCGGTACTCCAAAGACGGAAGTGTGGCGAGTGGCGATGACCGAGGCTACGTGGATCAGGTCGAATTTCAGTCGGCCGGGCCGGTCTTCTCCGAGTTGCCCGCCGGCCAATCGGTCGGACTGGGCCAGAATGTGACCTTGCGCACTGCGGCCAAGGGAGCGAGTTCGTTTGTGCTGGTCAGAAAGGAATTAACTTGGACTCAGGCCAAAGCGGACGCGGAAGCGCTGGGGGGCTACCTGGCGACGATCAGCAGCGACGCCGAATGGCAGGAAGTCGCGCGGCAAGTCGCTCCGGCGACCTTGGCCACGAACGTGGCCTGGCTCGGCGCGAACCGCTCCTCTCCGACCGGCGCGTGGAACTGGGTCACCGGCGAGCGCTTCTCCTACACCCGCTGGGCGCCGGGCCAGCCGGATGGCTTGGGACGAAGCGCGGGCAACATCTTCGGTCTGGCGTTTGATTACAATTCCCGAACCGGTCAATGGGACGACCAGCCGATTGCGATATCTGCTGCAACTCAGCCCGCCTATCTCTTGGAACGTCCCGCCACTTATCAGTGGAAACGTGACGGCGTGGACCTTGCGGGCGCGACCAACGCCACCCTCATGCTCACCAATGTCACGCTGGCCGAGGCTGGCGCTTACAC
Organism: uncultured Verrucomicrobiota bacterium; assembly: GCA_964355375.1. Taxonomy (GTDB): domain Bacteria; phylum Verrucomicrobiota; class Verrucomicrobiia; order Limisphaerales; family SIBE01; genus CAYHFE01. Next base: position 4,261 of record CAYHFE010000179.1, read on the forward strand.
CGTGGTGGCACGCGGCGCGGACGGACTGACGTCGGTCAGTCCACCGGCCGTCCTTCGGTTCGAGGTGGGGAGCGGTGGGGCCGCCATTTCGACCAGCACGCTGGCGGGCGGGATAGAGGTGCGGGTGTTCAGCGACTCCCGCTATGTCGATACCAGCGCCGGCGCGAGCGGCGAACTGACCAATGTCTGGGCTTCGCTCACCTCGCTCGGATACCGGCCGGTTGGGTTCACTGGAACCGCGTTTGGCGCGGCCCGAGTCGTGATCGTGCCCAAGCTCGAGCGGGGCACTCCCTCGTTGACGGCCGCCGAGAAGCTGGCCTGGGCGAATTACGTCCGGCTGGGCGGTTCCATCATTGCCATGCACGCCGACGCGGCCCGATGGCTCAATTCGTTCCTCAACACGAGTATGTCTCCGGTCAGTGCGAGCGGATCCTTCACGCGGGGCCCGGGCGCCACGGCGACCGAGTTTGCCGATGATCCCGCTTCGATTCCGCTGGTTGGCAGCGGCCAGGCGCTGAGCGCGTCTTCCCTGCCGGCTGGAGCGCAGCAGGTTTATGTGAGCGGGAGCAGCGTGGCCGTGGCCACGTTCCTGGTCGATGCCGGGCGGGTGACTTATCTCGGCCTGGAATGGTCGAACATGGCGCCCCTCGGCACTCAAGACGGCGGATGGCTGGAGGTGCTCCGCAGTGCCATCCACGAAGGCGCGCGCCGACGGGGCGACGACCGGTTCGTCCTGGCTGGCGTGACCGCGCCCGGCGTCATCGCCAGCGGCGGAACGGGCACGCTCCGCGCCACGGTCGCAGCCCTCGGTCCGGTCAACTATCAGTGGCTGCGGGATGGTGTCGAAATCGCGAACGCGACCAATTCGACTTACACCGTCCAAGGTCAAACCGGCGCGACCAACCGCTACTCGGTGCGCGCGACCAGCCCGGCGGGTCCGGGTGCGGGCGAACGCTTCACGGTGGGCGCTCCGATCACTGGCATCAGCCAGGTGGCGGGACGGGTTTATGTGGCCGAAGGCTCGGTCGGCATCGAGATTTTCGACGTCAGCATCGCTGGTTTTCCGCGCCGCGTGGGCAGCTTTGACACGCCCGGCGAAGCGCGGTCTGTGGATGTGGCGCAAGTCGGCACGTCGCTTTACGCGTTCGTGGCCGACGGCGCGAATGGCGTGCAGGCTTGGGATGTGACCAATCCGGCGGCGCCGCGCTTCCTGGCCAGCCGGGATGACGGCACCGCCCAGACGGTGACCGCCCGCGGCGAACAAGCCTTCATTTCGGATCCGTCCGGCCTGCAAATCCTCCAGGTGCGCTCCGTGCCCGCCATCCTGCAGCATCCGGTCGCAGCCACGCGGAACTGGAGCCAAGGCGTCGAGTTTCGCGTCGTGGCCGAAGGCGCGCAACCGCTCCGTTACCAATGGAAGAAGGATGGGCGCACCATTCCTGGAGCAAACGGTCCGTCTTACCTGGTCAATGCGGTGCAACCGCAAGACGCGGGTTGGTATCAGGTGGAAATCTCGAACGATTACACGGTCGTGGAAGAGGACAAGGCGCTTTCGAACAGCGCCGGGCTCACGGTGCGGGCCTTGCCCCGTTTGGATCTGTCCGTGCCCGGCGCGACCCGCCGGGCGGTGCCCACCATTCCGATCCGGCGCGCCTTCCTCTACTACGCCGCGGCGGGCGGCGAATTGGATGACATGGGCGCCTTGGAAGCCAACGGCAACAGCGAAGCGCTCGGCCTGAATGATTTCGGCCAGGTGGTGGGCACCGCCGAGCGAACGGGCGCGCTGCGGGCCACGCTGGTGACCGGCGGGGAAGTCTTTGACCTGAACGACACGCTCCCGGAAGAGACCGGCTGGGTGCTCGAGCGCGCCAACGCCATCAACAGTCGCGGCGAAATTATCGGCGTGGGTCGCTACAATGGACAGTCGCGGGCCTTCCTGCTCGTGCCTGCGGCCACCATCGGCCGGAAGGTGGTTCGACCCTTGGGCGCGGCGGCCGGGGTTCAGCCGGTGCCGGAAATCTTGCGCGGCAATGCTCTGAACGAGCATCCAACCACCTTCTTCCACTGGAGCGATGCGACCGAAAAACTTTACGCCGTCCGTCCGGCAATCGCCAAGTTGAGCTGGTCCGCCAGCAGCAGCGCCGCCGACACGAACCGCGTTTTCTCCATCGTGGCTGGCGTCTGGCCGCGCCAGATCACCAAGCACATCGCGGGCGCGCCCGTCGAGATCGAGCCGCGCGGCGTCGGTTTCCTCTACAGCTTCCAGGAGATGCACTATCCGATTGGCGGGGCCGGGGTCACGCTCGACACCAGTGCCAAGACGTTCAACGCCTCGACGGTGGCTCCGCCGGCGGGCGCGGGCATCAACAACGAAGTGCTCCGCAACCAAGCTTACACTGTCTTGCGCTACATCAAGAACGAGGGCGATGAACCTGATCCGAAACGCCATCCGCCCCATTTTGAAGTGGTCCGGACCTTCCATCACAACGACAGCCGGGTGCGGGTGTCCGACGTGCCGTGGGACATCGCCACTACCATCACCTACACCAATCACACCGACTATCCGGGCCGGAACGGCTACATCCTGTTCGAGAAAGCCTTCTATGACGGGGCCGGACCCGATCGCGCTTATGACCGGCCGACGCGCGCTGGTCCGATCATCCCGGTCAATACGCTGACCGGCGGGAAAGTCTCGGTCGATCCGTTGATTGTGGTCTGGTACCAGATGAATTCGATCGGCGTGGCCTGGGCCGGCGAGCCGCGGCAATACGCGTTGCGCTGGCCGGTGGGCGGCAAGAAAATCATCATCGCCAGCCTGCTCGGTTCGGGCGACTTGCCCGGCACCCGCTACTCGGACAAACGGGTTTACATCCAGCCTGACCCGGCCTTGCCTGGGTTCAATCTGAATGAAGAGCACGCCATCATCGCCGACGGCAAGATCTGGGCCTTGCGGAGCGATCTGAACACCGAGCATCTCTCGGAGCCGTTCGCGCTCTTGAAGTACCGCAATCCGTTCACCCAGGAATGGGGCATGGAAGCCCACCAGGTCCTGGCTGAGGAAGATCCTTACTTCTTCCGCTACACCGGCGAAGCGGGCAAGGAAATCCAGGCGCCGTTGCCGCTGAGCGTCCTGCCCATCTGCGCCGACACCATGCACCTGGAAGGACCGGGCTGGGAGGATTACAAAGGCAAGATCTACGCGCGCGCGGCCGGACCGGAAGGAAGGGCCACGAACATCATCGTGCGCTACTTCTATCCCGTGCAGGCGGGCTTCTACATGCCGGCGGCGGCAGATGGGGCGCGTCCCACCGAAGGAACCTGCATCCCATGGTTGGATCGGTATGCGGGCACGCCGAGCTTCCCGGTTGATGTGCATTTCCGCATCATCTGGCCGAACGCGCCTACGCTTGAGATCGGCTCGACCGTGACCCGGTCGCGCGCCGGATTGCCGGACATCTTCTCGATGGCCAAGGCGCAAGTCATCCACGACGATCTCGATCCGGATTTAACCGGCCGCGAGGGTCTGGCCCGGCTTTACGATCCGCTCAGCCCGCGCACGATCCGATTGGGCAAGAACGAACGGGTGCCCGACGAACTCAAACGCCAAAACATCAATGGCAAGGAGTACTTCCCGGATTTGCCGTACGTCGTCCGGCTGCGCTTGAGTTACGATCCGATCAATCGTTGGCTGACCTTCCAGGGCCATCTTGACGAAGCGTTCGGCGTGGGCGAACCGCTCCTCCTCCCCAACATTCTCACGGAACGCGAGCGCGACCGCATCAAGGAATTGGCTCCGTCGGACCGGACCTGGGGCGGCCTGATTGACCGGCTCTATGATTTGACCCGCAACCCGAACGAAGTCGATCTCGATCCCAAAGACGGCGTGCCGGACCGCGCGCTGCGCCTCGGCTTGACGAAATCGGACAGCGGCGAAGTGATCCCCGAAGAACTGGGCGCTCTGCCCAAGGGCTTGACCGCCGGCCTTGGAGGCTTGCCGCCCGCCCCGCCCCGCCCGGGCAACGCCATGCTCTTCGACGGCGAGAACGACGCCATCAACGTGGGGAACGTCGAGCTCTTGAGCCGCTCGTTCACCATTGAATTCTGGCTCCAACGCATGCGCTTGAGCGGCGGTTTCCCCAGGGCCTTGATCGGCCAGGGCGGAGGAGGTCCGCAACGCAACCTCTACATCGGCTTCGATCCGGGCGACCGTTTCGTGTTCAGCTTCGGCGGCGTCACGAATGAGTTTCGTCTGATGACTCCGGGCACGTACACGGACACGACCGACTGGCATCATTGGGCGTGCACCTTCGATGCCGCCAGCGGAGTGCAACGCATCTTCTACGACGGAATTCACCAGGTCGCGATGACCAATTTGGCGCGGCCGTACCTGGGCGGCGGACCGCTTTACGTCGGGGCTGGCTTCTATGCGGGCAACACCCTGCGCGACTTCTTCCCGGGCCGGATGGACGAGTTCCGCATCTGGCGCGGTGTCGCGCTGAACCGCTTCAGTCTGGAGCTGAACAGCCAGAAACGGCTGCTCGGCTCGGAGTCGGGTTTGGATGTGTACTATCGGTTCGACAGCACAAGCAAGCCGGCCGGGAACGAAGCGGTCGTCGGCACCGCCGCCTTCAACGATGGCCAGATCCTGGGCAACGCCGCGCTCATCCGGTCCACCGCTCCGGTCGGCATTCCGCCGCGCTTCATGACCGTGGCGGAGAACAATGATCCCAACTTGCCGGGCTTGCCCGTCGGGTTGAAGGTCATTCGGGTCGACGACGGGCCGTTCCGCGGCGACCTCAAGGTGTTGCCGTCGGACAACATTTTCGACGAACGGCTGACCTTGCGACACAGCAGTGATTTCGGCGGCGATCCGGGCCGGCTCAAGTTCGAGTGGTACTATCATCCCGCGGATGAGGGCGGCAAGAAACCCGACCTGCCCATCACCGATCCGACCGGTCAAATCACCGATCTGAAAGGCTGGGTCCGCTACGGGGTGGAACCGCCCACCGGCGACGGCGTGAATGACATCACCCTGGGTGAAGGCCGCGAATCGAGCCTGATCACGCTCTCCGACAATTACTTCATCTGCCGTTTCAGCGGCTACGCGGTGGGCACCCGCCCCATCGATGCCTGGAGCGAATGGGTCGGCGATCCGGCCAGCGCGGGTCAAACCTTGCCCGCTTTGGCCGAGGGCTGGATCAAGCGCGTCATTCGCGGCTTGAATCCGTTCGACGCCCGGACCGCGGACTTCCGCAGTTCGGAGGTCAATACTTTTGCCAGCATGCTGGTCCAGGCTGGCACGCGGTATGAAGGCGACATTGCGTTTAATCCGAGCGCGGACAACGTCAATCGCATCGGCTTGATTGAGGCTTACGAGACGGTCTTGCGCCGGGGCCGCAGCCTGAGCATCGATGGCATTCCGGCGGTGAACTTCTCGCCTGCGAACAACGCGCTGCTCCTGGCCGCGACCAAGATCTCCGATCTCTACATGCTGCTCGGCAATGAATCCTATGCCGACGCCCAGGATCCAACCATCGGCTTCAGCACCGGCGGCGCCACGGTGAACGCGGCGCAGGGCTCGATCTACGGCTCGCTCGCTTCCTCGATCTTCTGTTTCCAGAATCAACTCGATTCCATGATCGAGGAGGAATTGGTCTTGCTCCGCGGACGGGACGACACGGCGGCGGGCGTCGGAGCCCGCCCCGTCTATAACCGGCTGTTCTGGAACTTCACCCTCGGCGACGGCGAAGTTGCCTATCAACAGAACTACAACATCAGCGATCAGAACAGTGACGGCTTCATCGACGACAAAGACGGGCGCATTCTCTTTCCGCAGGGCCACGGCGATGCCTGGGGCCATTACCTCTCCGCCATCAAGTCGCAGTATCAGTTGCTCCAGCACACCAACTTTACCTGGATCCCCAGAACTGAGGCGGTCCTGGTCGGCGGCGCCGCGGTCGAAGTTGATTTCCAGGATGAACGCAAGTTCGCCCGGACCGCTTCGCAAAAGGCCAAGACCGGCGCGGAGATTGTTGATCTCACCTACCGCTTGAGCTACGTGGACGATCCGAACGGGCAATGGCAGGGCTATCAGGATCGGAACAAGGAACGGGCTTGGGGCGTGACCGAATGGGCCCGGCGCGCGGCTCAAGGCGCTTACTACGATTGGGTGACCGCCAATACCATTCTGCCCTCTCAAGATATCGATCCGACCCATGCTGGCATCCGCAAAGTGGATCGAACGACCGTGACAGAGTTGGCCGAAATCGTGGCGCAACGCGACGAAATCCAGCGGCGCATGGACGAGGCCGACACCGGCTTGAATCCGCTCGGTCTGGCCAAAGGCGCGGTGCCCTTCGACTTGGATCCGAGCGAAGTGGCGGCGGGGAAGACGCACTTCGAACAGGTCGCCACCCGCGCGGAGAAAGCCTTGCGCAATGCCGTCCTGGTCTGGGACGAAGTCAACAAAGCCTCGGAATTGCTGCGCCGAAACCAGGATTCCGTCGAGCGGTTCCAAGCCAATACCAAGGACCAGGAACGGGACTACAAGAACCGGCTGATCGAAATCTTCGGTTATCCTTACGCCGGGGACGTCGGACCGGGCAAGACCTACGCCAGCGGCTATGACGGCCCGGACCTGTATCACTATATGTATGTGAACACGACCGATGTGAATGGCGAAAACGCGCCCCCGGCCGAATCGATCACTGCTTACTACTCCGCTTTGATCCAAGGATTGGGGGTCGGCGGCATGACCTTCCCGGAGGACGCTCCCCAGGGCTCCGACGGCGTTAACGTGGCCAATTTGGAGGGCGGCCAGTTGGCTGTCGATTACCCGCGAGTGGAAGGAGATTACGCCTTCACGGCTCCGCCCGAATGGGGTCAACGCCGGGCGCCGGGCGAAATTCAGATGTCGCTGTCGGACATGGTCCAAGCCCAGACGCGCCTCAAACAGATGATCCGGCAGTACGACAATCTCCTGCGCGAAGTCCAAGTGCGGCTGGACGATTCCGAGATCCAGCTTACGGCGGCGGAATTCTCTGCTGACCGCGTCAAGATTGTTCGCAACCGGAACACCGAAGTACGCAGCCTGAGCGAGACCATTTATGACCGGCAGCGCGAGATCATGGGCCTGCGCACGGCGGCCGAATTAACCTCCGGTCTAGCCGATGCCACCGCTGAGGCGTTTCCGAAAGTGGTCGGCTTAGCCAGCGACGTCACCTCGGCCGGTCGCGCCGCGGCCTTGTTCATCGGACGCGCAGCCGCGAACATTCTGCAAGTGGCGGCCAACGCGCAGGAGTTGAAAGTGGCCGGTCTGGAGAAGGACAAGGAAACCGCCGCCAATCAGGCCGAGCTCGATCTCGCTCTGGTGGACGAGAAGGAAGCGATTTTCGAAGCGGGCGAGGAAGCGGCCGAGAAGATGCGGCAGATCTCCAAGATGTTGCGCGAGGAAGCGCCTCTGCGCTTGGAAGTCTATAACCAGAAGGAAGTGTTCAATCAGACGATCGGGCGTTTCCAGACGGCCGTCGCCAAAGGCCAGCGCCTGATCGAGGAACGAGTCGGCTTCCGCAAGAACGCAGCGTCCGCGACGACGCAAAGCCGCTACCAGGACATGACCTTCCGCATCTTCCGCAACGATGCCTTGCAGAAGTACCGCGCGCAATTCGATCTGGCCGCGCGCTATGTCTTCCTCGCGGCCACGGCCTACGATTACGAAGTCAATCTGCTCGGCAGCGACACGCGGGGTGGCCAGGCGTTCCTGACCGATATCATCCGGCAGCGCAGCCTCGGTCAGGTGGTTAACGGTGTGCCGCAGACGGGCCAGCCCGGTTTGGCTGACCCGATGGCGCGGTTGAACCAGAACTTTGATGTGCTCAAGACCCAAATGGGCTTCAACAATCCGGAAGCCGAACGCTCCCGGTTCTCCTTGCGCAAGGAACTGTTCCGCCTCCGCGATTCCTCGGACGACGCTTGGCGCCGGGAATTGCAGCGCCACGTCGTGGACAACTTGTGGAATCTGCCCGAATTCCGCCGCTTCTGCCGGCCCTTTGCGGCTGAAAGCGCCGGAGCCCAGCCCGCCTTGGTCATTCGGTTTCCCACGACCGTGACCTCGGCGTTGAATTTCTTCGGCTGGCCGTTGGGCGGCGGCGACAGCGCGTATGACGCCAGCCGGTTTGCCACTAAGATCCGATCCGTGGGTGTCTGGTTCAGCAAATATGACGGGAACGGGCTCTCCTACACCCCGCGAATCTACCTGGTGCCGGTCGGTATGGATGTCTTGCGACCGCCTTCGGGGAACAGCTTCGCCACCCGGGAATGGCGGGTGGTGGATCAGGCGTTGCCTGTGCCTTTTCAACTCGGCGCGAGCGTCGTCCGCCAGGCCGATTATATTCCAAACCTCAGTTCGTTGGGCGGCA
>CAYHFE010000180.1:0-12657 GCA_964355375.1 uncultured Verrucomicrobiota bacterium
AAGAAAGTCAGGGTTCGACGGAGTCTCACCCCACCGCGAGATCATGGAGAGACTCCCGCACTCCGAACGCCCCCGCTCTGACCCTCATTCCTTCGGGTTCGCTCCATCATTGCGGAACGATCGAGCCGCCCAGGCCAGGAGCGCGAGCATGACAAACAGCCCCGCCAGAATCAGCACCCGCACGCCCCACGAGGCCGCCCGCGCCGCCGTCGCCTGTAATCCAATTTTCAGATCCGCCCAGGTGTCCACCGCCACGGCGCGCTTGAACGTCAGCAAACGGCTCTGCTTCGGGATCGAGGCGCGAATGGCCCCGGGACTCGAGGTCGCGGCATCCTGCTGTTGAATGAGCCGTTCCGCCAGACGCATGAAGGCGGCGTTTTCATCGGCGGAATTCCGGTCGATGATCTGCTTGGCATCCTGCTGGGTGTAATTGACGTCTTTGCGATTGCGCAAATCCCGGAGATTGCTCGTCAAGGCCTCGCCCTTGCCCCCCGTGACCGCCTGCCGCACGTTCAAGCCGACCAGCGCCTGCTGCACTTTGAGATTGTTGAGTTGCACCCGGGCGTCTTCGTTGAAGGCGTTATCATGCTGGCTCAAGCCAAAGGCGGATTGAAACGCGCGGCGGGCCTGCTGCGGATCGCCCCGATCGAGCAGAGAGTTTCCGAAAGCCAGCATCTCTTCGGCTTCGCGTGTCTTCTCCTTCTGCACGGTCGCTTCGTTTTGCAGATAGGCTTGGAGATTGACCGTCGCCAGCGGCGCCACCGCTCGCTCGGCCTGCAATTGCAGGGTGCCGGTCCAATGGCGAAGATGCCACTTCTCATTCAGGTAAACCTGCCAGGTGATGTTTTCGAGCGGCAGATCGAATTTTGGGCCCGCCAATTGCCAATCCAAAACCCGGGCGCCACTCGCGCCCACTTGGCTGCTATAAAAGAGCTCGACCGGTATCGCCTGGCCGGTCCGGGCTTGCGGCTCCAATGGGATGAGAATGCGATCCTGTTCCCGCCACGGCCAGACCCCGTTTTGATTGACGAAAGCAAACCAGAACCGCGCGTCCTTGGGCAACGTCAGATGGAGCAGGCGCTTGTCCCCCGGGAGCAACTCCAACCGCACTTGGGTGAGCATCACCCCGTCATCCGAGACGACCGAGGTCAGCGTCACACTGTTGACCCGAGCCGGCAATAACTTGGCCGCCTCATGTCGGTCAAATTTGAGAGGAAGCTGAAAGGCCGGCTCGACCAAACGGTAAGCGAGATTCGCTGAGATGGCGGGCAAATCCTGCTGCAATGCCTTGGGAATGCTCTGCCATTCGGTGGGCTGAAGCGCGGCCGGCAGGGCCTCGACATGCATCTGCAAACGCCCGCCCGATTGCAGGGTCACAAACCCGCGCTGCAAATTCACCTCCGCCGCCAGGACCCCTCGCACCAGCGTCTCCGGCGCCTGCGCGGGGACGGGCGTTTGGTAGGTGAGCTGGAGAAGGTACCGGCCAATGACCCGCCGATGCAACTTGACCTCCCAGGCCTGCAAACCGTTGGTGACCGAACCGGAGATGGGCAGGAAGTCGGCAAGCTGCTCACCCTGGAAACGCACGCTGGCCGCATTCGTCGCCACCCAGATGCGAAATGATTTCAAGCCCGTGTTCTCGATCTGGTACTGCAAATTCGCCGCCACCTTGACCAAGGCCTCGCTGACCGTGGCATGTTGCAGGCTCGTCACCTGGATCCAAGGATCGACCTGTTCAATATCCAGCTTCAGGCTCCAAGGCACCTGCAGAATGCGAAAGGCCAGCACGCCTTTCTGGCGGATGCCCGACTTCTGCGGATCCAACTGCGTGACTTCGGATCGGGCCGACACCTGCAACCGCATCCCTTGCTCCGGCACGATCACCAATGTTCCTCTTTGCTTGGTGGCCTCGCGCAGAACCAACTGCGGAACGCTCCAGGCGTTGGTCGCCTTCACTCCCGGCCCGGACAAACTGATGGCGAATTGCTGCTGCCCTTCCGTCCGGCCGCGAAAATGCACCGTAATAACTCGCCCCACCTCCGATCGGGCTTCCGTCCAATGGCTCATCGCCTGGCCGCTGATCGATTCCACGTCCAACCCCGCCGGCAGAACAAAGCTCAACCGGAAGATGCCGGCCCGGGTGATATCGACGGTGGCGTTCGCCGCCAACACCGTGCGGTCTTCTCCGAGCGAAAGCGTATCCTGGGATTCGACGCGCACATCCGGCTCGACCGCCGAGGCCTTCAACCCAGCCATCGCCTTCGGATCAGCGTAGCGAAACGCCCGCCGCACCGTCAGCCCCGGAATCGGCGTCGCCAGACTCTGGACCGCCATGGTCGGGAAATCTTCCAGGTTAATCGGCGAAAACGCTTCGGCGTTGACCGTGTCCAATTGCACCTCAGGGCTCGTGGCCACACCCAACAGACCGATTTGGCCAGCCGCTCCGGCCACACTCACCAGGCCGACGGATCGCTCGTAGGGCAGCGGTGACGTGGCTACTTGCGAGCGCACGAGCAGGCCGAACGGCCGCGATTGCGCCGGATTCAAGCTGACCCGGAGCTGGCGGGAGTCCGGGTCAAAACGCCAGAGCGCGACCAACGATCCCGAGCCGCTGGCTCCGGCCGCGACTTTGGCGGCAGGCACGATCCCCGGTTTCGCCGGATCCACCACATCGGTGATCGTCGCCCCGGCCGGAACCTCGAAGACCAACTCGCGCAATTCACCTTGGGCCGGACGAATGGCGGCGTAATGCACTCCCTCGATCACCCCCGCAGCCGGCACGTAGAGCTGCGACCATTCCGCATAGAAGACCGCCTTCTCGCGGGTCACATCCCGGCTGCGTGGCTTCCAAGCAATCGTCGCTTCGTTGACCGGCGCGAGAATGAGCTTCGCGACGGTGTTGCTCCCGACCGCCGCCCGTTCGATCGAGACCGCCTGCGGCGAAAACACGTCCACATCCAGATTAACCAGCGTGAGCTCGAGTTGATTGACCAAGCCAAACTGGTTCGGCAGGGTCATGCCGCTTTCCGACTCCTTTTTGACCACGTGGATTTGATACTGAACCTCGACCTCGAACAAGCCCGTCTCCAGCGCGAGCAGTTGATGCGCCCTTTTCGATCCCACCGGCGCCTGGATCAGCTTCAGCGCATTGGTGGGAAACGAAAGACGCGTCACCACGGCTGGTTCGTAAACGACCGGAAGCAATTGACCTTTCGACGCGGGCCAGCGGATGTGGCCGGTCGCCAGGGCAAAGCGGTCTTCGATGCGGATCCGTTGCACCATCGCATCCGCCAGCGGACTCTCCTTGGCGGGAGGCACCGCGCTCGAGGCCGGGCCCTTCCCCAAGGCCGGGCTATCCGCCGCGCTGGCGGCCGCGCCCAAAATCATCAATCCGCCGACCCAAAGGGCCACCGCCGCCGCCGCCCCACTGGAAGGCGACGGCGGAGGAGGTGGTGTTGGCCGGGCGCGCCGCGGTTTTCGCGGCAATCGACTGAGGCGGCGCACTGCGGGGACGAGAATGCGCACGAACAGGAACAGGCCCAGAATCCCCAAGAAGAACGGCACACCGTTGGGCCAGCGCAGCGCGGCCCAGGCCAGCAAGGTCCAGCCGGCGATGGAACCGGCCGATCTCCGCCAGCTCTCGCCCTGGAGCCATCCATAACCCCAGACCGCCAGGGCGGCCAGCACCGGCCAGAGGCGCCAAGCCAATCCCCGGATCGAGACCAGCCCTTCCAGATTCTCCACCTCCACCGACAGCGCGCTTCCGGCCTGTTGGACCGGCGCGACAAACGTGATTTCTCGCGAGGGAGTGAGCCTCGCGTCCTCGGCCAGAGCGTAGAACTGAATCCACACCGCCAGCGCGAGGGCCAGCGCGATCAAACCCAACGCCACGCCCGTGCATTGGCGGAGACTGTAGCGATAGACCCCGGCCCCGCACGACCAGCGCCACACCATCACCCCGAGGGCCGTCAACGCCAGCGCCGCGAAGAGCAGGATCCCCGGTCTCTCGGCTTGATCTCCTTTGAAGACCCGGGCCAATTGCGCGAATCCGGAATCATCCGACACGCCACCGACCGGCGTCAGCGATCCCTTGCGATAAACCAGGCGCTGGTCGGTATCCGGTTCGAGTTTCCATTCCGCCAGCATGACCGGCGCGGCCACGATGGGCGCGGCCAAGGTCACACGCCGCGCCTCCTTCGAACGCGCGGCCAATTTCACGTCGAGCGTGATCAAGGCGTTCGGATCGGCGCCCGGTGGCAGCGGCAGCAAGTTCGCTTTGGTGTCGGTCACCGGCACGACGGGCGAGCCATTCGCGCTGGCGGACCACAATTCCGTCCCTTCCGGCAGCGTCATGCGAAAATGAGTGTGCCCGCGATTCTTGACAAAGTACCGCACATCGGTGAGCACCTGGCCTTCCTTGGAAATCCGCGTGAGGAGGGAGGCGCGATCGACGACCTGGCTTAAGGAATCGCCCTGAGTCAGCGGGCTCAAGGTCAGGCGCAGATTAAATGGGCGCGACGTGTAGCGGTAGGCGGCCAGAATGGGAGCGTCGAAAAACAGGCGATACTCCGGAGGAACCTCTCCCGTCTCGAGCGGGAGCAACCCCGGCGAGACTTCGGCGGGCGTCACTTGAAATTGGTAGGCGCTGATGACAAGGGTGTGTCCTTGCTCCGATTGCGCGTCCAGGGGGCGAGCCCCGGTGAAGGTGAGCGCTTCCCCTTGGGCCTTGAAGGGGCGTTCATACGTGGCCAACAGCGTGTAGGCTCCCGCCACCGGCGTGTGCAACTGGACGAGGAATCCATTGGTCGTCTTCTGCCAGTTGCGAATGTCTTTGCCCGTGAACTCGACGTTGAAATACTCGTCGGAGAGTTCCACTTTGAAGGCGGACATGGGCGCCCCGGACACGGCAAAATTGATGACGCTGCTGCCGTAGGCGATGCCCTCGCCGATGGAGAACAAATGCAGCACGTCGGACTGGACCGTTTGCGGGAGCCGTTCCACCCGCAGCGTCGCCTGCCACGACGGCTCGCTCAACCGAAACGCCACTTGAATCCCCGGAATCTTGCGCGGGACAAATGCGGTCGCGATGTCGGTCAGCGCCTGGGTTCGTTCCGGCGTCAGACGAAAACCGGCGTCGGCCGAGACCGCCACAAACCCGCGGACCGATTTCGCTTTGTTGACCTCAATCCGGGGCAGAGCCCAAGTCGAGGACCCAAGCGCTTGATTCCGCTCCAACCGCAGTTGCAGCACCTCGCGGCCGGACACGGGCTTGCTATAAACCACGCGCAATTCGGCCTCGGTTTGGTCCGCCGGCTCGCGCAGGAAGTAGTCGCTCAGAGCCGGGGCGGTCAGACGGGCGATGGCAAAGCCTTTCGGGACGTGGAGCAAGAGCTCCCGGAGCGGCGCTTCGCGAATGTCCAACTCAATCTCCGCGTCGATCGTCAGTTCGTTCTCTCCAAAGTTGTAAACCAAGAGTTGCGAGACCGACAGTTCGGGCTGGATTTGATCGGCCTGGATGCGCAGGGCAAACTCCGCCCCGGCAAATCGATAGGCGAATCGCTGGCTTCCCAAAGATCGCCAGAGGTTTTTGGTTGTTTCATTTTCCGGAAACTGCTCCGGAGAAATCTGCGAAAGCCCGCTGGCTTGGGCAATTTCCAGGCGCACGGCGCCCTCATTGACAATGCGGAAGAAGCCCGCAAATCGGGTCGCCGCTTCCGGGCGCAACTGCATCACTTCGGCCGTCTGCGGAAAGGCGCCCAAGGGCGTTTGCATCTGCACTTGGAGAGCGAAATGGTCTTTCTGCGGCTGGTTGAACTGGACGGTCAGCCGGCGCTCTGCCGGGGTCGCGCCCGGTTCGACATTCCACGCCAGGACCTGGTCGCCTTGCACCCGCGTGACCTCGCCCGGTCCACGCAGGAGCAGGGCGATCCGGCTGAGCTCACCCTGCATGATCTTGAAATCCAGCAGCGTCGCCTGCCGCATCAAGCCCGGGCTGACGCTGATCTGCGCGAGCATTTCCGCGGCGTAGAAGAGCTTGGCCTCGGCTTCGGCGCGGGCTTCTTTCCACGTGAATCGGACCGTGCCATCGGGGGGCAAAAAGCTGGCAAACGTGCCCCCGACCCGCTCGGGCCGGGCCGCGCCGGCGAACTCGAGTTGCGTGTCCGCGGCCAAGCCCTCGAGGGCGATGGGCTGGAGCGCGCTCGGCGCCACCCGAAAATCGACCACGCTCCCGTTGTCGCTCGGGCGAACCGTGGCATGAAATTTCAACTCCACCGGAAACTCCCCGGCCCGGTCGAAGCGCATGATGAAACGGCCTTGCTCGAATCGGAGGTGGCGGTCCGGCTGAGGATTGAGCTGGGAGAGAGCCACGCCCCCGGACAAAAGCACGAGCGAACCGCCCTGGGGATCGCGGACCCGCGCCACGGCGTTGAGCGTAAATGCCGCGGTCTGATTGCCGAGCTGTCCGACGAGGCGGAAATCCCGCAGCACAATCCGCCGAGCCTCGGGATCGGCCACGCCGATCTTCAACGGCAGGGCATACGGCGCGCCGTGAAAGCGAAAAGCCAGCGGTTCGGGCTCGTCGGGATTCGCCGTCGGACGCATGGCCGCGGGAAGAAACTTGAGGTCGATTGGGACCAAGCCCGTCGAGCCCTCGGCTTGCACTTCCAGATCCGGCGCCGCCGTCACCTGCACGTAGCCGTGAAAGAGCGCGGGCTGGGTCGGAACCAAGACCAACGGCCCGACCGCGCCGGGCAGGCTTTTCCATTCGCGTTCGGCCGTGATCTGCACGGTCAGCGGTGTCCCCGGCTTCTCCAGTTTGCGCGGACGCAGGACCAAGATGCGGGCGCGATTGGTTTCTTGTCGAACACTCCAATCCAGCAACCCCTCGCCGCTGACCTGAAGGATCTCTCCTTCCCCGGCGATGGTGAAGGTGAGCTCCTTGGGTTCGCCTTGCAGCACGTCGATCGTGGCCACCAGCGAATGGCTGAGTTTCTCGCGAGTCACTCGCATGGTGTGCTGCAGGGCCGTCGAGAACAACAGCTTCTCGCGGTCCGCCGAAAGCCCTTTCAGAACGGCCTCAATGACCAGCCTGGCTTTGCCATCCTCGAGACCGCCGTTGACGGAAAGACTCTTCACTTCGGCGGCGGTTTCAGCGGCCCGGCCGGCGGTGAGGAGAAATGAAGCCAGAGTCGCCAGGACGATCAGTCGAGTGCTCCGCGCAAATCCGGTTGTTGAATGGCCGAAAAAATCGAAACATGCCGAAAGAAAGGAAACTCTCAAGCGGGTGCCGTTCACCCGGCGGATGAACTGCGGCGTGGGCACAACACTAAGCCGTGTGTCTTCGGTCGGACTCGGGGAGCCCACGCGCCCTCGCGTGTCCCGATCGGCGCCTCGCCGGTCGGAATGGAGACCCAATTCAGTCACCGCATGGTGACTCGTTCGAACGCGCCCTTGTGGTCGGCGAGGGCGCCGACCACGGCACGCGAGGGCGCGTGCGCTCCCCATTTCAATTGCATCGTTCCGGCTGAGGGGGTTTTTCGTTTCTTCCGGCTGCAGGGCGGTTTCTAGGTTCATGTTCAAGTGTGGTTGAATCCGAGTAAGAGTATCCCCGGGGTGAGTCGAGAAGGCCCGCGGCGATTATTTCCCGGCGATAGTTTGGGCCTGGCGAATCATCCATTCCAGTTTCTTGGGGCGCGCGTCGGCGCCATAGACTTCCGGCACGCCGCGCAAATCAGCGAGCAAGCGTTCGGGTGTGACCTCGGCAGCC
This sequence comes from uncultured Verrucomicrobiota bacterium, assembly GCA_964355375.1. Lineage (GTDB taxonomy): Bacteria > Verrucomicrobiota > Verrucomicrobiia > Limisphaerales > SIBE01 > CAYHFE01. Next base: position 7,769 of record CAYHFE010000180.1, read on the forward strand.
CACGGGCTCGCGACCAGCCATTCCGAGAATGCGCTCGCCGTGGACGCCAGGCGCAAGGCCGGACCGGCTTGATCGAGCGCCGGAGCTTTGCCCGCGTAGGGAACGGGCCATTCCATCTCGTGATAATCGGTCGTTCCGGGAAGTTTGTACCGGACCCGGACCACGGCTAACACGCCCTCGCCAGCCGGATTGACTTCGGCGAGGTAAAGGGCGTTGCCGGCTTCGGCCGCGCCGATTTCAGCGGCATCGACGGAGTTGTCGCGAAATTGCTCCTTCTTCAATTGATGTTTGGCGTAACCGATCTGCCGATAAGACGTGACTCGTTTGGGGTTGAATTCGACTTGCACCTTCACGTCGGACGCAGCCACGCGCAGCGCGCCCGCCAATTTGCCGGCAAACTCCGTCCCGGCTTCCTCCGGCGTGTTGAGAAAGCCGTAACGTCCGTCGCCATGACGCGACAGAACTTCCAACAGATCATCGTTCATGCCTTCCCAGCCAATGCCGAAACAATCCAGCGCGATCCCTTGCTGGCGGTGGGTCTCGACCATTTGCTGCAGGACGAGCGGATCGACATGGCCAAGATTGGCCGCGCCGTCGGTCAGCAGCACGATGCGATTGACGCCACCTCCGAGGTAATGCCGCACCGCCGTTTGGTAGGCGAGAGTCATCGCGTCCTCGAGATTGGTTCCGCCTTGGGGCGTCAAATTGCCGGCTTGTTCCGCGACCCGAGGGGCTTCACTGCCCGGCACTCCGTCGGACCAGAGCCGCGCCGTGCGGGCGAACGCGATCAAGCTCAGCTTGTCCTGAGGTTGAAGCTGAGACGCCAGCACCCGCAGCGCCTCGCGAATAATCCTGACGCGATCCGCACGCTCCATTGAACCTGAGTTGTCCAGCAGCACGACGAGATTGATCGGGCGGCCAGGGGTTCGCCCTTGGGCCGCGGTCTTGACCGATAACCGCAACAAATCGCGGTTGTGTGTGTAGGGAGAGCGGGCTCGTTCCCAGGCGAAGGCGATGGGCACGCCCGGCGGCGGCTCTGAGTCGCGATAATCGAGGGCATTGATGAACTCCTCGCTCCGAACCGTGGCCGGGTCGGGCATGACGCCTTTTTCCAAACCCGCCGCCGCCAGGCGGAAGGAAACGTCCGAGACGTTGAGCGAAAAGGTGGAGAATGGATTCTGGCTGGTTTGAACTTCGGGTTGCGGAACGGGCGCGGCGGCAGGGGCGATTCGCGCTTTGGCCTCCTCCAACTTCCGCACGATTGCCTCCGGTTGTCGGTCCGGGATCACCGCCTCGGCAGCCGCTTCTTTTTGCGCCTTATCGCCTTGCTCCGTGAGGCGGGAGCGGCGCGTGGACGTCTCCTGCCGCGCCAACTCGCCCAAAGCAAGACTCGCGGCGCCAGGCGGAGTCGGCTGGGCCGGACGCATCGTCTGACGGACCAATTCCGATTCAGGGACCGAGGCGCCGAGCTTGTTCTTCGCCAGCGAATTCATGTCCTCTTGCGCCGGGGGCAACGGCCGGGACGGCGCCGGAGCCGACGCGGCCGGCTTTTTCCCGGCGAGCGGCGAAACGGCGTTCCCTTTGGTGTTACCCTCGGCCCGAGGCGTCAATCCGTAGTGTCGCATGAGCTGAGGCTCCGCCGCTGGCCGAGTTTCGTCTGGTTCGACGCGTTTGAAGAAAGTCATGGGCGGCGCTTCGGCATCGGAGAGCTCGACCTGACCCGCCTTTTCTTTGGACTCCGACGGCGCGGCCTGGGCGAGTTCCCCGCGACCGCCCTGGCGTTGGCCTGGCATTTGGGTCAAGCCTTCCGGGCTGGCGAAGCGATAGTTTAGCGTTTGAGGTTTGGAGTCGAGTTTCTCAACCAGCATCTCGTCCCGCACTTCTTCAACCGCTTTGACGTCCGCCGTGCCCGCGCTGAAAGCCACTTCAACATCCCGCAGTTCCGGGAGCTTCTTCGACTCCGACTTCTCGGATGTGGATGGCAGCGCCGACAGCGCGGTGGTATTACCGAAATTGGCGGTCGCGCCGTTGAAGGACCACGATTCGCGTTCCGCCAGCTTCGGCTGCGGCAGTGGCTGTGCCGGCTTGCCGGGAAGCGCTGGCTCTCGCCGCCGGAGTTCGTCCGCAGTGGCCGAACCCTCCAACGCGGATTCAGTCCAGAGATTGGCGGTGATCTCCTTCCTGAGACTTTCGTTCGTCTGTCTGATTTCTGCGCGATCTTTGCCACCGTCGGCAAGAGCTGCGAGAGGCCGGTCTTCCGTCAACTGACGGCCCAGATTCAGATCTCTTGGAATTGGGGCAGACTCCGATTTGAACAGCCTTCCCAACTGTGGGGTATCGCCCAAAACCGCGGCACCATCCCGGTCCGAGTCCTTGGCCGAGTTCCCTCGAGAAACCCGCAATCCATCGACTTCCATGGCGATTCCATTGGCGGCTTCGGCCCTGTCTGCCAGACGCGTCGGCACGATGCCCGGCTTCTTGTCTTGTTCACTGAGAGTCTCATCCAACGGTTTCGGTCGGAAAAGGAACCTGGAGTCAGCGACCGCCCCGGGCCGCCCGGCGGCCGAAGCCTCCGCCGTCGGCGTGGCCGTATTGACCTGCAATCCGAGGGTCGTGGACTTGCGCGCTTCCTCCAGGCCCTGTAACGCGACTCTCTCCGCCAAGGCAAAGTCATTATTTCGAGTCAGCGACTCCACCGTCACTCCACTCTTGTCCACGGGTGATGGGGCGGAGTTCGCCAGCAACACTCCCCGGGCTCCGCTCTCGATCGCCAGACTTTGAAGATCGTTTAGCATCGGCACCCCAGCCGGGGCGGTAGGCTCGGTGACCGGACTGTTCTGACTTGCCACGCCTCCGGATGGGGCTCGGCCGACGAAGCCACCACCCCCGCCGCCAAATCCAGCCCCGCCTCCGCTTCGGGCGCCTCCTCCCCCACCCAGACCTCCTCCACCAGGACCTAAATCAAAATCACCGCCAGCTAATCGGCCCTGCGCGCCGGTCGGAGGCGCCGCTTCCTTCATTAGACTCTTGTCGGCATCCTGTTCGCCAACCATGGTCGATACAATACCGCCGACATCCGGATTTTGCAGAGACGCCGGAAGGGCAATGGTCTGCGCCCCAGCTCTGGCCTCAGGTCTGGCCCCAGGTTGCGGCGGAGCGGGTGCGACCACGATCGCTCCAAATGCGGTCGGCCCGCCGGGTTCACCCTGAGAGGCGTCGGATCGGCGGGACGTCGGCCTGGCACCGGAGACCGGCGCCGACTCTGGAGTCAAGTCGGGGCGATTCTGAATTGGAACAACTTCCTTGGCGGATCTGGCGTCACCGGCGGAAGCGAGCGCAGGGCGACCCCAACCGATTGTTTGGGTCGCTTCCGCGTCCACCTGAACGTCGGTGCCGGCTTGGGGAGGCGCCACTCCGTCCAACATCGGTGAATGTTGCGCACGCGCTTTGGCCTTGGCCATCGGTGGCAGAGCGATCAACGCGAGCAGCGCGACCAAAGCCGCTGCTACCGCCATCGGAACAAACCAGGGCAATGGACGGCGCGGGGAGGATTGAAATTCTCTCGGCGTCACGGTCTTGAAACGCTGCAGCAACGGGTCCCGGAGGCGCTCGGAAAGCCGAAGCGGCGTGGTGGCCACACTGTTTTGTTCGTCCGGCTCGGAGGAAACTTGCCTGACCCATCCGATGGTCTTCTCGAGACGATCATGCCATCGGGCCAACTCTGGATCGTGCGCCAGCGCGGCCCGCACCTCCGCGGCCTCCTCGGCCGACAGTTCACCCAGCAGCCAGGCCGTCACTTGCGCCTCCCTCTGACCGCGCGGATCCTGAGACGGGTCCACATTCATAGCACACCTCCGGTTGCGGCCAGTTCATTGGCGACGGCCTTTAACGCATGATGCAGCAAGTACCCGACATGGCCGGTCGTCAGGCCGGTGCGGGCGCTGATCTCCTTATACGAAAGCCTCTCGGTGAACTTGAGGCGGATCAGTTCCCGGCTCCGTTCATCGAGAGTTTGCAGGCTCAATCTCACTAATCCGATTCCTTCCCCACGGGCCATCTGTTCATCCGGCAAAGGGCGCGGATCCGCGAGCTCAATCCCGGCGGAGAGCATCTCATCCCCGACCGGCGTGGCGAGCGGCACGGTCTTGTCCGCCTGACGTTGGTAGTTCAAGGCCAAATTATGCACCGTCCGATAGAGCCATCGACGTGGTTCGCGCACCTCGGCATATTGAGCGTGCAACCGCAAGAACGCTTCCTGGACGACGTCCTCGGCCGCTTCAAATGTCCGCATCACGCGCATGGCATAGTTCAAGAGTGGTGACTCCAAGACGGCAAAGAGCTCCTCGATCGATTCCGATCGGGGCGAATCCGCGCTGGCTTCATCTGATCCGGCCGCGATCATGCGTGGCTGAGTCATCTTATTGCGTCCCTCGGCTCGGTCCTTCGCTCGCTCACGGCACCGCCGACGACGGGTCACACACTTTCTGACACTTGAGGTTCATATTTCTTAGACGATTTCTTTCGGAGATTGCTCCCAACACATTCATCGGGGCTGGCCACTCGAACCGACCGTGAAAAACTCTTCATGAACCGGGGTGGGGCGAGACTCCGTCGAGCCCTGACTTTTTTGCCTACAACAATTTCAAGGCTCGACGGAGTCTCGCCCCACCGCGCCAAGCCGTATCCATGCATTTGAGTTCAGGGTGGAACGGGCAACTTGCCCGTTCCTGTGGGCTACCAGCCCACAGGCTTTGTTGCCCGAAATCTCACTGATTCAAGAGTCCAAATTCCGTGCCAGACTCGGCGGCAAGTTGCCTGCCTGTTCGGCAGACAGGCCGCCGAGGACGGGCTGGTAGCCCGTTCCACCCATTTCCATTGCATACTCAGGC
>CAYHFE010000181.1:0-12618 GCA_964355375.1 uncultured Verrucomicrobiota bacterium
AGGCATCATTGAAGCTCTTGTCTTTCCAGGCCGTGCCGAGGTCTTTTCCGGTGTTCTCATAGCGCCACTTTTGTTGGTCATTGATGGCAATGACGATATTGGTGACAACATTTCCCGCGGGGGGTGGCGGTGTCACAGGTGTCACCGGTGTCGGCGGCGTGGTGGACACCAGGAGTTCCGCCCCGAACACCATGTCCGAGCTGCTCGTGCCGGATTGATGAACTTCCACAGCAAAAACATTATCACCGGCGACCAAGTTGGTCCCGCCAATGACGAAAGGACCTTCATAGGCATTTTCATGGCCGCCGAAAGAAGTCAGGTAATCAAACGTGGCCCCAGCGGCCAGGCCGAATCGATGGAGCTCGACGCCATTCAGGTAGAACACGGCGCCGTCATCCACGACGTGGCGCAGGAACAGGTCGCCACCCAGCGCTCCGGTGTAATTGAAGTGGGTGCGGAAATAGAACGTTTGGACGTAATCCCCGGCGTCATTGTAGCGGCTGATCGGCGTTCGAATGGGTTCGGCGGTGGCGCCAGATTCCTCGGCGATCAAGGCCATCCCCTGTTCCCAGGCGGTGTCATTGAAAACTTTTGCCGTCCAAGCCGTGCCCAGATCGGTCCCCGTCCGGTCGTATCGCCAGACTTGTTTGTCATCGATGGCGACGAGGGTCGCGGTCGTCGCCCGGGTGGTGAAGCTGAAATCATTCGTGCTCACGTGCGGAGGCGTGGCGGTGTCGGCGTAAATCACGCGCACAGGAATCCGCGAATTCTGGGGCAGGTTCGAGGGTGGATCGTAGGTGATCGTCGTCTCGGTGGTGCCCGCCGGTTTGTCGAGAACGGGCTTCACACTCAGGCCATTCACGAGAAGCTGAACCGAAGCGGGATTCAACTTCGGCGTAGCACCATCCACGATGACGAGTTGAATGTTCGCATCCACCGGGACACCCGTCGCCCCGTGGAGTGGAGCGACCGACCGCACAAACGGCTCGTCCACCGTGGACCAGACCACGGTCAGGAGAGGCCGATTGTCCACATTCGAATGTTCCGAGGAACTGAAGTCCGTGCCGTCGGTCCCGCCCGGGAGGAACACCCAACCATGGTTGGTCTTGGACCCGTCCGACCACGCTTGCAGACCGCTCACGGGGAGCGAAATGACGGTGATGGAGCCGTTGCCTGGAAAGGTCACTTCCTCCGTCGCGGCCGCCTCGACATCGTCCGCGACGATGCCATCGACCAACGTCTCCCAGGTGTCGGTCTCCTTCCATGGGACGAGCATCCGGTGGATTTTGGGATCATTCCCCGTGTTCGTGATCAAGACGGTCAGGGAGGCGTAGAGGATCTTGGCTTTCGTCGGAACCTGGTTGGTCCCGGGGCCAAAAATACTATCAAAGCGCAGAAGCACATACTCGCCCAAGTCTCCCTCCAGATCGATTTCGATCGTGGTCGCGGCGCTGCTGTCGGTCGTTGGAACTGTCGAACTGATAAATGTATCCTGAGTTCCGGCGTAGCCATTAACCCCCTCGCGAAAGGTCACAAGGTTGGCGGCATGGGCGGAGCCGAGGATGGTCAGAATCGCCGCGGTGAGGGCGAACGCATGGAGTTGTGCTGGTTTCATAGAATTACGGGACGGATGGAGTTTCGATGTGGATTGAGTCAGACAAAGTGCGGATCGTGGTGAACTGCCCAGGGCGAGCGATTCCTGGTTTGAAGTGTTTTGGCCCAAGCGCTCGTGGTCCCTTCGAGCCTGGTTGAAAATCCATTCTCTCGGAGGAGTCGAGGTGTGATGAGACTCTGATTTTCGATGGAATAGGCCGGCGTCATCCGAAGAAAAGTGAGTCTCCTCACGTCGTCTCCGCCTTTTAGAACAGGCCCTTAGGGCGCGGTTTGATAATTGACGCTTTGGCCCTGCCCGTTTTCATCCTGGGAGAGCTCATAGGCCCGCAAATAGGCTTTCCCGCCTTTGACCCATTTGACGCTGCTGTCGCACATCAACATGTTGACTCCCTCGGCGGCATGGTTGTCATTCTTGTCCGGATAATTGTTGACCGCACCGTTGCCCTGGCGATCGCCGTCAAAGATCAGATAGATGTCCGAGGCGCCGACGATCTGGCCTTTCATCCCCAGGTAAGTGTTCTTGTGCTCATAGGCCTGCACGGACCGTTCGGTTTTCCTCGTGTCAAAATGCATGAAGGCATTGATCTCGTAACTGACGCCGCGCAGGTCGGCATTGCGGCTCGAGGCGGTCCGACCCCGCCGATACGGAGCCTGGGTGAGCATGTCCGTCAGGACGGTTCGGCCCCTCACGTTGGGCGTGGTATTGGTGCCAATGAAGTTATCAGTCGAGGGACAGACGAAAACCGAGCGCGCGACCGCGCCGGCGATATAATCGGGATAGAGCCAGGTCAGATCATCGCTCCCGTCGTCCGGAGTCCCGGCCAACCATCCTTGGGGATTGTCCGAGGCATACATCTGAGAAGCCAAACCCATTTGGCGAAGGTTGCTCTTGCAGGCGGTGCGATTGGCCTTTTCCTTGGCCTTGGCCAAAGCCGGCAGAAGCATGCCGGCCAGGATGGCGATGATCGCAATCACCACCAACAACTCAATCAACGTAAACGCCCGCCCCCCGCAAGGCGCGGCGAGGAGAGGCTGAGACCGGAAAGAACCCGGTCGCTCTGAGTTCCGGCCAGGCGTCGCCCGACGCAAATCCCGGCCAAAACGCGCGGTTGGTAGGGGAATCTCGCCCAGGCGCGGGACATCAAAAGACTGCTTTCGTTTCATAATCTTGGAGAATGGTCAATGCGGACGCCCCTTCCTACCAAAGCTGCCGTGTTCTGTCTCGCAATCATTAGATATACTGTCCACACTATCTAAAGATATATCGCCTCATGATGGAGGAGAGATTGGCTGCGACCGCTGATGAGGCAGACTACTTGAGGTGGATGATCCCACGTTGCAGAGCGGTGGTGGCCGCCTGGGTTCGATCCGCGACGCCCAGCTTCTCGAGCAGTTTGTGGACGTGCAATTTCACCGTGCCCTCGGTGATGTTCAGCGCCAAGCCGATCTCCTTGTTGCTCAGTCCCTGGACGATCGCTCGAAGAACCTCCACCTCACGCGTGCTCAGTTGGGGACGGGGCATCCGCTGGCTCAAGCGTTCGGCGATCAGGGGAGGAATGTAGTTCTGTCCGGAATGAACGACGCGGATCGCCTGCACGAGTGCCTCGCGCTCCATGGACTTCAGCAGATATCCCATGGCTCCCGCCTGAAACGCGCGGTAAATGTCTTCATCGCCATCATAGGTGGAAAGGACGATCGCCTTCGCGGTCGGGAATTCCTGGCGCACCGCCGTCGTCACCTCGATGCCGCTCATGACCGGCAAGATCAGATCCACCACCATGACATCGGGCTTCGCCTGTCGGTAGGCTTCGACCGCTTGTGGCCCGTTGCCAGCCTCCGCCACCACCTCCATATCCTCCTCCATGTGAATACACTCCACCAGTCCCAAGCGGACGAAGTAATGGTCGTCCACAATCAAGATGCGGACTTTATTATTCAAGCGCTTTTGACCTCGTGGAGGCGAGGCAGGGCGTGGCCCCGGGGCAACACGACCTCGATCAGGGTGCCCCGGCCGGGTGCGCTGGAGATGGTGAGTGTTCCGCCGAGTTTTTCGGTTCGTTCACGCATGCCCAGGAGGCCATATCGGCCTTCGTTGGCCCCGATCGCGGAAGCGACGTCAAAACCCGTGCCGTCATCCCGGATTCGCAGGGTCAATTGGCTGGCCTCATTGACCAAATCCAACTCGATCGTGCTGGCGCCGGCGTGTTTGACAATGTTCGTCATCGCCTCCTGGGCTATGCGGACGAGCGTATCGCCAGTGAAGGGCGGCAACTCCACGGCCTCGGCCGATCCACGGGTCACCAAACGCACGGAGTTCCCGGTCGTCAACCCGTCGGCAATGCGCTCGCATTCGCCGATGATATTCCTCCGCCGCGAGGCGTTGCTCCGAAGATTCGAAATCGCCGAACGGGCATCGGCCATGGTCACGCGCAGCATGTAGCGGGCTTTCTCCAAGTGTTTGTGGCCAACGCTCGGCGCTTGGGAAAATTTGGCCGCGGCCAGATTCAGTTGCATGGAAATCCCCACCAAACCCTGCTCCAGGGTGTCGTGCAGCTCGCGCGCTATCCGGGTCCGCTCTTCCAACGTAGCCGAAAAACGCTTCCGGGCCCGACTGATCCGGGTCCAATGGATCAGTCCTCCGAGGACAACGATCAGGGAACCGCACCCGAGATAGAATCCGGCGGTTTGGAAAAAGAGCGGTTCTTTCGTGAAAACAAAGGTCGCGCCATCCCGATTCCAGACCCCGTCTTCATTGGCCGCAATCACGCGGAAGCGATATCGTTGGGGCGCGAGGTTCTGGTAATGGGCGATTCTTCGTCCCTTTGCCTCCACCCAATCCTCGTCGTAGCCCTCGAGCTGATACTTGAACTGAACCTTGTCCGCTCCGCGCAAGCTGATTCCGGAGTAATGAATCTCCACGTCCTTGGTTCTCGACGGCAGCGTTGGCAGGCCCTCGGGCGGAAATCGATGATGATCCAGGACCACGCTCTCGATCACCACCGAAGGAACAATGGGATTGCGCGGCAACTTCTCCGGATCGACCATCGCCAATCCCCGATCGGTCGGAAAGCAGAGGCGCCCGTCCCGCAGCTTCGTGGCCAGCGGATACCCCACCCGACTGCAACGCCGACTGCTCATCCCGTCCGCCTCGCTAAAGGGGGTGCAGGGGATCGTTTTGATCACGCCGCGGTCCAACCGTTCGAAGTCTGCTTTCGCGACGCGAAACACCCCTTGGCCGCAGCCGATCCAGAGATGATTCCGGTTGTCTTCGAGCACGACGTAAGGACTGTCATCGAACAGGCCCTGCCGCGAATCGTAGCGCGCAAACCGTCCGTCGCTGAAGCGGGCCAATCCGCCCCCGATCAAGCAAAGCCAGACCGCGCCATCCCGGTCCTCGAACAACGAACGAACCGGCCGGCCTTTCAGTCCCTCGGGAAAAGCGAAGTGCCGCCATCGCCCGTCACGGCGCAGATTCAGCCCGGCTTCGGTCACCGCCCAGAACCCGGGTCCGGGTCCGAGATGAATCGCTTCCACTTTCGCTCCCACGAGGTCGTCTCCTTCGGTCGCCCCGTTCAACTCGCCGTTTCGGTAGCGGAAGAGAACACCGTCTTCGACCAAGAGCCAGAGATGTCCTTCCGGATCATCTTGAATAGCGGCCACGCGCCGGCCCTTCAGCTCACCTTCCGTTCCGACGGTGCTGACGGCTCCCCCCGCAATCCGGGTCAGTCCTCCTTGTTGGGTTCCGGCCCAGATGACGCCGTGCCGGTCGGCATGAATGCACTTCATGGAATCGCGCGGCAGGCCCAGTTGTTTGTCGTAAATAGTCGTTGCTCCACCCTTCAAATGCGCGATTCCCCTGGTCCGGCTCGCCACCCAGAGACTGCCCTCGGGCCCCTCGACGACGGCGGCGGTCAGGTTTTGCAGCAAGCCGTCCTTGGTCGTCAGATTCGAGAACTTGTCATCCCGAAGCCGGGTCAAGCCCCCGTTGGTCCCGATCCAAAGACTGCCTTCCCGATCTTCAAAAATGTCATAGACCAAATCGTAGGGTGCATGGTCCTTGTTCAGGCAACGGGTAAACTGGTCGTCTCGATAGCGATCCAGCCCGGAGTTGGTCCCGATCCAAAGATTTCCATCGCGATCCAGAAGCAAGGCGCGCACCTGATCGTCGGACAGCCCGTCCACCTCCAAGTACGTCTTCACGTTGCGGCCCTGCAGGCGCAGCAAACCGCGCATCGTGCCCACCCAAATGCTGCCATCGAGGCCCTCGCGCACGCTCGTGAAACGTTCCGGTCGCAAACCCAGATTCTTCCGCACATCGGTGAATTTCCCCTCCTGGAAATGCCAAAGTCCATCCCCCGCCATCCACATCCCACCCTGGCGATCCTCGAAAAACTCCACCACCGACGAGGGGCCATCCTCGGGAACCGGAACGGTCACCAGACGATCCTGAGTAAACTGGGCCAGGGCTCTCCCGCTCAGTCCGATCCAGAGAACGCCGGCCCGATCCAGGTGCAGAGCGCGCACATTGTCGTTGGGCAGCCCTTCGTTTTTGGTATAGCGGACCCTCCGCAGGCCCTGAAACCGCCAGAGCCCGGCTCCGTCCGTGCCAGCCCACAGACTTCCGTCGCGGGTTTCGCACAAGCCGCCGACGGAGATTTCTTCCTCGCGATTCGGCGCCTCCAACGGCCAGGGCGCAAAGCGCGCGCCGTCGAAACGGGCCAGCCCATTCCTCCGCAGGCCCAGCCAGAGATACCCCTCCTTATTCTGAAAAACCTTCTCCACGTAATTCCCGGGAAGTCCGTGTTCCGTGGACCACTCGTGCATGACGTACTGGCTGACCAACTTGCGGCCATCGAGCGCCCAAACGGGCGGCGCGCCGCCCCAGCCGAACGCCAGGGCAACCTGCAGAAACAGAAGGATTCCGTGAACCGGGCTCCGCTTGAACGTAGCGAACATCATTGACCGAGAGACGAACCAGGATGCTGAAGATCATCCAAGCCCTTTCGGCCTCGAAGCGCAAGACCCAACGACGCTTCCAGCTTCAAGCGTCACACGCCACCGCGAGCACCGAGAGCCCAGAGGGACGGCGAGATATCGATTCCGCGTTCGCCATGGTTCGCCGACCACGAGCCGGCTTTTTCGACCTCGTTCCTGCACGGTGCCCTCGGTGTGCTCCGTGGCTCATTTGTTCTGAGCGGAGACCGAGACGGGGGAATTTGGGGCGGTCCAGGATTTCCTCGGGGACAGCTCTTTCGCGGTCGCCGTTCTCGGAAGGTGTTTGGCTCCTTTCTTGCCGGTGGCTTCAGCCGGGCGCTCGCCGAGACTTCTTTCAAGTTTCGCCACCTGCTTCCGCGCTACTTTCAAGGCCTTGCGCGACGCCTTCACTTGCTCTTCGGCTTTCTTGGCAGTTCGACGAGCAGCCTTCCTGGCTTCTTTGACCGCCTTCTTCAGCTCCTTGCGCTTCCGTTTGACTTGCTGGACGTGATCCCAGGCGGCCTTCGCTTGAGTTTTGCTTTTCGCGGCCTTGGCCTCAGCCACTCGTAACGCTTCTTTTGACTCACTGAGTCGAGTCACCAAATCCTTCGCCCTCATGCAATGATTCCTTTCCGGTAGTTTGCCAGCCATCCCTGCGGATTGAGGAGAGCCGAGTTGAATTTAATTTGTCGCCATCGATTATAGAATGACCGACATACTCTTCAAGCACGGTTTATCCGTAGCCGTGGCTCCATAAGGGATCAAACGAGACCAACCCATCCGAAAGCTCAATGACCAAACGCAGCACCGAAACCGAGCGCTTGGGTCACGACCCGATCAACTGTCCGTCCCTCCTCGGCCGAGATTCCTCGGCCAACCGGCAGACCTGTTCATGAAGCATTCGGGCCAGTTCTTTGCGGTCGGGACCACCACCGTTGCTCGGCCCGTAAGTCACCCCGACCAGAATCCCCCGTTTCGAGAGCAAATTAAGGAAATGCGAACCGAAGGTCATGTCACGCCAATAACAGCCAATAACAGATTCCCTCTTCGACGCTGCCGTCCGTCAGTTCGTAGCCAATCCAAACCGGCGTGATGGGCCAATCGTGCTCGACGGTCGGCCCGAGCAAAGAGGAGTGAAAGGGGAGAACATTTCGACCATCACTGCTTGTGCCCTCTGGAAACACGACCACGGGCACGCCCCGTTCGATGATGGCCGGCATGAGCCGACCGACTCGCGCCACGTCTGATTTCCGAGAACTTCTCAGAAACAGGGTGCCCCCGCAGCGGGCCAGCCCACCCAGAACCGGCCAGAACGCAACCTCCATTTTGGCCACGAACACGACCGGTTGGATCGCGGCCAGCACGACGATGTCGAGATAGCTCAAATGATTGCAGACGATGAGCCCCGGGCCCGGCGATGGGCCGCGTCGATCCACCGTGACGTTCAAGGAGGCTTGCACACGCCGAGCCGCGCGCTGCATCCATTCCGCCCGCGCGGCCACGGAACGTCTCCGTCCTCTCAGCACAACCGAGACCATGAAATCGGCGGCCGCTCCGGAGAGCGCTCCAACGAATCGCGCCAAACCAAGACCGCCCCGCCCCCAGCGCCCTATGCTGTTTATCGATTGGGTCACATCAAATACCGGGCTAGTCCGTCTGACTAGGCGGAGGCTGCGACCCTCGGATCCTGGCTTGGAAGCGAACTGCAACCCACCAGATAACGGCAATCCCGATCACGCGCCAAAGACGCGATGCCTCGCCAAAGCAACCCCAAGACTGTGGCGTTGCGGTGCTGGCTATGCACGCAGGCCCGGCCCAACTCCATAATCTCTGCGCGAATCGATTCGAACGGGCTCATCTCGAATTCCTGCGCGCTGTAGTAGCCCAGGTGCCGCTCCGCGTTGAGACCCGTTTGCAGTCGATAAGTCCCCACAATCTCACCGGAGTTCATTTCCTCGACGAGCAGATGATCACACACCGGATCAAAGGCGTCCGCGTCCAGGCAGGTGGAATACGATTCCTCGAACCCCTCATTCAGCTCCACGTTGAAGACCAAAAACCGCAATGTCTGAGCCGCGCGCCGGTCGCCGATGCTCCCAGCCAGACGAGCTCGATACGCGTGGTTCTTCCGCCCCCGGCCGAGCAACCTGGCCCCAATCGATTGAGTCATCACTTGATTATTCATCCTGCTTCCTTTCTTGGTTTAGGGGTTTCTTCAATTCGACCTCCTCATCCTGTTGAATACGCCCCATTTTGGACAGCATTGGACTGTAAAAGGCGGTGACGCTCATGTGGCAAAACATCGACAGTGGGTCGTTTCAGGACCGCCACAGGCCCTTCCGAGAACGCTGCGTCGCTCGATCAGCGTTCAGCCCACCTCATTGAAAACAAGACTCTCGACAGCTTAAAAACAGAAGGGGGAGAGCCTGCCACAAGGCTCTCCCCCACTGCACCAAACCCAACCAACCTTAGCAACCGGGCCAGACCGTTTACTTGCTAATGACCCGGTAAAACTTCACCGTCGCGCCGACTCCGGCTTCGGAGAAGGTAGCCGTCGAACCGGTCCCCGTCAAATTGCCGTCGGCGGTCGAAACCCATGTCTGAAGGTCAGCCGATGATTGGACCTCATAAGTGCGCCCGCTGGCGGTGGTAAAAGAAATTTCGATCCGGTCATTGCTCAAACGAGCGGCCAAAAGCGCGGCAGTCGGCGCCGGAATTGTCCCAGCCGCAGAAGGATTGAATCCGCCCGAGCCGGAGAGGACGAAGTATTCGCCCAAAGCGGTCCAGTCCGAAGCCCAGTTCCGTGAGCCGAACGCACCCGCATAATTCGCCGGTGTGAGGAAACCATCGCTTGGGGTGGCGCCGTACTTCGAGTAGGCCGGGCTTCCCGCCTTGGGCCGCGGATCCAAGGCCGCCCCCGTGTTCGTCCGGCTGATGCTCGTCAGCGCCGGATCCACAATCAGGTTGTTCAAGCTCGAATCCGTCCAGTACTGTCCCGCCACCGTCAAGCGCGACAAGTTTGTCACGCTGTTGTCCAGCACCGTCGATCCCGATCCCGTCACAAAGCCCCACCACAGGTTGTTCTGAAACTGCGCGTAATTGTTCGTCACCGAAACCGCCGCGCTCACCCCGTTGCGCGTGTCCAATTCGATCGCCCGCTCGTTGAAATCCGTGAAAATTGAATTCTGCACCTTCGGCCCGGCAAACGGTCGCAAGATGAACGCCGCGTTCCTTCCGCCGTTCACATTCGTGCTCGAGGCTCCCGAGCCAATCATCGTCGCATTGAAGATCTTGAAGTCCGACTGCGGCGTCAGCAGGTTGGCCGTGGCAATCTCGTTGATCTGGCTGTTCAACTCGAACCCGTAATTGCGCTTGTCCGGCGCCTGAATCCCAAACCAAAACTGGCTCGTCCCCCGATACCCCATGTCCACGTCGAACGTGTCATCGTCATTGAACGCGCTCACCAGATACTTCGTGTTCACCGTCCCCCCAAAGAACTCGAACCCGTCATCGGCAAACGCATACGCCTCGACAAATTCAATCGTCGTCCCCCGCCCCACCGCGCCCAGCGACAAGCCATTGATCTCCTTGTCCGTCGCCAGCAAGGCCCCGCCATGCCGGAGCGACACGTAGCGCAACACCCCGGAATTGTCATTGTCATCGGTCCCGCCAAAGCGCAGGAGCGCCTCCCCATCCACCGTCAGGTCGGGCAATCCCTCATACACTTCATACTTCGGCGTGGCCGCGTTTCCGGACACGTCCAGGGCTCCGTTGATCGTCGTCCGCCCCAGCAGCACCAACCCGCCCCAAAGACCGCGCTGATAAATGCCCACATCATCCGGCAGGCTCGTGTCATCCACGTCGGCGGTGAAAATGATCGGGTTTTGCGGCGTGCCTTCCGCGTAAATCTTGCCGCCCCGGCACACCACGAGCGAGGCCACGTTCGTGCCGAACGTGCCGAGGTTATGGCCTTTGATCACCGTGCCCGCTTCGATATTCAGGACGGCGTTGCTCCGCACGAACACCATCCCGTTCAGTTGATAGATGGTCCCGCGGGTCCAATGGTTCGTCCCGGTCAGATAGCCGCTCACAGTGCTGGTCCGTGTGCCGGCAGGCGCGAGCACCCCGTACTCGGACAACGCCGTCCAGTTCGCGATCCAAAGATCATTTGGCCCGAACGCACCCGCATAATTCGCCGGTGTGAGGAAACCATCGCTTGGGGTGGCGCCGTACTTCGAGTAGGCCGGGCTTCCCGCCTTGGGCCGCGGATCCAAGGCCGCCCCCGTGTTCGTCCGGCTGATGCTCGTCAGCGCCGGATCCACAATCAGGTTGTTCAAGCTCGAATCCGTCCAGTACTGTCCCGCCACCGTCAAGCGCGACAAGTTTGTCACGCTGTTGTCCAGCACCGTCGATCCCGATCCCGTCACAAAGCCCCACCACAGGTTGTTCTGAAACTGCGCGTAATTGTTCGTCACCGAAACCGCCGCGCTCACCCCGTTGCGCGTGTCCAATTCGATCGCCCGCTCGTTGAAATCCGTGAAAATTGAATTCTGCACCTTCGGCCCGGCAAACGGTCGCAAGATGAACGCCGCGTTCCTTCCGCCGTTCACATTCGTGCTCGAGGCTCCCGAGCCAATCATCGTCGCATTGAAGATCTTGAAGTCCGACTGCGGCGTCAGCAGGTTGGCCGTGGCAATCTCGTTGATCTGGCTGTTCAACTCGAACCCGTAATTGCGCTTGTCCGGCGCCTGAATCCCAAACCAAAACTGGCTCGTCCCCCGATACCCCATGTCCACGTCGAACGTGTCATCGTCATTGAACGCGCTCACCAGATACTTCGTGTTCACCGTCCCCCCAAAGAACTCGAACCCGTCATCGGCAAACGCATACGCCTCGACAAATTCAATCGTCGTCCCCCGCCCCACCGCGCCCAGCGACAAGCCATTGATCTCCTTGTCCGTCGCCAGCAAGGCCCCGCCATGCCGGAGCGACACGTAGCGCAACACCCCGGAATTGTCATTGTCATCGGTCCCGCCAAAGCGCAGGAGCGCCTCCCCATCCACCGTCAGGTCGGGCAATCCCTCATACACTTCATACTTCGGCGTGGCCGCGTTTCCGGACACGTCCAGGGCTCCGTTGATCGTCGTCCGCCCCAGCAGCACCAACCCGCCCCAAAGACCGCGCTGATAAATGCCCACATCATCCGGCAGGCTCGTGTCATCCACGTCGGCGGTGAAAATGATCGGGTTTTGCGGCGTGCCTTCCGCGTAAATCTTGCCGCCCCGGCACACCACGAGCGAGGCCACGTTCGTGCCGAACGTGCCGAGGTTATGGCCTTTGATCACCGTGCCCGCTTCGATATTCAGGACGGCGTTGCTCCGCACGAACACCATCCCGTTCAGTTGATAAATGTTCCCCCGCGTCCAATGATGGGTTCCGCTGAGGTAGCCGCTCACCCTGTTGGTCGCGGCGCCGATTGTTCCGCACGTCACCAAAACGGCGCCCAGGACGGCCGCCCAGATCCACTCCCGCATAACTGCATTCTTAGTCATAGTCGTAATTTCTCTGTCTCTGCTTCAGGTTATCGAAGTTTCAATTCCGCGAAATCGTAGCCGCCGGACATGGCGATTCGGTTGCGGCAAAGTGACAACCCGGTGACGTTTCGAAGGGAGTCGGCCAGCGTGCCTAGCGCCGCAACCGCGAAGATCTCAGAGATCGGCATACGGCGGCGCAGCAGGTAAAAGGAGCGCGGCTGCGTGCGGAGCGCCAGCCGCAGCCTCGGCGAGAATTCGGGAGTGCTGCGGCTGGGTCTGCGACCACAGCCGCGCTCCCCAAGAATACGTCGTCAGAACTCGGCGGTCATGCTCAGGCTGAAGGTGCGACCGCGCTTGTAAGCTTGGCGGACCGCGCTCCCGGCTTCTTGTCCAAAGGTCTGAAGGTACTCGGGATCCAGCAGGTTCTTGACCCCAAGGCGGAGGCTCCAATGCTTGCCGAACTTCTGGCCGATGATCAAATCCAACGTCACGGGAG
>CAYHFE010000182.1:0-12615 GCA_964355375.1 uncultured Verrucomicrobiota bacterium
GGCCGTGTATTCGGGGCATGAGGATGCGCGTGACCGACATTTTGCAGCTCCTCAGCGCCGGGGCATCTTACGAGGAAGTTTTGCAAGACTCGGGCGCGGGAGTAGTCCTGCGAGAGAGGGCGGAGAAGGGAGCGGGCTCTTCAACGATTGTTCTGGCCGCGGATCCGTGGTGGCATGGTGGTCACGCGTTCGACCGCCATCGGGCTGAGGTTTCCGCAGCGATCCACGGCAGCGACGGCGACGAAATCCGGCGGGAGGCTGGCCAGGCTGAGCCGAATGGGCCGGCGGTGGATCTGGGAGGGAAAAATCTCGGTGGTCCAGCGATCGCCGCAACGGTACTGCAGAACCCAGAGCCAGGCGCTGTCCGATCCCGGGCTCTGCCAGGATACCTCGAGTTCACCGGGAGAATGCCCGATCCGGACGGTGATCGAAGGTGCTTTTGGGGCTTGGCGATCGAGCCAGGGTGAAGCTGGGACCAAGGCCGGGCCTGCATACACCTCTCGGGTGAGGGCATCGCCCAGTCCACCGGTGGTCCTGGCCAGACTGCCCACATTCCACAGGATGTTGCCCGTCGCTCCCGGCTGTTTTCGGGTCAGGCGGATCTGGTTCAAGATTTCCTCCGCGGGCCATTTTTCTTCCCGGGTGGATTCGAGTTCGACCCTAACCGCATTGTTGCCCGGCCAGAGGTGGCGTCCACGAACATTTTGGGCGGCCCACCATTTGAGCAATTGTGGATAGCTTTGGCCGTTCGATTTCACCGACCAGTAGAGTTGCGGCGCGAAATAGTCGGCCCAGCCTTGGATCAACCATTTGCGAGCGTCGGCGTAAATCTCAAGGTAAGCATCCAGACCGACCACGTCTTTGGGATGACCCGGTCGCCAAATTCCAAACGGACTGATGCCAAATTTCACCCAGGATTTCTCCGCCTTGATTTTCCGCGAGAGTCCTTGGACAAAGTCATCGACATTCTTCCGGCGCCAATCACCGCGATCGAGCTTGCCCCCGTTCGCCCGGTATCGTTTCCAGGTGGCTTCGTCGGGGAAGTCGATCTGTCTCCCGTGTTCATCCTTTTCCGGATAGGGGTAGAAGTAGTCATCGAGATGAACCCCGTCGATGTCATAGCGCTTGACCACGTCAAGGATCACCGCCTGCGCATGACGCTGCGCCGCCGGCTCGCCTGGATCGAGCCACAAGAGCCCGGCCCCATATCTCCTTATCCATGCAGGCTGTGTCCGGCTGATGTGGTTCGATCCGGGGGGTGTCTTCAGGCCGCCGTTTCGAGCTCGAAAAGGATTGAACCAAGCGTGCAATTCCAATCCGCGCTGATGCGCCTGCTCGACGGCAAACGCGAGCGGATCATAGAACGGATCGGGCGCCTGCCCCATCTGACCGGTGAGATACTCCGACCACGGTTCGAGGCGCGACGCGTAGAGGGCGTCGCAGGCCGGGCGCACTTGAAAGATTAACGCGTTCAGTCTCAGGCGCACCGCCCGGTCGAGAATTGTGAGCAGTTCGGCTTTCTGCGCGTCGGTCGAGAGTCCGGGCCGGGAGGGCCAGTTGCGATTGCCCACGGTGGCGATCCAAGCGCCGCGAAATTCCCGGCGGATGGGCGGTGGCGTTACTGCGGCCTCTTTGGACGCCTCACTCGGCACGGTGGCGGCCGGGGCCGCGGACGGAAGGCAGCCCACCACCAACGCGATCATGAGCCACAGAACTTCTGACCCGGTGGACAGAGGTTGCTCTCGCTGCGCGGCAACATGCCTGGGCGGCTTTCCATGAATCTCGGGGCGGGGACAGCCGGTCGCCAGAGGACTTCCGGGGACGAGCCGCCCCCGCCCCGGTTCACAAGCTCGAGGCGCGAGAAATCGTTTCAGAAGATTCTCCCCTTGGCCTTCTCCCCGGGGAGAGAGCCAAGGGGAGGGAATTTCAACGCGGGAGCAATCTGACCCGAAAGAACGCAGTATCATCACAGCATTGGGGGAGGGTGGCTTCGAGGGCAGTCGTCGGTTCGGAAACCGGCTGGAAATCAGCGTGGTCAAAGGAGGCGGACCTCTCCACCACATAACGATGCACCTGGACAGATGTTTGGCTGAGGAGATTGTAGAGCGTGGAGGACGGTCCGTGCCATTTCAGGGTGATCGAGTCACTGGTGCGAGTGACTTGGGTGACCCGAGGAAGGGGATGGTAACCGATCACGCCGCGCACCGGCAGAAACGCCTCCCAAAATGCCGAGTTCCAGGACCGAAGCCGATTATCGCCGCTGCTTCCCCAACTGGTTTTGTAGCGGGCGTATTTGAAGCCATCCTCGGTCACCAAGTAGCCGTAGGCCACCATTCCATGCACATCGGGATTGGCCCGTCGCATTCCGGGCAACGACCGGGAGGAATCAACGAAGCCCTGGAGGAAGAGCATGACCGGATAACCGGCGTCGATCTCCCTTTTCAGATCTTCGAAGGTGAAGCCGCTGCCGGTCGCAATGTTCGGGTTGAAGCTGCTCAATTGCGAAAAGACGACGCAGTCATAGCCCCGATATTGCGTCCAGGCGAGCAGGCCCGAGGGAATGTCGCGCACCGGGATCGCGCCCTGGGGCGGAGGAATGAAATTGGCCCGTTTGTCACCGGTCAAATCCCAGTAGGTCACGGCAAAGGCATCGATATTGCCGTCGCATTCTCCGTTCAAATTGGTCCATTTGTTCTGGCTCGCGCCGATGAAGTCTCCCAGGCAATCGGGAGGGTGCTCAGGGCGGCCCGCCGCGAGATAGGGATCGGGATCGGTGCTTTCGTAACTGTTGGAGTCGTCATCGCCGTAAAAGCCCCAATAGTCATCGACGTGCCCAAACTGGCCCGCCGGCCGGCCGTCCAATCCCGCCTGAGAGGCCCACATCGATCGGATGCTCTCGTTGGGCCCGATGCTATTGAGGGGCGCGACCCCGTTGGCGGTGGGGCCGGTGTAGAGGTCGGGCAGCCCATGGCGATCCCAGTAGCCCATCAGATTGCCGGTGGCGGTGCCAAAACATCCGGCGTGCCAGGAGTAGTCCGGCATCTCCGTTAGCAGCACATTCTCGGCGGAATGAATGCGGATCAGTCCGTTCAGGCCAAGAGCCAAGGCGGCCAGAGCTCGGACGAGCCCATTTCTGCGTCGGATCGGACGTCGTATCATGAACGGGGTCGAAGAACCTGATTGAAAACTCGGTTTGGGGTGGAACAGGCCATTGGCCTGTTGCGACGCGCTCCCAGCTCGCCGCGCTGGTCGGCGGCAAGTTGCCGTCGAGGACGGGCTGGCAGCCCGTTCCACCCAATTCTAGAACAAGCTCGAAGAACCTGTTTCAAAATCGTCTTCCGTGTCGGAGGCGAGGTCACGGGGCTCTCATGTTGTTTGAATTGCGCCGATGTCCCTCACCCCAAAGTGAGTCTCCCCAAGTCGTCTCCTCCTTTGGAAACGGGGGCTGAGCTGGGTCGGTCACGGCGCGCCTGGATCCGGGGTCGGTGGGGCGTGATGACCGGAGCTGGCTATTTCTTTAAGAGCGGCTTGAGCTCTTTCTCGAAGACGCTCTTCTCGGCGAACCCGACGTGTTTACTGACGATCATGCCGTCCCCATCGATGACAAACGTGGTGGGAATGCCTTCGATGCCGCCGTAGGCGTTCTGGGTCTTGGTATCGCCCATGACAATTGGGTAATTGATGCTGTATTTTTTCATGAAGGGTTTGACCACTTTGGGCCCCTTTTCGTCCAGGGAAACTCCGATGATCGTGAGGCCTTTTTCACCATACTGTTTTTGCAGGGCGACAAATCCGGGAATCTCGGCCCGGCAAGGCGGACACCACGTGGCCCAGAAATCCAAGATGACCACCCGGCCCTTGAAATCGGACAATTTCACGACTTTGCCTTCGACATCCTTGAGTTCCCAGGCGGGTGCCGGCTTGCGCGCCTCGCTTTTGGCGGGGGCGGCGGACGGCTGGATGGCGAGCAAGAGAGCGACGAGCGCCGCGCCAAGCCAAAGAGACGCCAAACCGATCGGGGAGGGAAACTGGGTGAGCTTTTTCATGATTTGATGCTGGTCAATTGCCTCCGGAGATTATGGCCGCGTCGCGTTTACGCCAGCAAAAAATAGGATTTGCACCCCGGCGCGGCTGGGCCGGAGCGAAACCGAGCTGAGACGGAGACGACCACCGATGACCCAGCGCGACTGGTGCCACTCCCAAAGGAAGTTAACCGCAGATGGACCCAGATGGACACCGACGGACAGGGATAAGAACAGGGCTGAATTTTGCCTTTTTCCCATGCAGGACTTGACCGATACTGGCCGGGATGACGCAAACGCCGCTTATCGCGATCTTGGGTATCCTGATCTTCGCGGGGGCGAGTTTCTTTTTTGCCCTGGCCGAGTCCGCCCTTTTTTCCTTGGGCAAGTGGCAGGCCCAGCATCTGGCGGAACGTTCCGGCGGGGCCGGTTCCAAAGTGGTGGCGTTGTTGAGCCAACCGCAGGATTTGCTGGCGACGATTGTCCTGGGAAACACGTTCGCCAACGCCGGGTTGGTCGCGACCGCGCTCTGGGCCGGGTTGGAGGGGCGCTGGCCGATCAGCGTGACCCTGCCAGGCGCTTTCCTTCTGATTCTGGTCGGGTGCGAGGTGATTCCCAAGACCTTGGCCGTGCGAGCTCCGGAACTCTGGTCGCTCCGCTTGGCGCGATCGATCGCCATCCTTCAAGGGGTGACGCGTCCCTTGCGCCGGGTGGCGCAACGTCTGAATACACTGGTGCTGAGGGCGGTGATTCCCCGGTCGATCGCGCCCGTGACCTCGCTGACCGAGGAGGAATACCAGGAACTGGTGGAGATGGCGTTTCAGCAAGGGACGCTGGCCCGGTCCGAGAAGGAGATCATCCTCCAGATCCTGAGCTTGGACCGGCGCACGGCCAAGGAGGTGATGAAACCCCGCGCTCAAATGACCTGCATCTCGGACGAATTATCGATTGAGGACATGGCGGTGGCGGCCCGACAGTTCAAGCATCGTCGCTTGCCCATCTACGACGAAACTCCGGATACGATTGTCGGCATCCTGAACACCCGCGCGTTCCTCTTGGATCCGCAGATTGATCTGGCGGAGGCGATCGAGTTTCCGTCTTTCGTGCCCGAAAGCATGAATCTGCTGCAGTTGTTCAAGAGCTTCCAGCGGCAACAGCGGGGTTTGGCGATCGTGCTCGACGAATTTGGCGGCACGGCCGGCTTGGTGACGATGGCGGACATTTTGGAGGAAGTCGTGGGCCAGATCCATCGCGAAGGAGAGACTCAGGGCGTGGTCATGGAGAAACTGGGGGAAGGCCGCTGGCGAGTGAGCGCGACCATCCGGTTGGATGATTTTCGGCGGGAGTTCCCCGATCTGGGCGAAGCCGCGGAGGTGGAGACGATGGGCGGATTGCTCATGACCCAGTTGGGGGTCGTGCCGACCCAAGGACAGTCCGCGGTGGTTTCCGGATTGCGTTTAACGGCGATGGCGGTGGACGAACGGCGGGTCCGCGAGCTTCTCGTCGAAGTGGTGTAAAAAGTCATGGAAAGCCGGGCTTTACTCGTGGCGTTGATTGGGAGTTGCGTGGCCCTCTCGTTTTTGTTTTCCGGCATGGAGGCCGGCGTCTTCGCCTTGAGTCGTTTGCGCATTCGACAGCAAAGGCGGGCCGGGCGCCGCCGGGCGCAGTTGCTCCATGGCTACTTGGAGCATCCGGAGAATTTTCTTTGGACGATTCTCATCGGCAACACGCTCGCGAATTTCCTGGCGCTGAGCCTGATCATCATGAACCTGGAGGAGGCGCTGGGGAAGGGGCCCTGGCTGTTCCTGTTCGCCCTGCTGGTCCTGGCGTATTGCTTCTACGTCTTTTGTGATCTCCTGCCGAAAATGCTCTTTCGGCTTTATCCCACGCGGCTCTGCCTGGCGTTGGCGGTGCCCTTTCGCTTCATCCATCTGGGGCTTTCCCCGTTGGTCGCGATGGTCACTTGGTTTTCGGATGGGCTGGTCCGTTGGACAGGCGGGCGGCGCTATCGCGGCGCCCTTTTCGGCAATCGCAGCGAGCTGCGTCTGGCCATGCAGGAATCGGCGCAAAGCCTGACCTCGGAAGAGCGGGTCCTGGTCAATCGGGTGCTGGATTTGCAGAATTTGACCGTCAGCCAGATCACCGTGCCCTTGAGCCGGGTGGTGAGTGTGACGACGCAAACCCCGGGGCGGGAGATCCTGGATCTATGCCGCCAGCATCAGGTGTCGCGGATGCCAGTCTGGGAGGTGAAAGGCGAAGTCCGCCGGGTTGTGGGGCTGGTCGCGTTGGATGGGTTCCTCTATGCGCCCGGTTTTGATCCGGAAAAACCGGCCAGCGCCTATCTTAAACCGGCCCTGTATCTGCGGGAGAATATGCGATTGGAGGACGCTCTCCGCCGCCTGCAACGGGGCAGCGAGCGCCTCGCCATCGTGGTGGGCCGGGACCAGCAGACGCTGGGCATCGTCAGTCTGCAGGATATCCTCAAATCCATCTTCGGAGACGTGAGCCTGTAAGATGCATCTCGACGCCCTCATCGATATCGGCTTGCGCCTGCTCGTCGTCCTCGTGCTGGTCTTGGTGAATGCGTTCTTCGTCGCGGCGGAATTCGCCATCGTGAAGATCCGCGATACGCAATTGGACGCGCTCATTGCCAAGGGAAATCGCCGAGCCCGCATCGCCCGGCGCGTGATTGGGAATCTCGATTCATCGCTCAGCGCCTGCCAATTGGGCATCACCCTGGCCAGCCTGGCGCTCGGCTGGGTCGGCGAACCGGTCTTCAGCGCGATGTTGGAGCCCTTGATGAATTGGCTGCAGGTCGAATCGCCGACCCTGCGCGAGTCCATCGCCGTGGTGGTGGGCTTCTGCGTGATCACGTTCCTCCATATCACCGCCGGCGAACAGGCCCCGAAATGGCTGGCCATCCAACAACCGCTCCCGACCGCCCTGCGGGTGGTGCAACCGCTCGAATGGTTTCATCGCGCTTCCTATCCGTTCATCTGGTTGCTAAATTGGGCTTCCATCTGGCTCTTGCGGCGACTCGGCATCGATCCGGCTGGCGAATCCGAACACGCTCACTCCGAAGAGGAGTTGCGCCTGCTCTTTGTCACCTCGCAAAAGCACGCCGGCGGCTCGCCGCTCGGCCGCGATATCGTGCTGAACGCGCTCGACCTGCGCCGCCGCATCGCCCGCCAGGTCATGCGGCCGCGGCAGGAGATTGTGGGACTCGATACGGAAGCCAGCATCGCCGCGTGCCTGGACGCCGCGGAGAAGACGCGCTATTCCCGATTTCCCTTGTGCGAGCGCGGCGATCTCGACCGGACGCTCGGCGTGGTTCATTTCAAAGACCTGTTCGCCATGCGGCTCAAGGCCAAGTGCGGCGCCGACCTCGCCACGGTCAGCCGCAAGCTCATCTTCGTCCCCGAGACGGCCCAGCTCGAGCAACTGCTCAAACTGTTTCTCGACCGCAGGCTGCACATGGCGATCGTGGTGGATGAGTACGGGGGCACGGTCGGGATGGTGACCCTGGAGAATATTCTCGAGGAATTGGTCGGCCAGATTCAGGACGAGTTCGATCAGGAGAAGCCGCTTCTCCAAAAGACCGGCGATGAATCCTGGGAATTGGACGGGGCCTTGCCCCTGCACGAACTCGCCGAGTTGATCGGCGAACCGCTCCAGGAAGAAGGCATCACCACGACCAGCGGATTTGTCACGCACCGTTTGGGGGGCTTCCCCAAGGATGGCGACGCCTTGACTCTCGGGAACCATGAGCTGCGCGTCGAGGCCACGGACGGACGGCGCGTGTCCAGGCTTCGTCTGACCCGCCGGGCGGCTGCCGAAAACCCGGCCACGGCTACTCCATGAACCTGCGGTGGAGCGAGACTCCGTCGAGCCCTGGAATCTTTGCTGGCGGAGAAGTCACGGCTCGACAGAGTCTCGCCCCACCGCTCAATGAGCTCAGAGGTTCGAGGCGGCAAATCTTCTTGCGGAGAATCTTTACCAGCGTCCGCCGCGAATGGCCAGAAACACGGCCAGAAGTCCGGGGGCCAAACCAGCCGCCGCCGCTGGCCAAAAGCCGCGGAGAGCATTGCCCGCGGCGA
This sequence comes from uncultured Verrucomicrobiota bacterium, assembly GCA_964355375.1. Classification (GTDB taxonomy): domain Bacteria; phylum Verrucomicrobiota; class Verrucomicrobiia; order Limisphaerales; family SIBE01; genus CAYHFE01. The sequence goes on from CAYHFE010000182.1 coordinate 8,120, forward strand.
AGTACACACCCAAGAGAAGCCAGACGATCAAGGGATGATAATCCGTCGGTTGCTTGACCGGCTGTTTGTTGATGAGCCACGGTGTGGTCAGCACGAGAATGCCCAGGACGGTCACGGCCCAGCCGAGGAAATTGACCCAGGGCGTGCCATACCAATGGAGGACGGATTCCCGCGTCCGCCAAAACCAGTAATGGCGCGCCTGCGTCGCATAAGGCTCCAACCCGATCTCCAGAATCAAGACCAGGGCCATCGTCAACCCGATCACCCAGAATCCGTAGAAGTTGGTTTTCCGCCAGGGACGCATGATCAGTCGGGCCACCCCGCGCGAGCTGACCATGGCGGCGATCCAGAGGAACGGCGCCGCCCAGGGCACGAGTCCGAAGCATTGGCCGCCGAGCGCGGCGGAGAAATGTCGAGGGCCGAAGGGAATTCCCGTGAGCGAGCTAAGCCCGAGAACGGTTCCCGAAATGGCGACGATCAGCGCCGTGGACATGACGACGTTTTGCAGGGGCAAGCGACGGCTCAGACCGATCAAGAGCGTCGCGGTGGTCGCGAGCAGCAGCAGGCCTTCCGGCCAGCGGGCGTCCTCGGGCAGCTCAATCCGCAATGCCAGGATGAGCCCATTGACCCCGTAGAGAAGCAGGAAGAGGATGAAGGCCGGTTTGTGGACGGCCTGCGCCTCACCCGAAGTCGGACGAGCGAGCGATTCAGTCGGCGAGTTCAAATCAAGGCCCGGGGCGGTCTGGTCGAGCGGTCGTCTCAGGTTGTCCATGCGGATCGCACTCGCCCACCCAGGCGGGATCGCGTTCGCGGGGAGTGTCCCGATGCCGGCGTTCAAGTCAAGGAAGCTCGCAGGTTGATCGTGTTGAAGCTGGCGCAACCCGGGCGGCTTCGGGTAGGATCGGGGCCGGAAATGGATCGGCCCGGGAGTTCTTCCATCTATGAAATTGGTCTTTCTGCGGAGCGCTCGCCGGCACCGGAGAGTGCTCGCGCTTGCGCTCGTGGTGCCGTGGCTCTCCTTGGCCGAAGGGGGAGCTCAATTCATCTCGACCAACCCCGGGGTGCGACGTGTTCTCAATGCGGAACCGTCTTCCACCGCCCCACTCGGCGTCGGAGACAGCCCGACGACGCCCGACTCCAGCGCTGAACCGACGGCGCGTTGGGTGCGGGACCATCGCGATCGGGTCAACGATTCCGCGACCGCTCACACGACTCGCGTTGGACTTGCTCCGCCCAGTGCGGCGGATCGCCGATTCCGGGACGCCTTCCAGAAACTCCGGCGGCAGGCGGGAGATTCGCTGGAGCTTTACCTCCGTCGCGAGACCGGAACGCCGCGCCAGATCAAAGGGGCGATCTTGCACCGGGCTCTCGCCGGACCCGATCCGGGTGCGCTCGGCCGCGGCGAACGAACCGCGCGCGCTTTCCTGCGCGTCCATCGCGGGCTGCTGGGGTTGGAGGACCCCGATCAGGAATCAGTCTTGATCCACGTCGGGACCGACGCGCTCGGCTGGACGCGATGGCGCTTTGCGCAGCGTTGGCAAGGGGTGGAAGTCTGGCCGTGCGAATGGAGTGTCCATCTCGACGCCCTCGACAACGTGGTTTTGTTCGAAGGCGCTTATGTCCGTACCCCGAGCGAAGTGAAACGGGTTCCTCGAATCGCCCCCGAGGAAGCGGTCGCCCGCGCGACCGTTTCCTTGGCTGAGCGAGCTCCGCCGAATGTCCAGACAACTTCTCCGTTGGGTCCGGCGCCGGAGTTCACCCCGCCGCGGCTGATCATCTACGCTCCTTTGGATGGTCGGCCGTGGCTGGCGTGGCAATTCGAATTCGCGGAAGACCTCTCCCACCATTGGCGAATCGTTGTCGATGCCGAGGATGGCGCAGTATTGACACGCGTTAATCTGTGTCATGGCGCGGGCGGCGTCGGCACCGGCGCGGATTTGTTTGGCGTGCCTCGGACCTTTGGCGTCACCGAAACCAACGGAGTCTATTTCCTCGTCAACCAAAGCAAACCGATGTTCGACGCTCCGACCGGGAATGGGACCATCACGGTTGGCGACGCCAACAATGCGACGATGCAATCGCTCACGGGCCGCAATCCGTTTCAGGATTTTCCGATCGTCACGTCCTTGAAGACTGGCGCGTGGAATAACCCCGATGCGGTCAGCGCCGCGCATGGCCTTTCGGAGATCTACGATTATTATCGCGAGCGATTCGGGCGCAACTCCTACAACGATCAGGGGGGCAACCTCCTGGCCCTGGTTCGAATTCGGGACAATCCGGCGGGCGCGGGCTGGCATCCGGTCTTCAATCTCATGATGGTGGGCAATGACGACAGCTATGCCGGCTCGCTCGATGTGATGGGCCATGAAGTCACTCACGGCGTCATCGGGAGTGTCGGCGGCGCGGGCGGCGTCCTGGGTGTGGAAAATCAATCCGGCGCCTTGGACGAGGCTTTCGCGGACATTTTTGGCGAGATGATCGAGGCGCGAACCGTGGGCCAGGCCGACTGGATCATCGGGTCGAAATTGAAGGAGCCTTTGCGAAACCTGGCCCAACCCTCGAGCTTGCTCTACTTATCCCTGCGTTACCCCTCGAAGATGACGGAGTACCGGCCCTTGCCCAACGATGAAGCCGGCGACCACGGCGGCGTGCACTTGAACTGCACGATCATCGGTCATGCCTATTATCTGCTGGCGGAAGGCTTGACCGGGGCGATCGGACTGCGCGACGCCGAACAGATTTTTTTCCGATGCCTCACGCGCCATCTCGCCCGGCAATCGGAGTTCATCGACGCCCGGTTGGGTTGCGTGGCCGCGGCCGAGGAACTCTTCGGGCCCGGATCAGCCCAGGTCCTGAAGACCATGGAGGCGTTCGACGCCGTGGAGTTGTTCGCCGCTCCGGCTTCGCCGGACACCAGTGTCGTGCGAGTTCCGGCCGTCAGCGCGGAGGATTCGACGCTGTTTGTCTATGCCGATCCCGACACGGGCGGATTCGCGCTGGGGCGTTGGGAGGCGGCTCAGGGCGACAAGGCGCCCGGGACGAAGCTCGTGCCGGATGTGAAGTTGGCCCGGCCTTCCGTGGCTGGCGACGGCACGCTGGCCGTGTTCGTTGATAGTCTGAATGGTCTGTCCATGGTCAACACCCGCACGATTGACGCGGACGCCTCGCTGCCCGGAAGGATTCATTCGTTGGTCATTTCGCCCGACGCCACTTGGTTGGCGGTGGTTTACAATGACACGGCCGGGAACCCCGGCAATCAAATCACGCTCCTCAGCCTCGAGACCGACGATGCGCTGGCCTTCAAGCTGGTAACTCCGGTGGCGGCGGGACTTCCTCTGGACAACGTGCTCTCGGCCGGCTCGTTGGATTTTTCGCCCGACGGCGGTTGGATTGTTTACGATGCGTTATGCACGGCTTATTGGTCGGACGGGTCGTCGCGTGAAGCTTGGACGATTTTCGCGTTGGACCGGAAGACCCGAAGCATCAAAGTGCTCGTCGCGGCGACGACGGCCCTCGACTTCCGGAATCCCACGTTTGCCAAGACCAGCACCCGCTTCATCACCTATGAGGCCCAGGATGCGAATGGCCACTCCCAGATCATGACCATGGACTTGATCACGGGGCGGACGGCGGTGGTGGGAATCGCGGCGGGCGGCTTGGCCTATCCGGTGTTCAACGGCGACGACACCGCCATCGTGTATGCCGACGACGACGCGCGGTCGTATTCCGGACGTTCCCTCTTTCGCCAACCCTTGGGTGAGAATCGCCTTTCGACCAAGGGCAGTCGGACGCTCTGGCTGAGCGGGCCGAGTTTGGGGGTGATTTATCGGCGCGGCCAATACACCGGCGGCAACGCCGCACCCAAAGTGTTTCTGTCCAGCCCGCCCCGCACCGCCCTCTTCAGTTCCCCGGCCCGGATCGTCATTCAGGCCAACGCCTCCGATGCCGATGGACAGGTGAGAAAAGTCGAGTTCTACGTCGGTGACAAATGGTTGGGTGAAGTGAAGGCGGCGCCCTTCCAGTTCATCTGGACGAATGTCACGGCCGGCAATTACCAGGTGCTGGCCCGAGCCGTGGACGACTTGGGCAGCACGGCGACCTCCTCGCCCGCAAACGTCGCGGTCTCGCCCGGTCCGTCTCCAGGTCAGGCCGGCGGCCGGTTGGACGGACCAGCGGGCGGATTCGAGCTGTCGTTGAAAGCGCCGCGCGCCGGCGTCTATCGCGTCGAAGTCTCGACCAATCTGGTGGATTGGACGGGTCTGGGAACGTGTCTTGGCATCGCCGGCCAGGTCAATTTCACCGACCGTTCGGGGACTGGAAACGGCGGACGATTCTATCGGGCGGTGAAGACGCCTTGAGAGCCTGTTTTGAAAACCCTTTTTCTGGGAGGAAGAGCCGCCGGCTCGTTCGCGCTGCGCATGGAGAGAAAAAACCTCCAACGATTGGACGTGAGTTGGGGCCATGAACCTGAAATGCATAAACCATTGGAAATCAAC
>CAYHFE010000183.1:0-12590 GCA_964355375.1 uncultured Verrucomicrobiota bacterium
AGAAAAAAGCCCCTCGAATCCAGGGCCCAATGAGGACCGGGGACGGAATTGGAGCCAAGCAAAGTGGGAGCCTCAAGCTGTCCGCAACGTTTCGCGAAACCCGATGCGGCTCCGCCCTGCAGGCTACGCGCCGGAAGCGAGCGCCCCGATTTCGACTTCCTTCGACCTTCTTCATCCCATCACTGGCTCCGGGACCGGACGAGGATCTCGGGCCGGTGCCTCCTCCCCTGCCTGCGCCGAGGCTTCGGCAGGCAGGCACAGCCCGCAGTGCCGGAGAATGGGTTTCCCAAGCCTTGCGAATCACTCGCTCACACAAAGAACGTGCGCTTCGCGCATCGCAGTTTTTCGATCACCTCGCTCTGATCCCGCTCGATGAAGCTGATGATCTTCATCGTCGCGCCGCACTTGGGACAAACCAACGGATCCACCTCATAGACCTCTGTTTGATCAAGGCGGCCCAGCGCTTCCGGGCTTCCTTGGCGCTGGGCCTCGGCCATGGTCGCTGCTCCAGGCGGGGCCTGCGCCTGGCCGCGCAATCCCCGGCTCTTGTTCGAATAGAATCCGTAGTAGTCTGCCTGGAGAAAGAGGGCAGACAGGCGGATCAGATGCTCTCCCACCTCGGGAATGTGTTGGGCCTGCCTGCCGGCAGGCAGGTGACTTCGGCTAAAAAATCCAGGGGATCGAACACCTGAAAATTGCGCTTCGGTCCGGCCAGCAAATCCTCGCTGGCCGCTTCCGGAAAACGTCCCAGCCGGTTGTCCCCGGTCTTGTCGATGACTTTGCCCTGGTCGGCCGACCTGCCGAAGCCTTGGCGCAGGCAGGTGACTTCGATCATCCTCGCCCGGCTGAACCGGCTCCGCCCCGTAGGCTCCGCGTCGGAGGGGACAGCGCAGGAAGCACTCGATGAGCCGCTGGAGGCCCTCGATGTCTTGCGCTTCCAACCCGCACGCTCTGATCGATCCTGAAGCGGCTGTGCCGCCAGGAGTGGATGTTCCTCCTTGTGCTCGCAACCCATCGCTCTCGCCTCCTTGTGGGCGGGAGCTTAGCGGTCAGAGACAGTCGCTGGCAACCCGGTTCGTGGGCCGGTCAGCAGTTCTCATTTACGACCGGATTCATGCGCACTCAACAGTCAAGGTCGCCTTCGCCCGCCGCAAGCTTGCGCAACAGTTGACTCTGCCAATCAAGGTGGTTCAATGCCGCCATGACGGCGACGCTGGAACAAACTCAGTCTGACCTGCTGAAGCTGGTCCGCTTGGTCCAGCAAGGCGAAGAGGTGGTCATCACCAGCCAGGGCCGGGCGGTAGCCAAACTCTGCGCTGTGCCGTCAAGCGCGCCCTCCCCCAACCGGCAGGCTTGGCTTGCGCGGTTGGCCGAGTTGCGGGCGCAGTTGTCCACCGGGAAGTCGGGTGCCACGGTGGAGCAAATCCTGGACGAAGACCGGGGCGACTGAGTGCCTGAGCTACTGGGACACTTCCACTCTCGGCAAACTTTACTTCCCGGAATCGGACTCGCCTGCCTTCGCCCAGAAGGCAGCCACCGCGACGCTCATTGTCACGGCCAAACTTGCTCTGCTCGAGATGCGGCGGGTCGCGTTCCGCAAGGAGAGCGACGGGCTGATTCCGGCAAACACGGCAGAAACGGTGTTGAGCCAGGTGGACCAAGACAGCGCCGCCGGGGAAATCCGGGTGGTGGAAATGGACAGCCAGACGGAGGCGGAGTTCAACGCCATCATGGCCCGTTGCTACCGCCAGTCGCCGCCAATTCCCATTCGGACGTTCGACGCCCTCCATCTGGCCACCGCCCGCGTGGCGGGCGAGACGGAGCTTGTGGCCACAGACAAACGGATGCGCGACGCCGCCAAGCTGCTCGGCTTCTCGCTGTTCCCGCTTTGAGCAAACCCTCCTTTGCCAACTCGGGGAAAACATCCCTGGAAAAATCACTCCGTTGCTGGAGTGGTATGCGCTGCAAAAGTCCGCGGTTCAAGACATGATGACCAGTGTTGATGAGGTTGCTAAAGACGCCGCTCAGCTTTGGTTTCTCAAGGAATCCTGTAATTCGATCGGCGGCGCCGAGACCGACAATGCCGTACTGTGAAACGTCTGCCATCTCACACAGCCCGATTTAGTCACTGAACGGTGACCCGTTCGGACGCACCAATGTGGTCGGCGAGGGCGCCGACCAATGCAGGCGAGGGCGCGTGCGCTCCCCATCCCAATTGAATTGTCCCGGCTAAAGCCGGAACTCCATACATGCCCATTTCCCGTTCGCCGACCCGGAAATTGGCGCGGTGCGCAGCCCCTCATCGACCGACGGATTTGGGATCAATTTCAATATCGAACTCTCCCAGGACGCGCTCGGCCACCTCGGTCAGCTCGATGTCGAAACGGAAGCGATGGCGGAGCAAGGCCGCCACAAAATGCCAGACTCGCGCCTCTTCCTGATTCGGCAACACTTCCGCCCATTTTTGGACTTGCTCCAGGTCCTCATGGGTCATGGCGATGAGCGATTTGGTGCTGGCGATTTCCCAGATGCGCGCCGTGGAATCGCGGCTGGCCGTGGCCAGGAGTTTGCCATCCGGGGAAAAGGCCAAGCCGTTGATCTCATCGGTGTGCCCGTGCAAGGTGGTCTTGGTCAGACGCGTGCTCACATCCCAGAGCCGGGTCGTCTTGTCCAGGCTCCCCGTGGCCAACTTCCGGCCGTCCGGTGTGAAGGCGAGAGTGACGACCGTCCCCTTGTGTCCTTCCAACACGGCGCGGAGTTCACCGCTCGGCAAGTTCCAGAGACGGGCGGTGCCGTCGGAGCTGCCGGTGGCCAGCGTCCGGCCATCCGCCGCATAGGCCAAGGTGAACACGGAGCTCGAGTGCCCGGTCAGGATCGCCTTCCTCTGACCGCTCAAACCAGACCAGAGCATGACGGTTTCATCGTGACTTCCGGTGGCGACGATCTTCCCATCCGGAGAGAAGGCCACCGCCATCACGCCCCGGCCGTGCCCCTGCAGAATGCCCCGGCATTCCCGGGTCGTCACATCCCACAGTCGCGCGGTGTTGTCATTGCTCCCGGTCACCACCGTCTGGCCATCCGGAGAATAGGCCACGGCATTGACCCGATCGGAGTGCCCGGCCAATGTGCCTTTCAATCTTCGAGTGCCCAAGTCCCACAATCGGGCGGTATGGTCGCCTCGACCGACGATCAGGCTCTTGCTGTCGGGAGAGAAGGCCAGAGCGAGCACCGGTCCCGGCTGTCCGGCCAGCCTGGCTCGCACCTGTCCGGTCTGAACATCCCAGAGGATGGCGGTGGTGTCATTGCTCCCCGTCGCCAGCGTTCGACCGTCCCGCGCCACGGCCAAGGCCCTGACCCCGTGTTCGTGGGCTTTGAGCACCGTTCGACAAACTGGAATGGGCAAGTAGAGGCGGAAGTGCCGCCCCTCCGACGGGCGCAATTTGCAGAGGCGATCAAACGAGAGGCCGCCGGCTTCCCCCTCGGGTCTGAATCCGGCCTGGCGCAAGAGACCCAAGGCCTCGGCCGACCATTCCGGCACCGCTTCAAAAACCAAAGCCCACAAATCATTCCAGCGCCGGTTCTCGGCCAACACGGAAACGACCGCCTCCCACTCGCGGGCCGACATTCCGCTCAGCGTTCGCTTTTCCCGGCGCCCTTGAATGACCGCCGCCAACTCCGGACGTCCGCTCGCCCGCACCCGCCCCGCGATGAGTTGGCGCAAATCATCGTCCGCCACCTCGTAATGCGCGCGCAGCAGGCTTCGATCGAAGTCGAGAGCATCATACCGATCCTGCTGACCGGTCAGGAAAAAGAACAACGCGCGCCTGGCTGGATCAGAGGGGGCGTAGCCTTTCTCGAGGGCCAACCGGCGCAGCCCGGCCTGTTCCGTTTGCATGAGCCCGTCACAAAAAGCGTCGATCTGACCAGGCTGGCGCAATTCACCCAGGAACGCCGCCGCTTGGGCGGCAATCTCAGGATCAGGGTCCGCGCAAGCCCGAATCGACGGGCCAATGATTTCGGCGCCCGCCTCGGCCAAGGAATTGCGTTGCCCGGTTTTTAGCGCCGTGAGGACCCGCAGCTCGACCGGCGCCGTGGCGAGCCATCGTCGATGGCACAACAAATCTTCCAGTCGTTCGTGCCGCGTTTCCTCCCACACGGCACTGGCGGCATTGACCGCCTCGGCGTTCTCAATCGTGGCCAGCCTGCCGGAACTGATTCGCCGAACCAGCGGATCCGGATGGGCGACGAGCGCCTCAGCCAACAATCCCACCGCCGCCGGAGAACCGTCCTCCGCCAAAATTCTGGCGGCCGATCGCTGCAGCCACGACCCCAACAGGGGTACGGTACTCCCCAGACGGAGTCGGCACCGCTCTAGTAGCTTGGGGTCCATCCCAACTTGGTCGCATCTCTGCGCGAAACAGCTCCGGCGCGGATCATCGGGGTGAATCTGATCCGATTTCCAAGCGTACGGACTGTTCTTCCGCTTGCCCAATCTCCCGAAACGAAGCGGATTGAGCTCGCCCTTCTCTCAGCCAATTCCGGAGCGCGCCGATGATTTCCCGTTGCGACACCGAAAGGGGAACCTGGCGTTTCAGGGCACCCGAGATGTCATCGGTGGTGAATTCCCTTTTCTCGTCATTGAATCCTAAGTACATGGCGTCGATAATGGCTTGCTCGATCTCGGCGCCGACGTATCCCTCCGATTCCCGGGCCAGCCTCTCCAGATCAAAATCCTGCGGCAACCGTCGCCGTTTGCTCAAATGCACGGTCAGGATTTCCTGACGCTCGTCGTGGGTGGGCAAATCGAGAAAGAAAATCTCATCGAATCTGCCCTTGCGCAGAAGCTCCGGAGGCAGGCGCGAGATATCGTTGGCCGTGGCCACGACAAAACAGGGCGCGGTCTTCTCCGCCATCCAGGTCAGGATGGTTCCGAAGACCCGGGCGCCGGTGCCGCCGTCCCAACCGCCCTGGGCGAGCGCCTTCTCCATCTCATCAATCCAGACGATGCAGGGCGCCACCGTCTCCGCCAAGCGCAGGGCCCGGCGGGTGTTTTCTTCCGATTCGCCGACCAGCCCTCCGAAAAGCGCTCCCACATCGAGTCGCAGAAGCGGCAGACGCCACAGTCCGCCAATCATTTTTGCGGTCAGACTCTTGCCCGTGCCGGGAATTCCGATGAGCGCCATTCCTTTCGGTGAGGGCAATCCGTAATCGCGCGCCTCCCGAGTGAAGGCCCGTTCGCGCAAGCGCAGCCATTCCTTCAAGATTCCCAACCCACCCACGTCATCCGGCGTCTCCTTCACCGCATAAAACTCCAGCGCCTTGCTCTCGCTGATGATCTGCTTTTTCTCCTGGGTGACGAGGTCGATGTCGCGGTCATCCAACACGCCGTCCGTAACGATGGCTCTGGCGAAGACCCGATGTGCTTGCGACGCCGTCAATCCCAAGGCGGCCTGGACCAGCTTCTCCCGGCCCAACGGAGTGAGACTCACGCGGACGCCCGGGGTTTGCGCGAGCCGGCCCAAGACTGCGTCCAGCTCCGACGCGTTGGGCGGAAGCAACTCGACGATCACCGCTTCATCTTTGAGTTCGTCTGGCACCCGGCTCGACGGGGTCGTGACGATGAGGGTTTTTCTCGTGAACTTAAGCCGCTGCGCCACACTCCGGAGCTTGCGCTTCAGCTCAAAATTCTTCCAACATTCGTGAAAATCTTTCAGGACGAAGACCGTCTCACCATCCGCCTTCTCCACCTGTTCCAGCGCGGTCTTGGCATCGCGGGCCGCGGCGGGCGCACTGTCGCCGACGGTCAGAACCTCGAAGCCATCGGCTACATCCCACGTCACGCACGGACGGCGGGCGCGTTCACAAACGGATCGGATCGTCTGCAAGGCGCGTTCCTCCTCGGTCGTGACCAGCACGATCAAGGTGAACCGGGCGCGGAGGTAAATATCCAATTCCTGGTCGAAGGTTCTCATTTGTTCTTGGCGCTATCTATGCGGTTTGGTTCAGGGTGGAACGGGCAACTTGCCCGTTCCTGTGGGCTGCCAGCCCACAGACTTTGCCGCCGAGAATCTCACTGATGAGTGAGTCCAATTGCCATACCAGATTCGGCGGCAAGTTGCCGCCGAGAACGGGCTGGTAGCCCGTTCCACCCATTTCAACTGCAAACTGACGGCTTGGTAGCGGATTGATCTCAAGAATGCAGTGTTTCGATTCCGGAAAAAATCACGTTTCCGCCCCGATCGATCACGATTTCCGCTTCCGGCACAGCGCTCAAGTCGGCCAGCGAATAACGGTCGGTCAAGCAATGCAAGGTTTGGTTGGCCGATCCCCGCATCCCGCGAGCCACGCGCTGGCTTCGGTCATAGCGTCCCGCGATCAAGACGTCCACACCTTGCAGAAACTCGGGACCGGTGTCGCTCACGCGCGAGACTTCCTCCCAGGTGAAACCGGTGAAGAGAATCACCGAAAGCGCGGTGTCCTTCTTGAGGCGTCGGATCAGTTCGAAAACCGCGGGACGCTGCTGCAGGGGTTCGCCGCCGCTAATCGTGATCCCTTCGAGACCCGGACGGAGCGCGCCGATCTCCGCGGCGAGATCGGCGACCGCTATCAGCTCGCCCCCGGAATTGGGATGAGTTTCCCGATTGAAACACCCCGGACAACCGAGGGAACATCCCTGAACCCAGACAACCGCGCGAAGGCCGGGTCCGTTCGCGCGGCTCAAGGGGAGGAAGGAATGGAGGCGCAGGATCATGGCAACCGCGGCCGATCAGGTCGCCCCGGATGACGGCCCCAAAAGCCGCCGGAACACGTCACTGGGTGCTCCACCGACTCGAGCGCTCAAGACGCAGATCCTTCATTCTGAGTTTGCTGCTCCGGAGCCTGATCCTGACCGGATTCATTGGCCTCGAGCGTCATCTCGCGGTGAACGATATCGTTTCCCAGAGCCTTCTCCAGGTGCTTGGTGGCGGCGAGGCAGGCCATGCCCTTCAGCCCGCGCACTTCGAGGCGAACCCGTCCGTCCTTCTCGATAAAAACGTCGATTTCGTGCAGTTCCATAAAGCTCAGGTCATGCGTCGAAGGACCAAGTGAATGCGGCCGTCGGCTTGAACCTCCTCCGAGGCCAAGGTGAAACCCTGCTCTTGAAGTTCGGCCCGGGCGGCGTGGTAGGCATAGCGTTGGAGAATTTGGTCCAACAGACTTTCGCGATCAATATTCCGCAGGCCGAACCAGTCCGCCACGCACTCGTAGGAAGCGCCCGCCTTCCGAAAGCCGATGTCGTATTCGGGATTCTTGGTCGGGATCTTGATCTCCACTCGAGTCCGTTGCCCCAGGTAACCTCGAATATCGATCGACCCTTCTTGCGGGGCATATCCCAGGTCCTGCAGCGCTTTCAGCAAATACGCCTTGTTCGCCATCCGAGTCTTGATCTTGGTGAAATGGGACATAATCGGTGCTGCTCGCTCCGGGCCGCCGCTGGCTCCATCGCATGCCGCCGGAGCCAAGGAGGACCGGGCCTCGCGCACGCGACCAACCTAGTCCTGGACCAGCGCTCTGGCGAGAGAATTAAGCCGCGGCATCACCGGTTCGGCCGGCGCTTGAACTTATTGAAAACCCGCTGGGCCCGCTTGTCGTCTCGCTTCTTTCTCAGATACGACCGTTGGTTCTGCGAGCCCGCCAGATCGGCCGCCTCGCGCCTCAGTTTAAGGTAGCTTTGATACCGATCCGACGCCAGACCTCCGCTGGCCAAGGTGTCGAGAACAGCGCATCTCTTCTCCACCGTGTGAGTGCAATCACGGAAATGGCAGCGCACCGCCAAGGCATCGATGTCCGCAAAGGCTTCGTCAAGTCCAGAGTCCGCCGACCACAATTGAAGCTCTCTCAGCCCCGGGGTATCGATGATCAATCCGCCGTTCGGCAGGATGATCAACTCCCGCCAGCTCGTGGTGTGGCGGCCCTTGCCGTCCGGGGAACGAACCTCTGTGGTCGCTTGAATTTCCTCACCGACGATTTGATTGATCAGGGTTGATTTCCCCACCCCCGAGGCACCGATCAAGGCCAGGGTCAGGCCTGGCCGAATAAAGCCCACCACCGCCTCCATGCCCTGCCCGGTCACAGCGCTGACCGCGATCACGGGGGTGGCGCCGGATCGGGCGCGAGCTTCGGCGATTTTGCGCGGGATATCATCACCCACATCCAACTTGTTCAAGACCACAACTGGCTGAACTCCTTCCTCCAACACCATCACCAGATAGCGCTCGAGGCGCCTGGCATTGAAACTCCCGTCGAGCGCTTGCACAATGAATGCGACGTCAATATTCGCGACGAGGATCTGTTCTTCGGTGAGTCGTCCGGGGATTTTACGCGAGAGTTTGGTCCGACGGGGAAGCACGCCATGAATCACCGCTCGATCTTCATTCGGGAGGACCGCAACCGCGACCCAATCTCCGACCTTGGGGAGGTCGGACGCCAACCTCGTTTCGTGCAAGAGCCGGCCCGACACATGAGCGGAAAGCTCGCCGCTCGCGGCAAAAATCCTGTAGTGCTGCCGGTCCTCGATCGCGACCCGCGCCGGTTCGAGATCTTTCCATGGCCCCGACCTGAATCCGTCATCGAGAACCAGGGTCCATCCGAGTGTTTCCAGCGTGACCATCCCCGCGATCTAACCACTGCGCAACACCGGATTCAAGTTGAGGAAAATCAAGGCAAAGGCGCCCATTTCTGGTGTTTGTACCGCTGATAGACCCACCGGAAGTCGCGGTTCTTATTGTTCCCGCCTGTCCAGTAGAAGCTCTCCTTGCCATTCGCGGAATCGGTGGCGGCCTTGATCGTGGTGGCCTCCAACCACGTGTGAATCTCGGCATGCCCGTCGGCAAATGAAATCGTGCTGACTCGACCGTGGAAGACGGCGAAGGGATCGACCCAACCTGGCGACGGAGCCACGTTGATGACCCAGGTTCCCAGGTTGCGCCCCCGCGGATCCGCCTCCTCCAGAAGCACCATGGCCTCCGCCGCGTCCGCGACGGTGCCGAGCTTGGTATAATACTGCTGCGGCCCGCTGGTCGCGCTGGAGTCCTGCCAGCCGCCGCCATTCATGCCGTTGGCCTTCGAGTAGCTGTCGTAGGCCCAACCCCGCCCCGGCTTGAGGCGTTTGGTCCGCAGGTCCCCGGGACAATGGTACGATCCGGGTGCCGACACATAATTGAAAAGGGCTCCCTTGCGGAGGCCGTTCTCGACGTTGCGCTGGGCGACATCGACCCCCATGCTGGCGGAGACTTCGGTAAACACACCCTTATCGTTATGCGGCCCCGGCCAGAAGCCACCGGCCGGATTGCCGATCTGGCCCGCTCCGGGATCGGTGTAGAGAATGCGATCGTCATTGTCGCTGGAATACATGACAAACCCGAGGATGAGTTGTTTCTGATTGCTCAAACAGGCCGAACCCGTGGCCTTCATCTTGGCCTTGCTCAACGCGGGCAGGAGCATTCCCGCCAGAATCGCGATAATGGCGATGACGACAAGAAGTTCGATCAAGGTGAAGCCGCCGGCCCGGCGACCTCGCGAACCATTAATAGCTGAAGTTCTATTCATACAATTCGGTTGTTGGATGACATGCCAAGGTCGAGGCACACCATCAGGTATTGATTCGCGGAATTTAGACAGATCGATTCCGCAATGCAAGCATTCGAATGGTGTGGATGAGTCCGCTGAATTCACCGGGCCAATCACCTCACCCGCTCACTCCCGTGGAAAAAGGGCTTGCATCACCTTCGGCTCGTGGAAGGATCAGTCACGAACGAGCGTGGCGCCGCGAATTTCCATTTCCTGTTTCTGTTGGGCAGCCCTGCTCCTCGTTGATTTTCAGAGGCCGCCCCACGCCCAAGCGCAGGAGGCGCGCGTCTTCACGGGAATCCTGGAGAATGACCTCCTCTACAACCCCGCCCCGGGAAAGCATCAGGATCGGCATTACACCCAGGGCTTGAAAATGGTTTTCCTCGATCGCGCCGAACCGCTCTGGCGTTGGGCCGACCGGCTGGGCTTGGATTCACTGGCCTCCCATCTCCCATCGCTTTGGCTCGATCCCACCGGCACCAATTACGCTCTGACCTTCGGCCAAAACATCTATACCCCGGAAAACAATCGTTCCACCAACCTGGTAGCCGCCGATCGACCGTATGCCGGCTGGCTTTACGTCGGTGCGGCCGTGCAGCGACGGGGAACGAATTCCTGGAACTGGCCGATCCTGGAAAACTTCGAGCTGAATCTCGGCGTCATCGGGCCGGAAGCCCAAGGGGAATGGGCTCAGAACACGGTCCACCAATTTCGGCGTCTCCCCACCTTCGAAGGCTGGGACAATCAGCTCCGGACAGAACCGGCCTTTCTCTTTAAGTACGGCCGGGCCTGGAAATGGACTCCAACGGCCGAGACCGGTCGCTTTTTCGACGTCCTGCCCCATGGCGGCATCCACCTTGGCTCGGTGATGACGTCGGTCGAACTCGGATTGACCGCGCGGATTGGCCTGAACCTGCCGGATGATTTCGCGATCCAGGGGATCGATTCGCCGCTGCTCGTGTCCCCGGGCGCAAATCCGCGTCGCATCGGCTTTTACCTTTTTGGTCGCGTCGAAGGCCGGGCGGTCGCGCGAAATGCGTTTCTGGACGGCAATCTCTATCAGGCCAGCCATCATGTGCCCAAAGAACCGCTCGTTGCCGATCTGAGCTGCGGCACCGCCGTTACTCTCGGTCGGCACTGTGAACTGGGCTGGACTTTTGTGACCCGGACGGCCGAGTTCCGCGCTCAGAAAGGCTTCGACCAATTCGGGTCGCTGACCGCGCGATGGTCGTGGGATTATTGAACGCAGGTTGGTGTGTCCGAAATCGGCCTATCGCGCCAGCTCTCGGACGCGACCAAGGACCCGCCGACCGGGTGTCCCTATCTCACCCATCACAGAAATAAGGTTGCTCTACTTGATGGGCAAGAAGGCAACTGAGACCGGCATCGGCGCTTCAGCGGTTTGCCCGGTCGGAGTTAGCCGCCCCGTCGTCGGATCGATGCGCAAGAGAACCAGATTGCTGGAATCTTGGTTTGCCACCAGCAGATACGAGCCTGAAGGATCAATGCCAAAGCCCCGTGGAACCCGGCCTTGAGTCGAGACATTTTCGAGATGGGTCATCTTCCCGGATTTTTCGTCCAGAGCATAGACGGCAATGGTGTTATGGCCTCGGTTCGATCCATAGAGAAACTTTCCCGACCGATGAACAAAGACTTCCGCCGTGCTGAAGCCGGGCTTGACCGTCTCGTTTTCCGGCAGCGTGGAAATTGTTTGCACCTCCCTCAATGCCCCACGTTCCGAATCGTACTCGAAGGCGGTCATCGTGCAGGCTATCTCGCTAATCACATAAGCGTGCCGACCGTTTGGCGACATCGCCAAATGGCGGGGTCCCGAGCCGGCTTTGAGCGAGGCCGAGGGCGGGTCATTCGGCGCCAAGGTGCCGTGGGCGGCGTCGAATCGATAGATCTGGACCTTGTCCAAGCCAAGATCCGGAACTAGGGCGAAACGATTGGCGGCATCGAGATAAATGCCGTGAGCGTGCGGTGCTTCCTGGCGCTGGCGATTGACACCCGATCCGGTGTGCTGAATGAACGCGGTGGTGTCGCCTAGGTGCCCATCTTCACGAATCGACAATGCCGCAATACTGCCGCCGCCGTAGTTGGCCACCAGCACGGTTTTGCCCGAAGCGTCCACGGTCAGGTGGCACGGCCCGGTTCCGACGGACGGCTGCTGATTCAAGAGGGTAAGTTTGCCGGTCTCGGGATGGATGGAAAAAGCGCTCACTGCGCCGCTCGCCTTGCCGCCGAATCGGGCAATTTCTCCCGCGGCATAAAGGAACCGATGATTGGGGTGAATGGTCACCCAAGACGGATTGACCGTCTCTCCCGCCAAACCCAGCGAGGTCAACGCGCCGGTCGCCGTGTCCAATCGGAAAAGATAAATCCCCTTGCTCTTGGCTCCCGTGTAAGTGCCGACATAGACCAAAGCCTGTCCCGCTTTGCCGCTCGAATTGACGGCTGCGGCGGCGGAGGTCATCGACGACGCAACGCCGAACGCGACTGCGGCAACCAGAATTATTCTCAAGAGGTAGATAAGTTTCATAGTGATCAGAAGAGATAACGACAGACCCAAGGAGTGTCGAGTCTTCTGTCGCTTCCGCGCGGCTTCAACCTCTCCGTGAAACGTTGACGGTTGGGACGCGCGGCTCGCGTGTCCCTGTGGGCGCCGCTGAACTCGGCGCGGACGAGCCGGCGGCTCGTCCCTTCCTGGTTCATAAAAGAACTCGAAAGCTGGAGCGCTAGAACCAGATGGGTGACTGAACGGATCGCCTCGATCGAAAAGTTCCGGAATCTGCCAACAGAAATGATGGCGTCGAGTCAAGGCTCTTGAAGCGAACTCTCAGGCCGTCCGGACCGCTCAACAAAAACAACAGAGGGGCAGCAATCGCGCGTCAGTTCTTATGATCGACTAGTCAAAGACTGACCTTGATCTTCTTCTCCAATTCCAGCACCAGCCAACACTCGTTGGCGCTGGCGGAGGC
>CAYHFE010000184.1:0-12527 GCA_964355375.1 uncultured Verrucomicrobiota bacterium
GGTTCAGGGAGAGAGTTGAAGGCGAGGCACGCCCGCCGGCGGCCGCATCTCTGCGGGTCCGCCGGACGGCTTGACCGCAAGCCGTTACAGGTTCGCAGCCACCAAATCACCCACTTCGCTGGTGGTGTAACCCATTTTGCCGGCGGCCAGACTCTTCATCTTCTCTCGCGTCACTTGGATCACCGCTTTCTCGATGGCTTGCGCGGCGGTTTGTTCCCCGAGGAAATCGAGCATCATCTGGCCGGCGCAGATGGCGGCCAACGGATTGATCACCCCTTGCCCGGTGTACTTGGGCGCGCTCCCTCCAATCGGCTCGAACATGCTCGCGCCTTGCGGATTGATGTTGCCACCGGCGGCGATCCCCATTCCGCCCTGCACCATCGCGCCGAGGTCCGTGATGATATCGCCGAACATGTTGTCGGTGACGATGACGTCGAACCATTCGGGATTCTTGACAAACCACATCGTCGTCGCGTCCACGTGGGCGTAGTCTCGGTGGATTTCCGGATAGTCGGCCTTGCCGATTTCATGAAACGCGCGTTCCCACAGATCGAACGCATAAGTCAGAACGTTGGTCTTGCCGCACAACGTCAGCTTCTTGTCTTTGTTCCGCCGCCGGGTGTAATCAAAGGCGAACCGCAAGCATCGCTCCACACCTCGGCGCGTATTGATGCTCTCCTGGACGGCAATTTCGTGCGGTGTCCCCTTGAAGACAAAGCCGCCCGACCCCGTGTAGAGGCCCTCGTTATTCTCGCGGACGACCACGAAATCGATATGCTCCGGTTTCTTGTCCTTGAGCGGGCAGAACCGTTCATCATACAGTTTGACCGGTCGGAGGTTGATATACTGCTCCAGTTCGAAGCGGAGGCGCAGGAGGATGCCCTTCTCGAGGATGCCGGGCTTGACGCCGGGATGGCCAATGGCGCCGAGCAAGATTGCGGGGAACCGGCGCAATTCCTCCACCGCGCTATCGGGCAGAGCTTCATTGGTCCGCAGGTAACGATCACCGCCGAGATCGTAATGGGTGTAATTGAGTTTCAGGTCGAACTTTTTCGCGGCCGCGTCCAGGACTTTGACCGCTTCTCGAACCACTTCCGGGCCTGTTCCGTCGCCGCCGATGACTGCGATATCGTAGCTTTTCATTTTCAATCTTTGTTGGTTCTTCCCTTTGGCGGGAAGAGGAGTCAGGATGCTAATGGTTCTCGATTTCGTTTCAACGGAATTATTCCGCGACCCAGAATTATTCCGTCCCGTCCATCCGCGGCTTCCTCTCCCGCACCGCTTGCTGTTACCTTGCCGACGTGCAGTCCAAACTGGGATATCGACTCGTCCGCCTCGCCAATGGCGCCTACAGCATTCATTCCCTGGCGCATGGGGAGACGTTTCATCCGGTCATCGGCCCGACGGCCGAGGCCGAGGCGCTTTATGTCCGTCAACTGGGACTTCGCGAGCGAGTGAGCCGGCACGGGGGTGAATTTGTGATCTGGGATGTCGGGCTGGGCGCCGCGGCCAACGCCCTCACGGGGTTGCGGGCCATTCGCGACTTGGCCGCGCGGGTGCGCCTCGTGAGCTTCGATGAAACCATCGAGCCGCTTCGCTTCGCGTTGCGACACGTGGCCGAATTGGGTTACCTCGCCGGCTACGAGCAAGCTCTCGCGCAGCTCATGACGGATCGATGGATTCGCATCCGCGAGCACCCGATCGAGATCGAATGGCAATTGTGTCTGGCGGATTTCCCGACGTTCCTGTCCCAACCGGTCGCGGCGGAATTGCCCAAACCCCACGCCATCTTGTTCGACGCCTATTCTCCGGCGAGAAATCCGGCGATGTGGACGCTCCCGCTATTTTCCAGGCTTTACCAGCACTTGGACCCCGAACGTCCCTGCGCCCTGCCGACTTACTCGCGCAGCACAATGCTCCGGGTAACCTTGCTCCTGGCCGGGTTCTTTGTTGGGGTCGGCCATGCCACCGGGGAGAAGGAAGAGACAACGATTGCCGCCAATACCCTCGATCTGATCGCGGAGCCGTTGGGCCGGGCTTGGCTGAGACGCGCCCATAATTCCACCAGCGCGGAACCGATGCGTGAACCCGTCTATGGCCAAGCGCCGCTCAGCCCGGAAACGTGGGAAACGTTGCAGAGCCATCGGCAATTTCATTAGTCTCGTTCCGGTGAGTTTCCACGCCCCATTTGCCGCCATGCTCGCAGGGCCGGCGCCGATCCTGGCGCTCGCTCCCATGCAAGACGTCACCGATCTTCCCTTCTGGAGGCTCATGGCCAACTATGGCGGCGCCGATGTTTACTACACGGAGTACTTTCGCGTCCATGCCACCTCCAACCTGGAGAAATGGATCCTCCGATCGATCACCCAGAATCCCACTCAACGCCCGGTCATTGCCCAGATGATCGGCAATGACATCCCCTCGTTGGTCCGCACCGCCCGGGAACTGCAGCGCTACCCGATTGTGGCGGTCGATCTCAATCTCGGTTGCCCCGCGCCCATTGTCTATCGCAAGTGCGCCGGCGGCGGGCTGCTCCGCGAACCGCGGCGCGTCGATGCCATCCTGGGCCATCTGCGCGACGCGATCTCCGTCAAATTCACCGTCAAGACGCGACTGGGTTTTGACTCGCCGGACGTCTTCGAGGAAATGCTCGCCATCTTCGCCCGTCATTCGCTCGACTTGCTCTGCGTCCATGGGCGGACGGTCCGGGAGATGTATCACAGCGCGGTCCATTACGACTTCATCGCCCGCGCGGTCGCCGCCGTCCCCTGCCCCGTCCTGGCCAACGGCGATATCGACTCCGCGAGCACCGCCCACCACGTTCTCTCCACCACCGGAGCCCGCGGACTCATGATGGGCCGCGGGGCCGTGCGCAATCCGTGGTTGTTCGAGCAGATTCGCCAGCAGCAACGGGGAGAACCGCTCACCGTTCCCTCGGGACGACAGGTTCTGCAGTACGTTCGGGCCTTGTATGAAGCCGTCCGTCCGCCCTCGATTACGGACTTGGTCCAAGTCCAAAAGATGAAGAAGTACATGAACTTCATCGGACTGGGCGTCGAACCTCCGGGTCCGTTCCTCCATCAGATTCGCCGCGTCACGACCGAGGCGGAGTTCTTCCGGGTCTGCGAAGATTTCCTGACGCATGACGAACCGATGCCGCTCGTGCCTCCTCTCCGCGAGCCCGTGGCAACGCCAATCACCTGTGATCTGGGCTGAAGCCCACCCGCGACTCTGCCGTGGCGGTCCTGAAAACAGTCGGGATCAAATTGCACGGGAGGAAACGGAGACAACAGAGAGTGCGCCCGTCTGGCTGGAATGGCTCCTCGCACAGCCCGGCCCATCAACTCGAGTGGGACGAGATTCTGTCGAGCCCTGACACTCCTGGGGGCCACGAGCCAAGGCTCGACCGAGTCTCGCCCCACTCAGCGATCGGTTGCGAGTCCCAAGGCAACACGCCCATCTTCCGTCCGGATTCGGTCAGGGACACGACCGCAGCACTGCCAGGACCTCGTCATCGGTGGTTTGGGAGAACGCCCCATAGTACTGTCCGACCGCCTCAAAGTCCGGATCGACGAGCAAGGCGATGACCTCATCGCTCACGCCGACCAGACGGGCAAAACCATTCGCGGAAGCCACCGGCACCGCCACGATGACATGCTGGGCGCCCTGCTTCTCGACGGAGCGGACCGCCGCTTCGGCCGACGCGCCGGTGGCCAGACCGTCATCCACCACCAGCACCCTTTTCCCGGCCAGCGCCATTCGCGACCCGCGCTCAAACTTCAATTGGTAGGCGACGAGGCGTTCGGCCTCCTCAGCGATGACCGCCTCAAGCGCCTCTTGGGCGACGCGGGTTTGATTCAGGGCGGGTTGATCCAGAACCACGATTCCGTGCGCAGCCAGGGCGCCGACGGCAAACTCTCGGCAATCGGGGTGGCCGATTTTTCGAACGACCACAACATCCAAGGGGCACTGGAGGATCTTGGCCACTTCACCGGCCACGATGATTCCGCCCCGGGGCAATCCTAGAATCAAGTCCGGCTGGATTCGGCGTTCGAGGAGTTGGCACCCCAGCTTGCATCCGGCATCCTGACGGGAGGCAAAGGTCATGAGCGACGCGTTTGATCGGCACTGTCTCGTGTTTCCAGGACGATGCCAAGCCCATCTTGCGAGTGCGCGGCGATCGGCGATCGGTGCGCATCGCGCATTTTTCCGGAGCGCGGACATTCTTGTCAATGGGTTTCAAGGGAAGGCAGGTTGGGAGGTGGCCTTGTGGTTTGTGGGAGGATGTGGTGAGGCTGGCTGGGCGTTTTGGAGTTTGGAAATCAACTCCGCATTAGAGGAGTGATGGCTTGGGCTGTAGCCAGAGATCCATCAAGTGGTCCCAGGTGTTGGTCCTGGATTTCTGTCGGCCTTTGCGGGCGTTGACCAGCAGATGGCGCCAGATCGTGCGCAGTTGTCTCAACAGCTCCTCCGGTCCTTTCAAGAACGCGCGCGCGATGGTGTGCCCCCACTGCTGCATCACCCGGATCAGCTTCTCGAAACTGATTTCCGATCTCTGCTGGTGCCAGCATTACGCCGCCTGCCAGGCCTTGGCGTCAAAAAAGCCCTTGTCATTGATTGGCAGTTCCTCCGCCTGGAGACGTTGGGCCAAGCCCAAGGCCTGTCCTTGGTCGGAACGTTTGCCCTCCAAAACCTTCAGAGGCTCCGGCCCTCCGGTGATCCATTCATAGCGCAAGAGCACTTTGACATTGGCGGCCGAACCGTCCCCGCCGCAGGAAGGGAAGATGTCCTGCAAGGTTTCCGAGCCATCAAAGCAGGTGCTGTCCAGCAGCGAGACAGCGCGGAAATGCTCCTGCAATTCCAGAGCCTGGGGACGGGCCGGACTCCAGTCCAGCGTTTGCGCCAGAGTGTGGGCAAAGGCGGCTTGAAAATAAGCGACAGCGCTGGAGTTGTAGCGCTCATGAATGGCTTGCGGAGTGACCGGTTCCGCCAAGCATTGGGCTTGGGAAACCAGCGTTTGACGCAGGGGGCTCAATTGTCCAAACACCTGCGAGGTCAGGAATTCAAAGGCATCGATCTTGCCTTGGCGTTTGAGCCAGCCGGTTTGGCGGGCCAGGTCCCGGAAGGGTTGTGGGACAAAGGTGGCGACGAAACGTTGGTGAAAAGAGGGATGCAACATAGAAGGCGATCCTAGCAGATCAAGAACGAACAGATGCGTTGCAAGTATCTGTGGATAATCGCTTTAAATTCACACACTTGACACTCTAAAACGGCTTTACAGGCGCGATAAACACCTGAGGGTAACCCAAAGAATCCTTTTCGGGAATAAAGCCCGGCAAAGCCCCGCCAGGCGCGTCGCAGCAGGCATTTGAACGGACTGTTCACAAAAAATTTCAAAAAAACATCTCCGCCGCCACTGAAAATAGTGAGATGCGCACAATGGGAAATGCTGCTCAAGTCCACACTCGACTTTTCGGGAGCGAGGTGGTGGAACTATTCAACGACCGCACACTGCGAACTCGCAGCCATTATGTCAAATTACATGATCGCGCAACTGGACGAAATCGATCCCAAGCGGTGTCCTTGTGGCTTCACGCGCCGGGCGTTTGGCATGAACGACAACTCCCTCGCAACCGTCCATCAAGTTGAGATCCAGGAGGACGCCCGAACCCACTATCATAAGAAGTTGACCGAGATCTATGTCATCTTGGAGGGCGAAGGTTCGATGGAATTAGACGGACGCCTGGTTCCGGTTAAACCGATGACCGCCATCTTCATTAAACCGGGTTGCCGGCATCGCGCGGTCGGCAAAATGAAAATCATCAACCTCGTCATCCCGGCTTTTGATCCGAGCGACGAGTGGTTTGACTGACTTGGCTCCCCCTAAGCTCTCCCGGTCCAGACCGGACACGAATTCCCGTAACCGGCGCTTGCGCGAGTCAGTCTTTACCCTGAGAATCCAGAACTCCTGGACCGAGCGATATTTGCCCGGTGGCCGGCCCGGAGGAAGGAACCATGACCGCCGAAAACAACCCAAGTGAAATGACATCAAATTCAACATCCCCAAATCTGACGACCGCGCCCACCATTGTCCGACAGAACACCCGTCAAGCGGATGAACCCCCGCATCTTTCAGTTCGGCCGCTGCAATTTCCCATCTCCGCATTGGCCGTTTGGTTCACCGCGGCCTGTCTCAGCTGCGCGCAGCCCATCCGGGGTGCTTCTGAAGAAATGGAGAACAACTGGCCAGCCTGGCGTGGGCCGCTCCAGAATGGTGTCGCCCCGGTCGCGCAACCTCCCACCGAATGGAGCGAAACCAAAAACGTGAAATGGAAAGTGAAAATCGCGGGGGAAGGCCTGGCAACACCGGTCGTTTGGGGGGAGAAGATTTTCATTCAAACCGCGATTCCCACCGGCAAGAAAGTTGAGCCACCCGCTGCGGAAGCCACGCCACCGGCTGGCGGCGAGGCGGGAGAAGGACCGCGCGGCGGTCCGGGCGGTCGGTCCGGGCGAGGAGGAGGCCGCGGCGGGTTGGGCGGTCCCAAGCCGGCCGAAGTTTACCAATTCGCGATCCTCTGCCTCGACCGAAAGACCGGCCAAGTGCTCTGGCAACAAACCGCCCGCGAAGAGGTTCCCCATGAGGCTCGCCATCGCACCGAAGGGAGTTTTGCGTCCACCTCCCCAGTCACCGATGGCCGCCATCTGTTCGCTTATTTCGGCTCGCGCGGATTGCACTGCTACGACATGAACGGCAAGCTGCAATGGAGTCAGGATTTTGGCGATATGAGAATTGCCATGAGCTTTGGCGAGGGCAGTTCTCCGGTTCTTTCCGGAGATACGGTTCTCGTCAGCTGGGATCACGAAGCCGGTTCTTTCATCATCGCTCTCGACAAAAACACGGGGAAAACGCTCTGGAAAAAGACCCGAGACGAGCGAACGTCGTGGTCCACTCCGTTGGTAGTTGAGCACGAGGGAAAACGTCAGGTTGTGACCGCCGCAACGGGCAAGATCCGGAGTTACGACCTGGTGTCCGGAGATCTCGTTTGGGAATGCGGCGGTTTGACTCGCAACGTCATCCCGACTCCCGTGACCGGGCACGGGATGCTCTTCGCGACCAGCGGATACCAGGGCAGTTCTCTCCTGGCCATTCGTTTGGGCAAATCAGGCGACCTCACGGGGACGGACGCAATCGTGTGGAGCCACAAGAAGAGCACGCCGTATGTCCCCTCCCCGCTGCTCTACGGGGACAAGCTCTATCTATTCGCCAGCAATAACGGGGTCCTTTCTTGCTTCGATGCGCCTTCCGGAAAGGTCCTTATTGATGCCGAGCGGATTGAAAGCCTGACCGGCGTTTACGCCTCGCCGGTGGCGGCGGCAGGACGGGTTTATTTCGTCGGGCGCAACGGCACCACCTTGGTCATCAAACCTTCGGACAAACTCGAGGTGCTGGCCACGAATCGACTCGAGGACAAGTTCGACGCTTCTCCGGCCGTGGCCGGAAAGGAGCTTTTCCTCCGCGGGCGCGACCACCTCTATTGCCTGGCGGAGAATTAAACACTTGGCGGCACCGCCGCCACTGGTATAGTCCCCGCCGCCCAAACACGATCGTGATCCAGACCTGATGTCCTGCGGTGATTCGCGAGGATCCGGGATGGTCGCGGAATACGCGGCTGGGCAAAACAATATGATTTCAAAACTACGGCAACTGGTTGGAACGGTCGTTCCGATGGCTGGTTTGCTCAGTTTCACGACCGGTTTATCCGCTCAAGACGCGGCCCGCTTTGGCTCGATCCAGCGAGGCTCGGATGGAGACTTTGTCCTCCAAATGAGCGCCCCAAATGGGTCCTACTATCGCCTTGATGCGTCGTCCGATCTCCAAAATTGGATCTCCCTGATCACCACGCGCAGCACGGGATCGATTCAACACCCGGATTCGGCGACTCCGTATTTCGGCTCACGTTTCTATCGGGCCATCGAATTGGGCGGGACGAACCTTTTCACGGGCGACCACCTGGCCACAGCGACGGGCGACGTTCTTTTCCACCCCATCAACCACGCGTCCCTGGTCATGAAGTGGAACGAGAAAATGATTTACAGCGATCCGGTGGGCGGCAGTGCGCCCTACACGAGCTTTCCGCGCGCCGATCTCATTCTCGTCACTCACTCCCACAGCGATCATTTTGACAGCGCCACGCTGACCGCGGTCCGAAGCGCCAACAGCGTCATCATTGCACCTCAAGCAGTTTACAGCAGCCTATCCGCGACGCTCAAGAGCCTCACGATTGTGCTCGCGAACGGCGCCAAGACCAATGTCATGGATCTGACGGTTGAGGCGGTTCCGGCCTACAACCTCACTTCCAGCAACCATCCCAAGGGAGCCGGGAACGGCTACGTCGTGACGATCGGCGGCAAACGCATTTACCTGAGCGGCGACACCGAAGACGTCCCGGAAACCCGGGCCCTCCGCGACGTTGACGTGGCTTTCTTGTGCATGAACGTGCCCTACACCATGACCGGTGCCAAGGCCATCAGCACCCTTCGCGATTTCCATCCGAAAGTCGTTTATCCCTACCACTTTCGGAACTCGGATTCCACCTTCACCGACTTGAACTCGCTGAAGCGGCAGGTGGGAACCGACTTGGGCACGGAAGTCCGAGTCCGCAAATGGTATTGACCCTCCATCGACGTCGATTAGAAATCCAGGACGGTCGCCCATCTCGCACTGATCAACCCAATCCGCGACACTGGACACCATCGAAAAACCTGGGAACCGTGCCGTTCCTCCTTCCTTATATCAACCGAACTCGAATTACCAATTGAAGCAGTTCAGCATGAAAAGCAAGTCATCTTTAGACCGCCGAAGTTTCGCCAAAACGCTGACGTTCGCGACCGCCTACTCCAGTCTCCTTGGAAAGTCCTGGACCCACCTGGTCGCGGGTGAAGTTCGTCTCGCGTCCACCTCGACCGTCGGGACCTTGCGATTGAAACTGGGCGATTTCCCAGCGTTGCAGACCGAATCCGGCTCGGTTCGGCTCGGATTCAACCCGCTGCGCGGCGATTTGCAGCCGGACGGACAATTTTATCCGGTCATTATCAATCGAGGACCGAACAACGCGTTCTATGCCTTGAACTCTCGATGCTCTCATCAAGCGTGTTCCGTCAATCCAATGGACCCGTTCTCCAACCGAGTTTCGTGCAGTTGTCATGGCTCTGAGTATGCGATCGACGGACGGCGATTGACCGGTCCAGCCACCGCCGCTCTCTCCCGTTACACGATCACCTTTGATGGCAAAGACTCGCTCGAGGTGCAGATCCCAGGGCTGGGCTACTCGGTGGTCGGGACCAGCGTCGCCGGAGGGCCCAACGGCGTCGCGCGCTTCCGCCTCGATTTTCGAGCTCTGCGAAATATCGAATATGAAGTGCAATTCCGCGATTCCATGGACAAGAAGGCCATCTCCGTTCCGTTTGCCACGACTTTGGAAGGCGCCCCGGACCAATCGATGTTTACTTCGGCGACCACCGCCAACGCCAGTCTTTTTGTGGAGCGCGCGTCCGCCGCCGGATTCTACTCGGTGGTTGCGCTCGTCAAAGAGATCTGAACTCACACAACTCATTCCCTCCCCCTAAAAAAAGAGAACCACGAACATGACCACTAAACAATGGATCACTCTCACGGCGGCGACCTTCTTGGGCGCCCTCTCGCTACACGCTCAGGATTGGGCCAAGGAACGCCTCGAAAAGTCCCCGCGCCATCTCGAATGGGTGAAAGTGCAACAGGGCAACCGTGAAATCAGTTGTTTCATCGCCTTCCCCGAAGTGAAAGACAAAGCCACCGCGGTCGTCGTCATTCACGAGATCTTCGGCTTGTCCGATTGGGTCCGGGGAGTGACCGATCAACTGGCTGAGGCGGGCTATATTGCGATTGCGCCGGACTTGCTTTCCGGGACGGCCCCGGGCGGCGGGGGCACCGCCGAGCTGGGTTCGGGTGACGCCGTTCGCAAGGCAATATCTTCTTTGCCTCCCGATCAGATCACCGCCGATCTCAATGCCGTGCTCGCGCACGTGGCGAAACTTCCCGCCTGCAACGGGAAAGTCGCGGTGGGCGGTTTCTGTTGGGGCGGCGCCCAAACTTTCCGTTTCGCCACCCATAATAAAAACGTCAAAGCCGGATTCGCCTTTTATGGAACGGGCCCCGATGGCCCGGAGGACATCGCTCGGATCGCCGCTCCAGTCTATGGGTTTTACGGAGGGAATGACGCCCGGGTCAACGCCACCATCCCCAAATCCACTGAGTTGATGAAGAAAGCGGGCAAGATTTACGAGCCGGTGATTTACGACGAGGCCGGACACGGATTCATGCGCGCCGGCGAAGCGCCGGATGCCAATGCGGCGAACAAAAAAGCCCGCGAAGAGGCTTGGAAACGTTGGAAGGATCTTCTCAAAAAGCTCTAACCGTTACGGCTGAGGCAGGTTCTCGGGAGGCGGCACCAGAGAAACACGATAGTAAGCCTCCGCCTTCTCTGTAATCGGAGTGACCGCCACGCTGTTGGTGGTGGGATAAGTGATCGCGGTGTAGTCCGATTCACTAATCGAGTTGGCCTTCTCAATGACATACCAGTGCAAATCCGACGTGGACCCTTTGCTCGCGTTGTAAAGTTGGGAACGGGGACCATCCCAACGGATGGTGAGCTGCCCGCCCACGTCCGTCACACTGATGATTTGCGGTCGAGGATGATAGATGATAACTCCGCGAAGCGGCGCGATCGAGGACCAGAGCGTCGTCTTTTTCCATGGCGCGAACGCGTTGTCGCCGCCAGCGAAACTGGTGCGATAGCGCACATACTCGATTCCCTCGTCGTCAATGAAGTAGCCATAAGCCAGCACCCCATGAATCAGGGGATTGGCCCGGCTCATCGTCAGTATTTCTCTCGACTTGTTCGCGACAAACTGGAGAAACATCAGCACGGGATAGCCCGCATCGATTTCCGATTTCAGATCGGAAAAGGTGAATCCTTTGCCGGCGGGCGCTTCCGGATTGAGATCGGCCAACTGCGTGTAAACGTCCGCGGATGAACCGCGAAACTGCGTCCAAGCCCTCAAGCCCGACTGTATGTCCACCGCCGGCAAACCGGCTTCCGGACCGGGTGTGTAATTGATCCGCCGATCGCCCGAAGGGTCCCAATAGACAAATGAGTAGGAATCGATGTTGCCATCGCATTCCCCATCCAAGTTGCGCCACTTCTTCTGGTTCAGTCCGATGAAATCACCGATGCAATCCCATTCGTGCTCGACTCGGTGGAAGGTAATATAGGGATCGGGATCGATACTGGCGTAAGAAACAAAATAATCATCCCAATGCCCCAGTTTTTCCGCCGGCCGACCATCGAGACCAGCCTGAGATGACCACAGAGATCGGATGCCATAATTGTCACCGAAACTGTTCAGAGGCGCGATTCCATTGCTCGTCGGACCCGTATAGAAATTCGAGAACCCGTGACGATCCCAATATCCCATCAGGTTGCCCGACGCCGTGCCAAAACAGCCGGCGTGCCATTCATAGTCGGGAACTTCGGTCAAAATGACGTTGGAACCACCCTGAGCCAGGACGGGTAGAATCAGGCTCACCCCGGAAAAAAGGAGACGCCCCCAACTCCTCCACGCAACCGCCCCACCACCGCCAATTGTTCCAAAACATCTCATAGTGTTTTCATCGACCCATTCAATTTCACGTTTCAACCGGCACTCACATGACACTGACCAACCTGCGGAACCCAGTTCTGGATCCATTGCCCGAACCGGTCTCGGCGTAAGATAACCCGCTCCAACCCGACGACGCTTCTTCATCCCTGCGCACCCGCCCAACGGAGCAAACTCTCATTGAAAACGGCCCGCCCCACGATTCGCAGAACTCGCCTCTTTGGCTTTCGAGAGACCTCTCCTCGTCAACCCTCGTTCAAACGACTCTTCGCAGTTTTTGTGCCACGACCGTTGTTCAGCCTTCCGCGATCTCGATTCGAATCCCCGACTCGATCCAACCCACGAAGTCCCGCTCATCTTGGACGCTGGAACAGTTGCTTTTCGTCAAACCGATCGATGGAGGCCGTCAAATCAAACAAATCATGATTGTGCCCCCTCTTTCCCTCCAACCCATTCTTGGCTTTGTGGCGGAGCTATTCTGGTCCACACACCTCGTTCTCTCTCGCCGCGTGGAAATCACTCGCGCATTGAATCAAGCTCACGCGAGCAATTCTCATTTTGGCACGTCGGGAGTGCCAGCTTGAGCCGGTCGCTCCGCCAAACCCGCTGAAGCCGGAACTCCCTCCGTCGAACGGACAGTGTCCTGGGCCAAAATGAGAATTGCTGTGTTCACGCGCACACCAGTAACCTCATCAATCCTTTCATCGTCCAATCCCATTGACGATGTGACCAATCATCCTGAACCAGCATCTTATGCCAAACGTCGTGGAGCTTCATGTCAACGGAAAGGCTTTTCGGGTCAATGCGGAGGCGCATCAATCATTGCTTAG
>CAYHFE010000185.1:0-12444 GCA_964355375.1 uncultured Verrucomicrobiota bacterium
AGCGTCAAGTGTCTGACACCTTTTAGTGTTAGAAACTAGGAACTGACACCTTTTCCCCGCTCACCCTGCCCAATCATCCTCAGCTCAATTTCTTTGCCCTCTTTGCATTCTCTTGCGGTCATTCAATTTCGGAGTTCGAGTTCAGTCCCGGGCTGCCGGCGAGTGGAATTCTGTCATCGCGTCGTTTCATTTCAACCTGAGTTTGCGAGGCGTGGTTTTGCCAGCGAGGTTGTTGATCTCCACCCAACCGCAGCCAGGCTTCGTGGACGAGCGCGGTGGGTTGGGGAGTCTGCCCCGGTTGCTCATGGGCTTGGTGCATTTGCCCTCTTGGATTTTCGCCGGACTTCCTCCATAGTCGCCGCGATGCAATTGATCCGGGATATTTACGCAACGAAACGGGCGGGGAACCGCCCGGTAGTTTCCTTTGAGTTTTTTCCGACGAAGACGGAGGAAGCCGAGAAGACCTTTCTTGAGAAGACCGTCCCCGCCTTGCTCCAGCTCCAGCCGGACTATTGTTCGGTGACCTACGGAGCCGGCGGGAGCACGCGCGACAAAACCCTGCTGCTGGTCGATCGGATTCAGCGCGGGTTTGGGCTGACCGCCATGGCGCATTTGACGTGCGTGGGCGCGACCGAAACGGAGATCGGCAGCTTTCTTGATCACGCGGCCGCCTTGGATATCAAGAATGTCCTGGCCTTGCGCGGCGATCCGCCGGGCGGTTCGGGCGAATTCATCAAAACTGAGGGTGGATTCGAGTTCTCCCATCAGCTCGTGCAATTCATCCGGCGGCGCGGCGGCTTTTGCATCGGGACCGCCGGATTTCCCGAAGGTCACATCGCCTGCAAAGAAGGAAGACACCTGGATTGGGATCGGCTCAAAGCCAAGATTGCCTGCGGGGCGGATTTTGTTTTGACCCAACTGTTTTTTGACAACACCGATTTCTTTCTCTTTCGGGAGTACATGACGAAGAAGTTGGGCGTGACGGTGCCGATCGTGCCCGGGATCATTCCGATTCAAAGCGCGGCTCAGATCAAGAAACTCACGTTGTTATGCGGAGCCCGCCTGCCCGATCCGCTGCTGGCCCGTTTGGAGGAATTGAAGGACGACGACGAAGCGAGCAAGAAATTCGGAATCGAGTACGCCTCGAAACAATGCGAGGAACTGCTGCGTGAGGGTGTGCCCGGTTTGCATCTTTACACGCTGAATAAAGTCTATGCGACGACTCACATCCTGAAAAACTTGGGACTAGCCTGATGATGACTCGTCACTGCCACAAATGCGGCTGGGAATGGACTCTCCCCGGCCAACCGGGCCGCAGCGACTCCTGCCACCGCTGCAGTTCCGATCTCAAGGTCTGTTTGAACTGCGTGAGCTACGATGCTCGTGTCGCTCATCAATGCCGGGATCGCCGCGCGGATCTCGTCGGCGAAAAGCACATGGCTAACTTCTGCGAGTACTTCGAAATAGTGCGACGCGTTTTCACCGCGCCAGGTGGAACCGAACCGCGGGAGTCCGCCGCGCGCGAACAGTTGAAGAAGCTGTTGGGAGACTGAACGGCCCCGGAACGGCCCAAGCGGATCGGCCCCGGCTGTCTGTCTCGTTCGATTCGAGGATGGCACTCCGAGGACTTCGATCTTCTACTGACTGAGCAAGGAGTGCTCGCGGCCCGTCCGGGGCGAAATTTAATCAATACCTCGGAGTTGGGTCCGAAACGGGGCGCTTGGCCGGGTCAGAATCATCGCTCAAGGATCCGCCGAGTTCGGAAGTTCTTCCCGCCACCCGACTGGAGGGTGGTGCGCTCCTGAGTGTTCGGAATGCGACTCGCCGAGGATCAACCACCGCAACACTTCTTGAATTTCTTGCCGCTCCCGCAAGGACAAGGATCATTGCGTCCCACTTTGGTCTCGGCGCGAACGGGGTTTGGGGTGGTGAGGCGCGCTTGGCTGGGCCGGGCTTGGTGATGCGCTTGACGCAAGACTCGGTTCCGCCGCCGCAGCCGTTCTTCGAGATCCGGTTGGGCGGCCCTCAAAGCCGCAAACAGCTCCAGAGGCGGCGGCGATCCCGGCGGTCCATTCTTGAGGACCTTAACGCTGTCGCGAGCGTAATCGAATTGGAGTTGCGTCACGTCCTTCTCCCCGACCGTGCGCCTGGTGGCATCTCGAGGAACCGATACGATAGAGAGGAACACTTCCTGACAAGCACAGGCGGGATTGCTGCAATAGCGTTCGAGGACGACCCAGAGCCCACCTGCTGTTTCAAATTGAAGATTCCACGACAAAGGGAATACCTCCTGATACTGAACCAGAACACCTGGATCTGCCAGAACTTCGTCTGGGAAGGGAAGGTCGAATTCCGCAATATCGGTCAGTTCCGAAAACTCCGCCTTTTCGGAACGATAGAGCCGCTCCGCTTGAACCCAGTCTTCCGAGCTCATCCGGTTCGCCAACTCGTGAGCGAGGCGACTACTGGTGGGTCCTTCCGGAGTTCCGCACGTGACGGTTTTGGATTCGAGGTTAAGGCGGAGATGATGTCCCGGTCCGACCGGGCCAGCCTTCTGGAGCGATTCGAACCACGCATCGAGAACTTGGCAGTCGCAAATGGGATTGTCACAGCAGTTGAACGAGACTCCATAGCGCTCGCGAGGACCGGAAGTCGGCGTGATTTCGAAGACTTCGCATTCAATCTTCGGATCCCATCGCAGGAAGGAAAACGCCTCGTCTTCGTCAGCGGCCTCGGGCTGGTTTTCGCGAACTGCCGAAGCCGGGGTGCTGGCAGGCTTGGGATCGGCCCTGAGCGATTCGAAACCGCCGGAGAGGTCCTCTCCGGACTTTCCCACGGCTTCCATGATGACGTCGAACGGGCGGATCGTTTTTTCGGACTGGTGCTGTTTCATCGCCAGGACTTCTCTCAAGCGCATGGCCATCTCCATGTGCTTCTCGCCATCCTCGTAAAACGCGGTGAGGCGATGGCGTTCGAGCGGTTCAAGGTATCGCTCCCGGTGTCGGCGAAGCAAATCCGCAACCTGGGCTGGATCCGCCGGGGCGGCCTCGGCGTCAGCAAACACAATCTTGGTCTCGTCCCGGAAGAAGTCTTCCGGCGTGGTCAACGGCTTGCGCGGGTCTTGCACGGTGACCAGATTGTATTCGTCCATGAATTCGCCTCGAGCGCACGTTCGAGGAATCTGTTGGTCGAAAAACACGAGAGACTTCGTCAGCCGCAAAGTCGAGCGCACGATGACGTGCAGTCGATCGGGCTTGACGAAATAACAGGCCGCCAGAACCACCGGGCGGCGTTCCGGTGGAATCTCATCATAGGCTCGAGGAAAACCGAAGTTCAACGCCTCGAATTCATAGTTCCAAGTCCAGCGACCCTTCACCGATTCATCCGTCATGCAGCGAAGCTGGCGGAACCGGGCCAGAAGCTGGCGGTGATCGAAGATCTTATAAATGATGCGGGACGGCAGGAACAACTCGTCCGTTGTCGTCATCATCACCAGACCTGCTGGATCAGGCATATCGTCGGATTCTAGGGTTTGTGACGGAAGGGGGAGCGGACTACTCTTTGGCCCGTGACCCTGGGCGCTTCGGGCGGGAACGCGGCGCGAGTTTCTTTTTCTTCTTCAACTGGGCCGTGCTCTGCTTTTTCGGTTTCGGTTTGGATTTGGATTTGGATTTGAGCTGCGGCGGCGCCGCGGGGGCGGCGGGTGCCGCCGATGAAGCATCCAGTTCGATGCCGAAGACCTCCGCCAGATCGGCGTCGCCGAGCGCGGCTTTGCGGTCGGCGGGAGCGGCCTGATGAATGGCTTCGCGAGCCGAGACCTTGCTGATCAGCTCGGCCGGGTCCACGCCGCGCAAAAGAAAAAGGAGTTCCGGCTTCTCGTCGAGCCGCGCGCCCACGCCGTAAAGCGACGCGGCGACATGCTTGCACATGTCGGCCCAATCGGGGCAGGAGCAATCCAGGGAGATCTCCGACGGTTTGGGGAAGAGGCCACTGTCGCGGCGCGTTACTACGCCCATCACGCTGGCCGAGAGGCGGCCCTGGAGCAATTCGATCAAGGAGTCAATCTTGCCGGCGCATTCGGTCTGGACGCGTGTCCAGAGGGACTTGGCCAGGGGCTTGATCTTGATTTCGATCTTGTAAAGCTCCGATCCGCTCACCAGCGCCGTCACTTTGCCTTCCGTAATCTGCAGATCCACCACCGAACCGTTGCGGACATAGGTGCGACCCCGAGGCAGCCGGTTTGCATAATCGCTGTAGGACTCGAGGTTGTCGCACCAGGCCTTGCCCCAGAACGTGGACGCGATGGCCCGGCCCGCGAGGTTGACCGGCGAGACCGCGCGTCCCGACTTGGCCATTTTGGCCGTGGTTCGCGCGGCATTGGCGCGTCGTTGCGCCACGGATACGTAAGGTCTCCATCCCCAGCTCATAATTAAGAGTAGCTCACAGCGGTTGATTGTTCATTGCGAATGCGACGTCGTTATTCGTCGGTGACGGCCTTGATGTCAAGCGCGACGAATCGCAAGAGCTCGGAATTGTTCATCTCGGTGAAAAGCCGGTCGCCGCTCTCTCCGAGGATATCATCGGCGAGCGAAGTCTTGCTGGCGATGAGATCGTGAATCCGCTCCTCGAGGGTGCCGCGGCAGATAAACTTGTGGACCATGACATTGCGGCGCTGGCCGATGCGAAACGCGCGATCCGTCGCCTGGTTCTCCACGGCCGGATTCCACCAGCGGTCGAAATGAATCACATGGGACGCGGCCGTCAGGTTCAAGCCGGTCCCGCCCGCCTTGAGCGAGAGAACGAAAAAGGGCGGCCCGCCGTCACGCTGAAAATTCTCCACCAGCGCCTGGCGTTGTTTGACGGGGGTTGCGCCGTGCAAGACCAGGCCAGATCGACCGAAAACCTCGGCCAGATAGCTCGACAGCGCGTCCGTGATCTCACGGTACTGGGTGAAGACGAGCACCTTCTCCTGGCGCGCGGCAATCTCTTCGCTCAATTCCCGGAGGCGTTGGAATTTGCCGCTCTCGGCGGGGCGGTAAGCGCCGTCGCCGAGCCATTGGGAGGGATGATTGCAGATTTGCTTAAAGCGCGTGAGGAAGGCCAGGATGATGCCGCGCCGTTGAATCCCCTCGACCTCGGGCGAGTCAAGCTGTTCCTGCAACTCCTCAACCGCCTGCTGGTAGAGGACCGCTTGCGGACGGCTCAACGGACAGAAGGCGTTCAGCTCGGTCTTGTCCGGAAGATCGGTAATGATGCGTTTGTCCGTCTTCAAGCGCCGCAGGATGTAGGGCCGGACCAAGCGGCGAAGGGGCGCGAAAGGGTGTTGCTCCGATTGCGACCGATTCTTCACGAAAGTGGCGAAGTCCTTCGCCCCGCCCAACAGACCGGGGCAAAGGAAATCGAAGAGCGACCAAAGATCGGAGAGCCGGTTCTCAATGGGCGTGCCGCTCAAGGCAATCCGACAACGTCCCCGAATCTCCTTCACCGCCCGGGTCTGACGCGCGCCCGGATTCTTGATCGCCTGGGCTTCATCCAGAATGACCAAGTTCCAGCTCACCTCTTTGAGCCAGGGCAGGCGGAGCAGCAGTCCGTAACTGGTGATGACCAGATCGT
The DNA here is from genome assembly GCA_964355375.1 of uncultured Verrucomicrobiota bacterium. GTDB lineage: Bacteria > Verrucomicrobiota > Verrucomicrobiia > Limisphaerales > SIBE01 > CAYHFE01. The sequence goes on from CAYHFE010000185.1 coordinate 5,614, forward strand.
GCCGGGCCAGTCGCTCCGTCGGCCCGGCGGCCGCGGCCGACAGGCTTTCCGGGGACGATTCCGAGGGGTGAGCAAAGAAAACGGAGAGGGACGGAGCAAACTTCCGGATCTCGGATTTCCAATTGGCGATGAGCGACGCCGGAACCACGAGCAGACTGGTGCGAAGTGGGCCGGAGGGTTGTGGGCCACGCTTGAGCGCAAGCAAGAGCGCGAGCACCTGGATGGTCTTGCCCAGGCCCATGTCATCGGCCAAACACGAGCCCAGGCCGAGCCGGCTCATGAACCAGAGCCAATGCACACCGTGACGTTGATAGGGACGCAACTGGGCCTGAAGGTCCGGGCCCGGGTCGGATTCGGCCGAGGCTTGAGGATCCTGCATCTGGGCGAGAATTTGCGTCAACCCATCGCCGGCGACGATGCTGGACCACTCCGCGCGAGTTTCGTCTCCTCCTTCGTCAGACATCCGCTTCGGATCGAAGCCCGAGAGCAGGCGCAGTCCTTCAAGGAGCGAGATGCCGTCGGGGCCCGTCGTGGACTGGACCTTTTTCCAGTGGCTCAGGACTTCCTTCAGTTGGTCGTGATCGACTTCGACCCATCGGCCTTTGAGGAGAACGAGTCCGTTGGTGGAACTGAGGATGGCCTGCCACTCTTCGTCGGTCAGCGGCTGGCCGTCGAGTGTCATCTCGATGTTGAAGTCGAGCAAACCGTCTTTGCCCAGAAGATTCGAGGTGCGTTCGCCGATGCGCACCTGGACTTGCGGGCGAGGCGGGCGGCCCGCTTTCCACCAATCCGGAATCCGCACGACGACGCCACTCTGTTCGAACAAGGGAATTTCTTTCAGGAAACGAAACGCCTGGTCAGGCCGCCAGGCTTGGGGATGAAAGATGGCGCGTGAATCGAGGAGCTCGCGGGCCAGCTTACTCCGGTCGGCCGCGCGCTGCACCGGGCAAAGCAAGGTGGCCAGGGCCTGGCGATTCTTCGCTCCGGCGTATTCCTCCAAGGCGCGCCCCAGCGGCAAGTGTTGCGCCTTGCCTTGCTCGGAAACCCGGTGCGTGTAAGTGGCCAGGAATGCGAATGGATACTCGGCGTTGCGCTTGTTCTCCGCGAGGTGAAAGGTGACTCGTCCGACCGCGTTCCAGACCGGGTTGAGCGTCCGGAGATAAGCCGGAGCGCCGCCCGAGGTGTGGCGGATCCGGTCCAGAACGTGTTCATCCAATTCGCTCCCGAGGCGCGCCAGGACGGTGACGTTCAGGTACTCCAGCCCCTTCATCGGGGGCGCCGTTTCCACCAGATGGGCCAGTTCCTCTGCCGAAGGTTGGGTGACGTTGAGGTTGGACAAATCCTCGAGGTTCGGCTGGTGGCAAAGCCGGGTGAAATAATGGCGGGCCAACTCGCGCCAAAACACCAGCGTGGGCGGCACGGGTTGGTGCAGAAACTCGCCGGCCAGCAATTCCAAGCCCGGCGCGGCGGACGCGCCGAACGCCGCGGCGAAACGCGCCACGACGGCCTCGCTCAGCTTCGGTTCGACGTCGGAAGACGGTTCGGCAAAGAGATGTCCCGCTGGCGATAGAATCAATTCAAGGGACATGTCTCAGAGATCGGTCGTCTTGACATCCAGGTCGCTCCAATAGGCGAATTCCCAGGACCAGTCGTTCGCACAGTTCTCCAGGCGGAGCACGATCTTCTGTCCTGCGAACGAGGAAAGATCGACATCGATCTCTTTCCAGCGCGGACCGTTCTTATCGATGACTTGCTTTCGCAGCAGTCGGCCGTTGGCCAGCACCCGCAGTTCCCAGTCGCCCCGCTCGTCCGCGGCGACGTTCAGGGAGAGGCTCGTTCGTTTTCCCGCGGGCACTTCGATGGTTCGCTCGAGGGCCGAGCCGGTCTGTCGATCGACCGGATGGGTCACGAGGACGTTGCTTCGCCCGGCGTATTCCGGGAGCTTCCTGGGCGCACCTTCAAACTCCGGGCAGAGCACCTTCCAGAGCGGATTCCAAAGCGCGACCGATTCCCCGTCGCGGGCCGGCGCGATGGACGAGGTGGGTTTCTCGTCTCCGATCAATTCCAGGCGGAGCTGGGGCGTGAGGGGGCGGTGGTCCTCGGGGGGATTGAGCATGAACCAGATCAAGTTGCGAAAATCGGCGTCGGGCATTTGCTCGAGTCCTTCCGGCATGACGGAGATCTCGCTGACGCGAAGTGAGGCAATATCGGTCTTCGCGATCACTTCCTCTTTCGGTCCTTGGGCAAGCAATCGAATGCGGGTGTCCGTGTCTTCCACCAGACGCCCGCTGACGTTGCGGCCGTCTTTGGTTTCCACTTCCACATTCTCGTAGCCCTTGCCGATGAGTTGGTTGGGATCAATCACGTTGGCCAGGAGCGCGTCGAGCGTCGAACGCCCGACGCCGGTCAGGTCGGGCCCGACTTCCGCGCCCTCGCCGTGGAGTTTGTGGCAGGTCAGGCAGGTTTTGCGCGCCAGTTCCCGGCCGGCCTCGAGATCGACCGGTCCATTGGCGATGGTCTGCTTTTTGGCGCGGATGAGTTTGAGTTTGTCGGCGTCGGTGTCGCGATATCGTCCGATGACTTTCTGGGCGCGGTTCCGAGCGTAGTCGTCGCGGGAATTGATCAACGATCGAACGACGGCCGCCGGCAAGTCAGCGGCGGAAATCACTCGCGCTTCCAGGAAAGAGATGAAGGCGCGGGTCCAGGCGGTTCGCGACGTCAGGACTTCGCTGGCGAGGTTACGAGTGCCAGTGTTGAAACCTTTCCAGCGCTTCATGAGTTGATCCGGCAGATTCTCGCCTCCAATTTCGCCGAGAGAGCGCAACGCTTCCTGCACGACCTTTTCGGGATGGCTGGGATCAAGCACCCGGAGCAGCGTCTCGGTCACGACCTCCAGTTTTTGTTGCTTGACGGCTCGAATCGCCTCCAGCCGTTGTGCCAATGGCGCTGGGGCATCCTCGATCAACTTCAGGGTCGAGCCGAGGGCGGCGGCGTCGCCCCACATCGTGCCGAGCTGGCGGCTGCGAGAGACGATTTGGGGATCGGCGCTTCGACTGAGCTTCGCCAGGAAATCCCGGGGTGGCGTGGCCGGGACGACCGCCTTGCCTCGCTGCCCTTCGATCAGACCGTCGAGCGCGGCCAAGGCCAGTCCAGGAGCGCTCTCGGGGATTTGTTGGAAGAAATCAAGTGCGACATCCAACTTGGCGGGTTCCTGCGTATCGCAGAGACGGCGCATGGCTTTGCGGGCGAGTTCTCCGCCCAAGGGCATAATGTCCGAGCCGTTTCGAGCCAGCCAGGCCAGCGGAGGCTGCGGGTCGCGCGCGATCAGGGGCTCCGCCGCCATCCAGATCATGAAAGGCAGGACCGGATCATTCGCGGAGCCAGGGTGGAGAGCCAGCGACGAGAGGATTTGGGCGGTGCTCGCGTCGGAGAGGTTGGCCGGACCCGGTGTGTTCACGGTCAATGAGCCGGAGACGAATTGCCGCGCGGCGGTGGCCACTCCCAGGCGAACCGCCGGGTCCGAATCGTTGGCCAAAGTTTCCAGCCGTTTCAGGTTGGCTTGATTCACGCGGGCACGTTCGCCGGTGAGCCGTGCGACCCAGGTGCGGATGGCCGGTTCTTTGTCCGAGGTCAGTCGGTCCAACGTGCCCTCATCCAGTTGTTCGGACGAATGCAATGTCCAGAGTGCCGTGAGCCGGGCTTCCGGCGTCGGGCCATCGCGGAGCAATCCCTCGAGCAACGCCTTCGCTGCGGGATCGCGCCGATCGGTCAGGAGCTTCTGAGCCATGCGCCGATGCCAGACGTTCTTGTGCGCGAGGAGGTGGACCAAGGTTTCGGTCGATTGCCGGGCGAGATTCAGGTTGGCTGGACGCGGCGGGACGGAGCGACCGGGTTGGCCACCGGTATAGACGACGCGCCAAATTCGGCCGAGTTCGCGGTCCACGCCTTCCGGATCCGCATTCGCGTTTTGGTAGCACGGATATTTGTCGTACCAATCCATGATCCAGAGGGCGCCATCGGGCCCGATTTGCGCGCTGACCGGCCGGAACCAGCCGTCGTTGGCGCGGACAAAATCGCGGAGAAACGAGGCTTTGAAGCTCGATCCATGCGGGGTCAGGCGATCTTGGTGGATGGCGTTGTCGTGGATGTTCCCCAGGAGCGCCGTCCCGCGGTACTCGTCGGGATACTGGTCGCCCTCGTAAATCTGGATGCCGGCATAGGCGGCTCGGAAATGCTGGTGATCGACGATCGAGGGCAGGAGTTGGTAGGCGTAGGGGTGCGGCGGCGTGCCGGCTTGGCGGACGTAAATTCCACCTGGGGCCATGTGAAACAAGTGATCGATCACGCAGGCCGTCACAAAGGCATTTCCGGCCCGGTCGAAATCCACGCCCCAGGGATTGCTCGTGCCCTCGGCAAACACTTCGAATTTCTTGGTCCGCGGGTGGAATCGAGCCACCGCCGCCGTCATGAGCACCCCTGAATCCTCGAGGTTATTGGGATCTTTGACCTTGGAGCGGGTGAACACGCCATGGGTCATGTAGAGCCAACCGTCGGGTCCCCACGTGAATCCGTTCAGCAATTCGTGTCGATCTTCGAGCCCGAAACCCGTCATGAGGACGGTTCGCTTGTCCGCGATGTCATCTCCGTTTGTGTCCTCCAGAAACAGCAGGTGCGGCGCTTGGCCGACATAAACCCCGCCATTGCCCAGGAGAAGGCCGGTGGCCAAATTCAAACCGTCGGCGAACACGGTCACCTTGTCGGCCAGTCCGTCTCCGTCCGTATCTTCCAGGATCTTGATCTGATCGCGCGGTTTCTTGCCGGCGGGCGCACCCAGCGGGTACTCGTAGAGTTCGACCACCCAAAGGCGTCCGCGCTCATCCCAGGTCATGCCCACGGGATTCACCACGGCGGGTTCGGCGGCGAAGAGGCGCACTTCGAACCCATCTGGAACGGAGAATTTCTTTTGGGCTTCAGCCGGCGCGAGAGCAGGCGTTTGAGTGGGGGTGTGCGCCCCCGTCAGTTGTCGTACGGCGGCGGGGAGGTCGGGAATGCCAAGCCAGAGGCAAAGAGAGCTAATGCCGCAGATCAGAAAACAGGATTTCATGGGGCGGCATTTAAGAGGCGATCCGTCCTTCCGGTCAATGGTTTTGCCGCAGTTCTCATTTTGACAAGTAGGTAGTCCCGGCTTCAGCCGGTCGCCATGTGAAAACCGGCTGAAGCCGGGACTACATGCGTGGCACGGACAGTGTCCTGAGTCAAAATGAGAACTGCTGACGCCCTTTCTCCGGCGACTGGATGTTTTTGTCGCGGTGTGAGTGGCGGTTTATGCGGTCGTCATGCCGGCGGAAAGAAGCACCTGGAACAAAGAACGCCCCTGCCGTGACCTGGTCTTGGGCGATCGGGAGGTCAGACAGGCTGCGGTGAACGATTTGGATTATCTCCGCGTCCAGGAATAGTTGAGTTGATTCGCGCGCTCGGATCGCGGTCGTCCCCGATTCGGGAAATGGCTCCATCGTCACTTTGGGAACATCGGGGCGATTTGGCTGGGATGCGTCGTCCGTTTCGCGCCGCGCTGCGCCCCCATCCGCACGACTCGAACTTGCGGGAATACCTCTGGCGGTGTGACGAGTCGTTGCGTTGTATTTCGCCCGAACCCGGAACCAAGCCAGAACGGATCTGACGTGGGCGGACCGGTCTCCTCTGCCGTCCCGAGGCCGCGTTGAAGAATCAACCCAGGTGGGGGGGGTCAACTCTTGTAAACGAGCATGACACCGAAATCGGTCATGAGTGCCCGAGAGCCGAGATCGAGGTGGGTATAGGTGATGGGGGTGATGCTGATGATATTGGATTCTCCGATGTTGCCGAGGAACTCCGAGACGATTTCATCGAAACGGTCGTGGCCCACTTCAACGCAGTCTGTGCGGCGAATGCACTTAACTCGGACGGTCTTCTTTCCGTCTATGGCCTTGACCTCCAGCGGGGCGCTCGGCTTCTTGACCAACACTTCCGTGGGTTCGTCATGAACCGGCACCGCGAAGTGGTACTCTTGCTTGGCGGCGGCGGACGCGGCCATCGTGTGCGTCCGAATATTCATGACGTTGGGTTCGGGAATGACGATGTCGACGTTGCAGGAAGGACAGGCGATCTTCTGATTGGCCATCGCTGTCTCGGCCTCCAGTTGCTGTTTGCAGTTTGGACAATTAAATACGAGATCCATAGGTGCCTCACTGATTGTACTCGGAACTTATCCGGAGACTACCGCCGAACTTCTGACAATTCTAGTGCAAAACTAATGCCCGTCCGAGGTGCGATCGGTGGAATGGCATCGAGCATCGGCTGTAACTGGGAGAACGATGGTCGCAGGCAAGCGTGCGCACGAGGCGAAGCTGGTATTCCCCATCGGCCACAATCGCCGGTTCGGTCCTGGGATCACCGCGGCCCGCCCATTTGTTTAGGAGGAAACGGGCTCGATCCTCTCGTTCAAGGCTTGGTCCTGGGATTCCGTTTGGCGTGTCACGATGACGGACAATCTCCCAGCAGTGCCGCTGATGAGCGAGACTGCGGGCAAGCCGGAGGGTCATCCCCGGGGCAGACAGGCGACGGCATTTTCTCCTGACCCACGCCAGCCACTTGGTGGATACGACGCGTTTTCTGGCCGGGGAGATCCTGAATGTGCACGCCCGGTTGCCTCCACTGCAAAGAGCCTTTTCTTCCCGACCACCGACATCGGGAGCGGCAGCGTTTCTGTGGCCGGGCCGATTGTCAAAAGGCCCGCAAGCGATCCAGCCAGAAGGCCTGGTTGGAGAAGCCCGGCAACCAAACCTATTTCCG
>CAYHFE010000186.1:0-12421 GCA_964355375.1 uncultured Verrucomicrobiota bacterium
TTGGCGCAAGGATTTCCGGATTTCGATCCACCCGAAGCGCTTTTGCGCGCGGCGGAGCACGCCGCCCGTCACGGCCCGCACCAATACGCGGTCACCTGGGGCGCGGCGAATTTCCGACAAGCGCTGGCCCGGAAGCAGTCGCGTTGCACCGGTCTGACCATCGATCCGGACACTCACCTCGTGGTCACCTGCGGGAGCACCGAGGCAATGATGGCGGCCATGATGACCGCGTGCAACCCCGGCGACCGGGTCATCGTCTTCTCGCCGTTCTACGAGAACTACGTCGCGGACACGATCCTGACCGGAGCCGAGCCGATTTACGTGGCGCTGCGACCGCCGGACTTTGCCTTTGATCCCACCGAACTCCGCCGCGCCTTCGCTCAAAAGCCCAAAGCCATCATCCTCTGCAATCCGTCGAATCCTTCCGGCAAAGTGTTCTCCCGCGAAGAGCTGCTCTTCATCGCCGGGCTGGCCGAGGCCCATGACACGTTTGTGATTACGGACGAGGTTTACGAGCACATTGTTTATGCGCCCCACCAGCACACTTATTTCGCGACCTTGCCTGGCATGTTCGAGCGCACCATCACCTGCGGATCGCTCTCCAAAACCTACTCGATCACGGGTTGGCGCTTGGGCTACGTCATCGGGCCGCCGGAGGTGATTCATGTGGCCCGGAAAGTTCATGACTTTCTCACCGTCGGCGCGGCGGCACCATTGCAGGAGGCAGCGGTGGCAGGCTTGGAACTGCCGGGCAGCTATTACGAAGAACTCCGCGCGAACTATACGGAGAAGCGCGACGTGTTTCTGAAGTATCTCGACCAAGCGGGCCTGACCTACACCCGACCGCAGGGTGCCTACTACGTCCTGGTGGACATCTCGGAATTTGGCTGGGCTGATGATACCGACTTCAGCGAATGGCTGGCGCGCGAAGTCGGAGTGGCGCCGGTCCCTGGATCGAGTTTCTTTCGGGAGCCGGTCCGGCACCTGATCCGTTTTCACTTTGCCAAACAATCACCGACGCTCATGGCCGCCGGCGAAAGACTGCTCGCGCTCCGCGAGAAGAACGCCCGCCGGGGACCGAGTCAAGCAGGCCACTGCGCCCCAGCCGAGAACTTGAAGAGTCGCAGTGAACAAAGATCTTGACGATATGGCATGCGTGCCATACTTTGGCTGGCATGAAGATGACCTTGCATATTGATGACAAGCTGTTGGCCAGGGTCATGGCCGCCACCGGCGCGGCGAGCAAGACCAAAGCGGTTGATCTCGCTTTGAGAGACGTGGACCGGAGAAGCCACCTGGCCAAACTCGCCTCCGAGGGACTCGGTCTCGACCCGGAAGAATTGAGGGCGTCCGTGGACCCTGCCTACGACCTCGAGACAGAACGAGCCCGTGAAACTCCGGTGAGCTATGGCCGCAAGCCCCGTTCTCGCTGACAGCAGTTTTTACATTCGGTGGTTGCGCGAGGGCCGTGATCCGCTGCGGGCTTTGGCGTTGGCCGCCACCGCGCGCGACCTGGTCGTTTGCGGGGTCGTTCGTTGCGAAGTCGGCCGAGCTCTGCGGCAACCGGAAACCCGCAAGAGATTTCACGCGTTTTGGGATGTCATGATCAATGTCCCCACCGATAATCGGCTCTGGGACGAGGCGGAACGAACTCTCTGGAGCCTGGATCGAAGCGGTTCTGTTCTGCCCTTGCCCGACGTGATCATCGCTTGCTGCGCCCAGCGGATCGGCGCGGTCGTGCTGACTTTCGACAAGCACTTCCATTTGATTCCCGGCGTGCGTGCCGTCAGTCGCTTGGATTCCTGAGAGCCACGCCGCAACACTCGCCCCCATTTCCCTTTCTTCATGACCCGCATTCGGCAGTTCTCCCGCAATCAACGAGGTTGGGCTTTTACGCTGATCGAGTTGCTCGTGGTCATCGCCATCATTGCCATCCTGGCGAGCCTGCTTCTGCCCGCGCTCAGCCACGCCAAGGAGCGGGCTCAACGAACGTCCTGCATCAACGCGATCAAACAACTCACCCTGGCCACCCTCCTCTACGCCGGCGACAACGGCGAGCGCTTCATGCGTGACGGTGTGCTGGATCCGCACTGGGTAGGGCGTCCGTTTCGCGACATGATCTCCTCCAATTACAGCGTGCCGCGCCGACTGTTCTACTGCCCGTCCAATCCGCCGTGGAACCGGGACGATTTCTGGACCTGGCCGGATGGATCCAGCGCGGTGCTGGGCTACATCTACTACGTGGGTGAGCCGGAATGGAATTCCAACGCCAGCCTGCACTACCGTCCGCTCACCAACCAACCGATTTTCGCTCTCAAATCGACCGACTCGCCGCATTACCAGTTGCTCTGGGGCGATATCAATCGCAAGCTCCAGAATTCCTGGTTCCGTCCCGGCGATCCCAATCCCCTCACCCGCGGCGTCAATCACTTCAATCGCGGCGGCAGCCAACCCGCCGGGGCCAACGAAGGCTACCTCGACGGCCACGTGGAATGGGTGGAGGGACGAAGATTCCTCCGGGAACCGCGCATGCGTTTTGGCAGCGATTTGCTGCTCTATTTTTACGGGGGAATGGAGATGATCAAGCCATGACCGTGGCACCCACGGGAGAATCTTTCGCTCCGCGTCATCCGGATGTTAGATCCGCATCGGATCGGGATGGATTCCACTCCATCCCCGATCACACATCCGGTGGTTGCGGTCCACGAATCGGCGATGAACGGAGCGTTGTCCGCCCTGCCGGAATTCGCTTGCTGAGGGGGCTTCGGAATGTTCTTATCCCAGCCATTAAGTTAGATCCTGAACCGGAATCACCACCATCTCACATACCGACATGAAGAAACTAATCCTGATTGGCCTGATGCTCGCCTGGACGCCTTCGCTCGCGGAGCGAGCCCTCGCGGCGGAAACCGCGGAAAAGGCGGACTCGGCGCCAAACCCAGAGGTCATTAAGGACCTGCAGGAGTTGATCGGCAAGATCAACACCAAATTGAAGGACGGCCAGCGGACCGAGGGTGCTTTGGCGGAAGAACTCAAAGCCTTCGATACGATCATCGCCAAACACAAGAATGAGAAGTCCGACGAGGTAGCTCAGATCTCGTTCATGAAAGCCATGCTCTACCTTCAAGTGTTTGAAAACTCGGAGAAGGGAAGCGAAATGATCAAACAGCTCAAACGCGATTTCCCGGAAACCAAAGTGGGGCAAACGGCCGATAACGTCCTCGATTCCCTGGCCAAACAGGAGGAAACGAAAAAGATCCAGAAAACTCTGGTCGAAGGGTCCAAGTTTCCGGACTTCGAAGAGAAGGACGTCACCGGGAAGCCCCTTTCGATCGCCAATTACAAAGGAAAGGTTGTGCTGATCGATTTCTGGGCGACGTGGTGCGGGCCCTGCGTGGCCGAGCTGCCCAATGTCCTGGCAGCGTACGAGAAGTACCACGGCAAAGGTTTCAATATCATCGGCATCAGCTTGGATAAGGAGGAAGAAGCCCTGACCAGCTTCACGAAAAAGAAAAAGATGACGTGGCAGCAGTATTTCGACGGCAAAGGTTGGGCCAACAAACTGGCCGTCAAATACGGTGTCAATAGCATCCCCGCCACCTACCTGCTCGACGGCGAAGGCACGATCATTGGCAAAGATCTTCGCGGCGATGAATTGACCAAGGCCGTGGCCAAAGCCGTGGCCAAGGCCGTCGCTGCGAAGTGACGACTGCTCCGATCGCTGCACCGAGGCTTGTCGGGATGTGGCCCGACCGCCACTTCGATGTTTCGGGGCGCAACCTAAGCCGCGTCCAGTCAATTTAACCGCTAATCCACGCTAATGAACGCGAATGAATTCAATGCACTGAAAGCAGCTCTGGCGGTTCAGACTCCGTCACTTATCGGTGATCCGCCCAACCCACGAGTTGGCTTACTTCCTTGCTCGGATTAGCGTGGATTAACGTAGATTAGCGGTTTCTCTACCGAGTTTTTACGGCGAAGCGATTTGTCTCCCTCAGGTCCGGGGTGGGTTTGGAGGCAGCCTCTCGGTGGGTGGCACCACCTCTGGTCAAACACCTTCAAGCCAACTCGGAACAGATCCGCATCGCGATCAACACCGATGGAAGCTCCGCTGCTCGGGATCAGGGATTTGACGGTGGAGTTCGGCGCTGGATCCGGAGCCATTCGAGCCGTCGATCAGGTTTCCTTGGACATCGAGCTCGGCGAGACTGTCGCCTTGGTTGGCGAAAGCGGGTGTGGAAAAAGCGCGACTGCTCTTTCCATTGCCCGTCTTCTACCGGTTCCTCCGGCACGTTACGTGAGCGGTCAAATTTTGATTCAAGGGCGCGACGTGCTGGCGATGGGGCGGGACGAATTGCGGGCGATTCGCGGACGCATCGTGAGTTACGTATTTCAGGATCCGGCAGCCTCGCTGAATCCGGTCTATCGCATCGGCCACCAGATCAAGGAATCGCTCCGGCTGCATCGCCCGGCCGCAGCCCACGATGCCGAAGTGGTGCGCCTGCTCAAACTGGTCGGGATCGCCGCAGCCGAGGAACGTATTCGCGATTATCCTCACCAGTTGTCCGGGGGCATGCAGCAACGGGTCATGATTGCGGTGGCACTGGCGTCCGAGCCGAGGCTCTTGGTCGCAGACGAGCCCACCACCGCGCTGGATGTGACGATTCAAGCTCAGATCCTCGACCTCCTGCGCGACCTGAAGAAGCACACCAACATGAGCCTTCTCCTCATCACTCATAACCTCGGCGTGGTGAGTGAAATCGCGGACCGGATCGCCGTCATGTATGCCGGGCAGATCGTCGAGACGGCCCCGACCGATGCTCTCCTGCGGCGTCCCCATCATCCTTATACTCGGGCTCTGTTGAACTCGGTTCCCCAGCTCGGACGCGACCAAGCTCGATTGGCGGCGATTCCCGGCCAGGTCCCGCAACTCGGTTGTTTTCCGAGCGGCTGTCGCTACCACCCTCGTTGTTCGGTGGCGCAAGCCGATTGCAGCGTGCAAGAACCGGATCTGTCCGACGTGGAAACGGGGCGGCGAGTTCGCTGTCCCTTCTGGAGTCTCTGATTTGCAATGGGTCCGCCAACGAGGAATCGCGCGATGAATCTGTTGGAGGTGCGCCATCTCAAAGTCCATTTCCCGCTGCCCGGTGGTCCATTCCGTCGAGCCAAAGCCTGGGTGCGGGCGGTCGATGGAGTCAGTTTCGAACTTCGTTCAGGTGAGACTCTGGGTTTGGTGGGCGAGAGCGGGTGCGGCAAGACGACCCTGGGGCGGGCGATCCTCCGCTTGATCAAGCCGACCTCGGGTCAAATCCTCCTCGAAGGAGAGGATCTTTTGGAATTGCCTCCTTCGGCTCTTCGCAGCCGACGACGCAAGTTGCAGATGATTTTTCAAGATCCCCACGGCTCGCTCGACCCACGCTTCACCGTGGAACAGATCGTGGGCGAAGCGCTCGATATTCATCGGCTGACCCCCAACAAGAATGCCCGACACCATCGCATCGCGGAATTGCTGCAAGGGGTCGGCCTGGATCCGGGGCAAGCCGCGCGCTATCCCCACGAATTCAGCGGTGGCCAAAGGCAACGGATCGGCATCGCCCGAGCCCTGGCTGTCGAACCCACACTAATTGTCTGCGACGAACCGGTCAGCGCGCTGGATGTTTCGGTCCAGGCGCAAATCATCAATCTGTTGCGGGATCTTCAGTCGGAGCGCGGGCTGACCTACCTGTTCGTCGCGCATGACTTGGCGGTGGTTGAACACATCAGCCATCGCGTCATGGTCATGTACTTGGGGAGAATCGTGGAGTCAGGGGCGGCGCGGACCGTCTGCCGCACTCCGCGACACCCCTACACTCAGGCCCTGATCTCGGCCGTTCCGGTTTTGGATCCGGACGCCAAGCGTACCCGGCTGATCCTCCCCGGAGAAACTCCTTCGCCGATCCGACCGCCCAGCGGCTGCACATTCCATCCGCGCTGTCCGCTGGCCGAGGCGCAATGCCGGACAGAAGCGCCGCCCCTCCGGGAAGTGAGCTCGGAGCACCATGTGGCCTGTCATTTCGCGTGACCAACCATCAGCCCTGTCTGGCCAATCAAGCCTTCGGGGCGCTGGCGCAGCCCCTCCTTGGCATGTCCGCAAACTACCGAGTCCCGCCCAGTTCCCCGAGAATGAATTTCCGCCGGTTCTGCACTTGAGCGCGGAATGATTCCATGTGGCTGCGAAACACTCGCAACGATTGCTGGGCGTCCTCTCCGTGAACCTCAGCTCGGAAGTGCATTTCCGGCGCCAACCGTTTCTCCATCTCGGCGATCACCGGAAGAAGCTTCTCCTCAGTAAAGACGGTCAGGCAAATTTCCCGCAGGCGCGCCAGAAAACGTTTCCGAAATTCCGGGTTGGCCAAGAGAGGACCGGAGAAATAGCCCGGCGGGCGCCACCAATTCACGCCGCCGAAAGGACCTCCACCAAAGAGTGACCAAACGCTGCGCGGGCCGTTGTCTCCCTTCATGCCGAAAGTCAGGGGCATTTCATACCAGTCATAACGCGATGAAGCGCCGTCATAGTCTCCCCAAGTCTTGTCCTCATCCCAAGGATAGACCTCCCACTTGTTGGTGCCACGGAGGTCATGGTAGGCGTAATAGTTGTTGAAGAAGCCGTCCCAATTCTGGATGCACATGTTGACCGCGAAGTAATTGATCACTTCCTCGACGTGAAAGTGCTGTTGAATGAAAGCCCATTGCTCAGGCCCGCTCTTGCGGTTCAATCCATCGATCACCTGGACCAGGTCTTCGTGCCCGGTCGTCAGGTTCGACTTCTTTTCGTGCTGCCCGACGACCCCCTGACCGTACCAGAGAAGTTTGTAGAGATTGCCCGAATCGTCTCTCTTGTTCCGAGCCAGGAAAGACTTGTTCGGTTGCTCGATCAACAAGTAGTAGCCCCGTGGGCGGCCATCCGTCCAAAGACGGACGTGATCGGTCAGCGGCGCCGGCACACCGGCCCGCCGGTAAACCTCATAGGCCAAGGGCTCCGAAAGAACCCAGCGGGGCGAACCTTCGAAAATGAGGTTGATGGTCGTCATTCCGTTGAGCGGTTGATCCTTTTGGAAGTGAATTTTTAGTCCACCGTTGCGCGGGACCACCCGAACATGATCAAACGTGATCGCCTCGCCTCCATTGGGTGGAACATAAATGAACGCGGCCTGGCCGCGCGTCGGCTCCGACCCGCCTCGACCAGACCGCGGATTGACCGTCCAACGCCCCACCCTTTTCTCTGGTTGGCCAACGCTGATGACATATCCAAACGGAATGCGCGCCGTATTCGTATTTGTCATCGAGTAATACGAGTAAGCGGGGCGAGGTTCGTTCTCGGCCGGTTGGGTTCGCGTGATTTCCGCTCGACTGACCGCCTGAATGCGAAACCGCACCAACTGCCCGGCGGGCCGCCCCTCCAAGACCGCTTGGTAGTGTCCTTGGCGTTCATCGCCCGATTTTCGCTCCATCAAGATCGGCGTCTCAGCCGTTTCTTTGCCCGGGGTGGCGACGCGATAAAACAAGGTCACGGATTTGACTCCTTCCGGGTCCGCCACGTTAACACTGATCGCGACCTTCTGCCCCGGTGACGCAATTCGGGGCAATCCCTCGATCGGCCCGATGCTCGGGGGCAGGATCGGCGAATGACTGTCATTCTTTTGGCCCGGCGTGCCGGCGGCGCTCCGAAAAGGAGGCAGCTTCGAGCCAGCCCAGTTATCCGCGCGCTGGCTGTCACCGACGGGACAGATCCTTTCCAGAGCCGCGGAATTTCCATCCGGACCGGTCGGCCATTCGCCTCGATCGGAATACTTCACGGCGTCGATCACCTTCTTCGGCGCGTTGCAAAGCTCGAGTCGATCCCCCTGGTGACTCAGCTTGCCCGAGAAATTCCCAACGACCGGAAGCTCCTTTCCGTAGTGCGCGACGAATGCGGTTTGGCTGCGACTCACCACCAAGTAGGCACCAGCATCCATCTTCGTATTGCTCGGAAAGACAAACCTGATCCCCTTGGTGAAGGACCAACCTGCCAGATCAACCGAGTTGCTGCCGCGGTTGAATAGTTCGACGTACTGAAGATCCTCCCGGTCATCGGGCGGGTGGTACATGATTTCATTGATGATCACGTCACGCTCGCCGCCCCAAACGCTCCAGGACCACGGAAGGAAAAGCGCCAGCATCCGCACCCACCCCATGATCCGGCCCCAGTGGCTGAAAACAAACGCCCGCCCCGCTCGCACTCTTCTCGGTCGCGCGGCAACGACGTGCGACAACTCCGATCTCATCTGATTCTCTGGTCCGTTCATAATGCAGCAAACCTTTCCGGCCGATTCGGGTCCATGGGAGCCTCGCGTCGATCAAGGGAGTTTGACCGGGGCATTTCGCCATCGTTCAACCACTGCCCACAGATTGACCGGCGCCAAGGATCGTCCGCGCGCGAGAAAACGCACACTGTTATCCACGAAGGCGAAGTTCGAACCACCCGAGTTCTTGCCCGCTCCCGAGCCGTGCCGGCTATGTTCCAATTGCTCGACGTCATTGCCTAGCCCCTGGCCAAAGTCCATGTGGACATGTCCAGAACCGGTCTTTTTCTCGCCGAATGAGATGGTTTCCGAAGGATTGGGAATATCGGCCTGCTTCATCCCTTCCGGCCAGAGCCAGCCTTGGTACTTCAAGTAATCCTGCTCACTCAGTTTGGACTCGAAGTAGTCGTTCCAACCATTGATGACATAGCTGCGGTCGGAACTAAACGCGTCGCTTGGGCACTGGAGAATTTTGGGTGACACATAATAGGGCAGCAGTCGGACAACCCAGGTATCAGGCTGCCGTCGCCGAGGAGGAAACTGACCGCCATGATCGTCGGCGTAGAGGGTCAAAGCCAAGCTGATTTGCCGCAGATGATTGAGGCATTTGACCCGGTTGGCCTGCTTCTTAGCCTGAACCAACGCCGGCATCAAGAGACTGGCCAAGATCGAGATGATGCCAATGACAACGAGCATTTCGATCAAGGTGAAGCCGCGGGAGCCTGGTCGCGAAGAGGATTCGATCTCACCATTCCGCCGACCCGGTTCCGGTCCGGTCCGAGTCCTGTTTGGAGAATTCGATGCGTTCATGAGCTGCGATCCCGAATGGCTAAAGCATTAGACACTACTCCATCCGAATCGTTTTGGTTACAGGATTTCCGGACCGCCCAACGGTTTAATTCCACTTGCTGTGGTTCCGGACGATTGCCTAGATTGCCGCAGTGACGCTCATGGTCCATCTCGGCGTGGCAATCTCAGCCTATCTGCTGGGGTCCATTCCCACCGGCTACCTGTTTGCCAGAGCCCGTGGCATCGACATCCGGACCGTCGGCAGCGGGAACATCGGAGCCACGAACGTCTTTAGAATTCTGGGGAAGACGGCGGGAACGTTGGTGTTGCTGGCGGACGCACTAAAGGGGTTTCTTGCCTGCGCGCTGGTGGCGGGTTGGGGCGTCCAGTTCGGAGGTGAAGCCGATCCTTCGTCCTGGAGAGAACAGCTCTCTCTCACCGCCGGAATCGCCGCCATCCTGGGACACAATTACACCTGTTGGTTGCGATTCAAGGGCGGCAAAGGCATCGCCACCTCCGCCGGCGTCTTGGTCGCGCTGTGGCCATGGGCCTTTCTCATTACTTTGAGTACTTGGCTCATAATTTTCGCCATCAGTCGCTACGTCTCCTTGGCCTCTCTCGCCGCTGCCCTGATCCTGCCGTTCGCCACGTGGCGGGTCGGACAGAGCCGACCGATGATCCTCGCGGCCGCGGCTCTGGGAGCCTTGGCTATCTACAAACATAAGGCCAACATCCAACGCCTGCTCAACGGCACCGAGCACCGGGCGGGCGCAGGCCGATCTGGTTCACCGCCCGTCTCGCCGTCATCATGAGAATCACGATTCTCGGAGCGGGCGGTTGGGGAACAGCGCTGGTTCGCCTCTTGGTCCTGGCTCGCCATGAAGTCACGCTCTGGGGTCACGATCCGGCTCATTTGGAGGAAATCCGGCGCACGGGACGCAATCAACGCTACCTTCCTGGCATTGAATTGCCCCGTGTCTGGCGCCTTGAAAGTGACATCACCCGCGCGGTCGCCGATGCCGAGAGCCTCGTGGTGGCGGTGCCCTCCAAGGCCTTCCGCGACGTGACTCGCGGTCTGGCTTCCTTCGTCGGCCCCATCATTAGTGTGACGAAGGGCATCGAACACGGCACGGGGCTGACCATGTGTGGCGTCCTGCGCTCCCATTCGCCCGCCGCCACGCTGGTGGCACTCTCGGGTCCGACATTGGCCCTGGAAGTGGCCCGGGATATCCCGACCGCCAGCGTGGTTGCCGGCACCGACGCCGCGGCGGTCCACGTTGTGCAGCAACTGTTCCATCGTCCCACTTTCCGGGTTTATACCAGCCCGGATCTGATCGGAGTCGAATTGGGCGGCGCGCTCAAGAACGTGATCGCGATCGCCGCGGGAATGTGCGACGGCCTGGGATTCGGAGACAACTCGAAAGCGGCCCTCATCACCCGGGCCATCGTCGAGATCCGCCGTCTCGGCGTGGCGTGTGGCGCGCAACCAGATACATTTGCCGGCTTGAGCGGTCTGGGTGATTTGACGGTGACCTGTTTTTCACGACTGAGCCGAAACCGGAGTCTCGGAGAGCGGCTCGCTCAGGGGGAGAACCTCGGCGAAATCCTCGCCAATACCCCGACCGTCGCCGAAGGCTATCCGACCGCCCGCTCCGCCTTCCAACTGGCGCGGCGGCTGAATGTCAGCACGCCGATCATCGACCAAGTTTACGCCATGCTTTATGAGGGCAAAGACATCGCCAGCGCGGTCCGCGATCTGACTGGACGCGACTCGAAAGCCGAAGCCTGACCGCCGGCGCCGAAACGGCTGTTCCGCGGAAAGCTAGAGCGCCCCTTTGATCAACTCGAGAAAATCGGGGTACGTTTCAACGGCTTCGAATTGCGGAAATTGCGCCCGGACATTGTCCGGGGCGTGAAAGAGAATGCCGACGTCGGCTTCCATGAGCATCGCCGTGTCGTTGTACGAGTCTCCTCCGGCAATGACGCGATAATTCATCTGCTTGAAAGCAGCCACCGCTTGCTTCTTTTGTTCGGGAATTCGCAGCGTGTAATCGACGATTCGGTCATTTACCACCTCCAGGCGATGACACAGCAACGTGGGCCACTCCAAATGGCGCAAGAGTGGATTGGCGAATTGCTCGAAGGTGTCGGAGAGTATGACGACCGGCACAAGCGACCGAAGCTCGCGAAGAAACGTCAGGGCGCCATCGAGAGGACGAAGACTGCCGATCACTTCCTGAATATCCGAAAGTTTGAGGCTGTTCTCGTCGAGGATCTTCAGCCGTCCCTTCATCAACTTGTCATAATCGGGCTCGTCACGAGTCGTCCGGCGCAGAGCCGGAACCTTCGTTTTCTCGGCGACGGCGATCCAAATCTCCGGCGTCAGCACGCCTTCCATGTCCAAGGTCACGATCGATTGTCTCATCGGCGAATTCTCTCAATATCCACGGCCTCTGTCGAGCTCCGCTGGGTGCATCGATCAAATGCGGTTCGTGCAGCCAAAATGACGTTGCGCACTCCCGCGAGACCAAAGGGGAGCTGGGCGCGGCGCGAAATCCTGGACCGGCTCAGAATGGATTCGTCGGCCTTCCGAACACGTCAGGCAGCCGTTCGTGCCAGCCCTGAAACCGACGAGAACCGACTTGGCTCGCGAGTTTTTTTAAGACTCAGCGAAGCTCCGAAACTGACACGGCTGATTCATCTGGATTGGTGTTGGTAAGCAGGGAGAGGTGGAGGATCAGTTCTGACGGGACTTTTCCACGGCCCGCCCGCAATCTGGTTTCATGCTTTTTGATTATTCGCCTGGGGAGCAAGAGTATGGAGGCGATTATCTCTTTGGCTTAAAAGGCAACCAGAGCGGCATCCTGGAAAAAGCGCAACACCTGCTGGCCCAGCAGGGTTTTCCCCCCTCAGGGCCAGTGGGACAAGGGACCCGGACGGCTCGACCACCGGCCGATCGCACGCGTCGCGGTCACGCCTGAGCAAATCGGACTGTGCGGCTGCTGGCAGGTGATCGCCGTCGAGCGCGCGTCACTCGATCTGACTCAGCCGGAGGATCCAGCGAGCAAGGAAATCGGCGGTTACGCCACGAGCCTGTCTTTAGCCGAGCAGGATGACGCCGCGATGCTGGCGATCATTCGCGGCCATTGGTCGGCGATTGAGAACGGCATGCATTACCGGCGGGATGTCACTTTGGGCGAGGACGCCAACCGAACGGCTGAACGCCAATGCGCCCAAGTGTTGGCCAGCCTGCGCAACTTAGAGCCTGTTTTAAAATTGAAAAGGGTCCTGCGGCGAGGGATTTTGGCTGC
>CAYHFE010000187.1:0-12320 GCA_964355375.1 uncultured Verrucomicrobiota bacterium
ACCGATACCGCCACGAGGCTTGGGTTCACCAATTCGATCGCCAACATCCTCGACCACAGCACGAATACGTTTTCCACCAATGCCTTCACCACCAACCCCGTATCCGGTGTCTTCCTGATGGTCACCAACCGCCAGCCCGTGCAGGCGTTGCGGATCACCCCGGCGACCAACACGACCGGACGCAGTCAGATCAAAGGCTTCACCTTCTCCGGGAGCAAAACGACCAACTTCGCCGATTTTGTTTTGCTGAAATCCGGGGATTTCCCGGTGGCCACTAACGGCCAGGCCACGGCTCGAGTCGATAGTACGAACGAATTCCAATATTACCGTCTGGTCGTCACCAGTCTTCAGACCACGGGCACGTCCTTTGGGCTGGCCGAGCTCGAGTTGCTTGGGGACCAGATCTCGATCGTTCAAGTCGCTCCCAAGTTGCTGGCGCAAGTGCCTATTCCGGACACCCAGGCCGGGAGCAGCGCCGTTCCTGACCTGCGCGTGTCGGGTAACCTGGCCTTGGTTGCGACCGGCACGAACGTCCTTCAGATCATCAATCTGGATACGAATCGCCCGGCGGTTTCGGCGACCAGCGCCACGGTCCAGCCCGTCATCATCATCGCGCCCGAGATCACGCAACAGCCGGTGGCGGCCACCGCTACCGCGGGCGGCTCGGCCACATTCCGCGTCGGAGCGAAGGGCGACGGAATTCAGTACCAGTGGCTGAAGGCGGCGCAAGGGATCAGCGGCGCGACCGGACCGGCCTTGACCTTGACCAATCTCACCGCGGCCGATGCGGCCAACTACAGCGTCACCATCGCAAACCTGGCCGGGTCGGTCACGAGCAGCGCGGTGGCGTTGACGGTGAACGCCGCTACCAACACCATTGCCGCCGCCGCCACTGGCGCCGAGATCGGCTGGGACCGGCTAAAAGAACCCCTGGGGACAAAGGGCCTGGGGTTTGTGCCCGTGAGCGACTTCGCGCTGGGCGGCGATGCGAAGTGGTTCGAACAAACCAAGACGAAATACTGGCCCTATGGTCTTGGGGCTTCCGCCTCGGCCAGCGGCCCGATTGGCGAAAACCAGGAAACGTCGATGGAACGCTCCTTCACCGGTCCAGGCTATCTCGCATTCTGGTGGAAGGTCTCTTCCGACGCCACGGACAAGCTTTCCTGGCGGCTCAATGGGACCGAAAAATCGTCCATCTCCGGATCACAGGATTGGGTCCAAGTGTTCGAGTTGCTGCCGGCCGGCACGAACACGGTGCGCTGGCTTTACAAGAAGGATGCCTCCGGAGTCGCGGGCGATGACCGTGGGTACGTGGATCAAGTGTACTTTGTGCCTCGCCTGGTTCGCGTCCGGATCCTCAATCTCCCGGACGAAGGAACGACCGGAGGGGACGCCAAGTGGATTTCGCAGACGACCGAAAGCCGGGATGGCGTGGCCGCCGCCAGCGGGACCATCGGCAACAATCAGCAGTCGTGGATGGAAACCAGCGTGACTGGTCCAGCGACTGTCTCGTTCTTTTGGAAAGTGAGTTCCGAATGGTCCGACTATTTGAAGTTCAGTGTGGATGGGAATGAAAAGGCCAAAATCTCCGGCACGTTGAGCGGCTTCTTCGGAAGCGTCACAGCAACCGAATGGGCGCAACAGGAGTTCTCCATCGGGACGGGTGAACACAAGCTCCGCTGGACATACTCGAAAGACAGCAATTCCTATCAAGGCTCGGATAAAGCGTGGGTCGATCAAGTTCTATTGCGCAATGGCGACATTAGCGAATTGTCGACCGGCGATCGCCAGTGGAAAACGGATGACAGCACCCATTACGACGGAGACAATTCTAGTGTCACAGACTCGTGGAGCACCGGACGACCCATTTCCGACGGACAATCCACTACAATAGCTTCCACCCTACGTGGCCCGGCCGTGATCGAATTCGCCTGGAAGGTCTCTTCCCAGACGAATGGCGATTATCTCACTTTCAAGGTTGATAGAGTGGACCAATACCGCATCTCCGGAGAAGTGAACTGGGAACTCAAGCGGGTCATGATCGGCCCGGGCGATCACGATCTGGAGTGGATCTATAGCAAGGATAGTATTTCCAAGTCTGGATGGGACACTTACTTGGACAAAGGCTGGGTGGACAATATTGTCTCGATGCCCGTAAGCGGTTCCGAGCCTCTGGCCGCTCACCCCTGGGCCACGGGGGGCAACGAGCCTTGGACGTTGACCGCCAACTCGAGCAACTCCGGTTCGTTTGTTCCCGAGGCAGTCAGCGGATATTACATCAAACCCGGCCAGGAGTCCTGGCTGGAGGCGAAATTTGCGGGGCCTGGGACGCTCTCGTTCTGGTGGAAGGCGAGTGCGCAGCAGGGTCAAGACTACTTGCGGGTTTCCGTTGATGGAATTGAACAAGACAAGATTTCTGGTGAGGTCAGTTGGGCGAAAAAGTCTCTCACGCTCCTCGGCGCGGGCCAAAAGATCGTCCGCTGGACTTTCTACAGATCTCCGTCATCAATCCCCTCGACCTGGTACTCGTCGATAAGCGATACGGGCTTCCTGAAACTTGTGGAGTTCGTGCCCGGCGGGCCCGCCTTCACTGAGTCTCCCTCCGGACAAACGGTGGCGCTCGGCCAAGCTGTGACCTTCAAGGCGGCGGCCGCAGGCACCAATTCGTTCCAATGGAAGCTGGATGGCGTTGACCTGGCTGGCGCCACCAATGCGACGCTGATTCTCACCAACGTTGCGCTCACTAATGTTGGCGCCTACACGGTTCTGGCACGGAGCAAGGAAGGACTCACTACGCTCACTCCGCCAGCCGTCCTCAAGTTGGAGGTCGCGGCCGGAACTTCCGGCAGTGTCGCCACCCCTTTGTCCGGTGGCATGGAAGTGCGCGTGTTCAGCGATAAACAGTACGTGGACGCAGCC
This sequence comes from uncultured Verrucomicrobiota bacterium, assembly GCA_964355375.1. Taxonomy (GTDB): domain Bacteria; phylum Verrucomicrobiota; class Verrucomicrobiia; order Limisphaerales; family SIBE01; genus CAYHFE01. The sequence continues at coordinate 2,920 of CAYHFE010000187.1, forward strand.
GCCGGAGCCAGCGGCGAACTGACCAACGTTTGGTCATCGCTCACTTCGCTTGGCTTCCGTCCGGTGGGCTTCTCCGGCACAAACTTCGCGAGCGCGCGGGTGGTGATCGTGCCGAAGTTGGAGAAGGGAACGCCGCCGCTGAACGCCGCCGAGAAGCGCGCCTGGTCCAACTACGTGGCGCAAGGCGGTTCGCTGATCGCGATGCACGGCGATGCGGCCAAGTGGTTGAATTCGTTCCTCGGCACGAGCCTGGCCGTCAACAGTGCCACCGGCTCGGTCACTCGGGCCGTGGGCGCGGTCGGAACCGAGTTCGCGGATGATGCGAATTCTTTGGCGATACTCAACAATAGCCTGGCTCTGACCGCGGCTTCCCTGCCGCCGGGGGCACAGCCGATCTACGCCAACGGCACTAACGTGGTTGTGGCCACGTTCCTCCAGAGTGCGGGCCGGGTCACGTATCTCGGCGTGGAATGGGCGGACATGGCGCCTCTCGGCAGTCAAGATGGCGGGTGGCTTGAAGTGTTGCGCAGCGCCCTCCTGGAAGGCGCGCGCCACCGGGGCGAAGATCGGATCGTCCTGGCCGGCCTGTCCGGGCCGGGGGTGATTGGGAGCGGAAAAACGGGCACGCTCAGCGCCTCGGTGGCGGCGCTCGGACCAGTGGCCTACCAGTGGCTCAAAGATGGCGTCGAGATCGCCAATGCCACCAACTCGACCTATACCGTCACAGGCCAGACCGGCGCCACCAACCGCTACAGCGTTCAAGTGACGAGCGCAGCCGGACGAGGCGTGGGTGAGCGCATCACGCTCGCTGGTTCGATCAACGCCTTCAACATTGTGGATGGACGGGCCTACTTCGCCGCGGGTTCGGCCGGCGTCGAGATTTGGGATGTGAGCAATCCCGCATCCCCGCTCCGTTTGGGCGGGTTTGATACGCCGGGCGACGCGCGCGCCGTCGATGTCATGTCGGTGGGCAGTTCCCTTTATGCGTTCGTGGCGGACGGCGCGACCGGAGTGCAAGCGTGGGATGTGACCAATCCGGCCGCGCCGCGCTTCCTCGGCTCTCGGGATGACGGCTCGGCGCAATCGGTCATCGTCCGGGGCGAGAAAGCTTTTGTCAGCGATCCCACGGGATTGCAGGTTATCCAGGTCCGGTCCGCTCCGGCCATTCTGCAACAGCCGGTGGCGGCGGTCCGGAACATGGGGTTGGGCGTCGAATTCCGCGTCACCGCCGACGGCGCGCCGCCCTTGCGTTATCAGTGGAAGAAGAATGGCCAGAACATCCCCGGCGCCCAGAGTTCTTCCTACTCGATCACCGCCGTGGGCCCCGCGGACGCGGGCTATTACCAGGTGGAAGTTACGAACGACTACACGGTCACCGAGACCGACAAAGCTCTCTCGAATGCCGCCGGGTTGACCGTGCGCGCCTGGCCCCGCCTGGACCTCTCGGTCGCCGGGGTTGACCGCACCAATGTTCTCAGCGTTTCGCTGAAGCGGGCGTTTGTTTTCAACGTCGGAAACAGCGGCGATTTGGAGGAATTGGGCGCCCTGGAATCTGACGGCCAGAGCGAAGCGCTCGGGTTGAATGACTACGGCCAGGTGGTCGGGATCGCGCAGCGGAGCGGGAAGTCTCGAGCCATGCTGGCCCTGGGCGGCGCAATGTTCGACCTGAACGATACCCTCCCGGATGAAACCGGCTGGGTGCTGGAAAAGGCCACCGCCATCAACAATCGCGGGGAGATTGTCGGCGTCGGCCTTTACAATGGCCAGCCTCGGGCTTTTCTTTTGGTCCCGGCTGCGGTCATCGGCAAGAAGGTCGTGCGCCCGCTCGGTGCCGTGGCGGGGGTGCAGCCGCTGCCGCAAATTCTCCAGGGCAACGCCCAGAACGATGCGCCGACGGCTTTCTTTCATTGGAGCGAGGCGGCCACGAAACTCTACGCGATGCGGCCGGGGATTGCCAAATTGAGCTGGCCGGTCAGCAAATCCGCTCAGGACAACAATCGCGTCTTCTCCATTGTGGCCAGTGTCTGGCCGCGCCACGCCACCCGGCATATCGCCGGGGCGCCGGTCGATCTGGAGCCGCGGGGTGTCGGATTCGCTTACCGTTATCAAGAGTTGCATTACCCGCGCGCCGGCGCCGGCGTCACCGTCGATACCAGCGCCAAGCTCTTCCACGCCACGACCGTGGCTCCCCCGGCCGGTTCGGGCGCCACCAATGAAGTCCTCCGCAATCAAGCCTACGCCGTCCTCCGTTATTTGCGGGCGGATGGGGCCGACGCCGATCCGACGACGCAGCTCCCCTACTTCGAGGTGGTGCGCACGTTCCGCTACAACGATGACCGGGTCCGGGTGCCGGATGTGTCTTGGGAAGTGCCCGCGACCGTCACCGACCGCAGCCACACCGATTACCCATGGAAGAACGGTTACATTTTGTTGGAAAAGGCGTTTTATGACGGGGCCGGACCGGATCGCGCTTATGACCGCGCCACCAGGTCCGGACCGATCATTCCCGTGAACGCCTCAACCGGCGGCAAGGTCACGGCTGATCCGCTGGTGGTGGTGTGGTATCAGATGAACTCGATCGGCGTCGCTTGGCCCGGCGAACCTCGCCAGTACGCGCTAAGCTGGCCGCTGAACCCCAAGAAAATCATCATCGCGAGTCTGCTGGGTTCCGGCGATCTCCCCTCGAGCCGGTATGCCGACAAGCGCGTCTATGCTCAACCCGATCCGCAACTGCCCGGATTCAATTTGAACGAGGAGCACGCGTTGATCGTGGACGGCAAGATCTTCGCCTTGCGCAACGACTTGAACACGGAACATCTGTCCGAGCCCTTCGCCCTCCTGAAATACCGGAATCCGCAGACCGGTGATTGGGCGATGGAAGCCTATCAGGTGGTGGCCGAGGAAGCGCCTTACTTCTTGAGTTACTCGGGTGAAGCGGGCAAGGAAATCCAGCCGCCGCTGCCGCTGAGTGTTCTGCCCTTGTGCTCCGGAAGCGCCGCCATTTCCGGTCCGGGCTGGGAGGACTACAAGGGCAAAATCTACGCCAAATCGGCCGGTCCCCAAGGCACCGATACCAACATCGTGATCCGCTACTTTTATCCGATTCAAGCGGGCTTTTATGTCCCTCCGGCGAGCGACGGTTCCGTGCCCGCCGAGGGCACTTGCATCCCGTGGCTGGATCGCTACGCCAAAACACAGGGTGTGCCGGTCAACGTCAATTACCTGATTCATTGGCCAAACGCGCCGACCTTGGAGATCGGCTCGACGCTCACCCACGCCCGGGTGGGTTTGCCGGATGTCTTCGCCATGGCCAAGGTGTCCGTCATTCACGACGACCTTGATCCGCAGACCAATGGTCTCCAGGTGCTGGCCCGGCTCTTCGATCCCATCAGTCCGCGAACCCTCCGGCTGGGCGCCCTCGAGAAAGTCCCCGAGAGCATTCAGCGCCAGAATATCAACGGCAAGGAGTTCTTCCCCGACCTGCCTTACGTCATTCGGCTGCGTCTGAGTTACGACCCGGTCAATCGCTGGCTCACCTTCGAAGGGCATCTCGATGAGTCTGGCGTGGGTGAACCGTTGTTGTTGCCCAACGTGATGACCGAACGGGAACGGGATCGGATCAAGCTGCTGGCTCGAGGCAACCCCGGTTGGGAGAGCCTCGCCGAGCGGCTTTACGATTTGACGCGCAATCCCAACCAGGTCGATCTCGATCCGAGGAATGGCGAGCCGGACCAGGCGCTCCGGCTTGGTCTGACCACGGACGCCAGCGGCCGGGTCGTCCCGGAAGAATTGGGCGCTTTGCCAAAGGCCTTGACCGCTGGTTTGGGCGGAGTGCCGCCTGCCCGCCCGCAACCGGGCAACGCTCTGCAGTTCGACGGCCAGGACGATTATGTGAACGCGGGCAACCTCGAGCTGTTGCGGAAGAGCTTCACCGTTGAATTTTGGGCCAAACGAAACCGCGCGAGCGGTGGTCAGCCTCAAGGAATCGCCGGCCAAGGTGGCAGTGCCAACCGGAACGAGGAAAAGAACCTCCTGATTGGCTTCGACGGCAGCGACCACTTCATCTTCAGTTTCGGCGGCCCGGACCATGAATTCCGGCTGATTAGTCCGGAAAGCTCCAGCGACGGCGAATGGCATCATTGGGCCGGCACGTTTGACGCCGCTTCCGGCGTTCGACGGATTTACCGGGATGGCGTGCATCTGGCGGCCCTCACCAATCTGGCGCGTCCCTATCAGGGCACCGGACCACTCCTGGTCGGCGCGGCCGTGAACGCCGGAGGCGGAGCGGTGTTCAACTTCGCCGGCCAACTGGAGGAGTTCCGCGTTTGGAGGGACGTGGCCATGACCCGGTCCAGCCTGGTTCGCAACAGCCCGAAACGGCTGCTCGGTTCGGAAGACGGTTTGTCGGTCTATTACCGCTTCGACAACACCCACAATCCGGCCGTGAATGACGCTCTGGTGGCAGGGGCTTCCTTCAACAATGGAACGTTGTTCGGGGGGGTGGCTTCGGTTAACTCCACCGCGCCCGCCGCGATCCCACCACGCTTCCTGACGGTGGCAGAAAACAACGATCCGAAGCTGCCCGGCCTTCCCGTCGGTCTGAAGGTCATCCGCGTGGATGACGGTCCATTCAAGGGCGACCTCAAGGTCTTGCCTTCGGACAACATCTTTGACGAGCGGCTGACCTTGCGGCACAGCAGCGATTTCGGCGGCGATCCGGGCCGGCTCCAATTCGAATGGTACTATCATCCGGCGGATCAAGGCGGCATCCCGCCGGCCCTGCCCATCGCCACCGCGACCGGGATCAATCTGCGGGGCTGGATTCGCTACATGGCCGGCCCCGGCTTCAACGACATCACTTTGGGCGAAGGCGGGGAATCGAGCCTCATCACGCTCTCGGACAACTATTTCATCTGCCGGTTCCGCGGCTACGAGGTCGGCACCCAGTCGAAGGACACCTGGAGCGATTGGGTGGGCGATCCCACCGGCACCACGGAAACGCGCCCGCAATTGGCCGAAGGCTGGATCAAGCGCGTCCTGCGCGGGTTGAATCCCTTTGACGCGCGCACCGCCAACTTCCGTGATGCGGAGGTCAACACCTTCGCCAGCATGCTCATTCAAGCCGGCACGCGCTACGAGGGCGATATCGCCTTCAACCCGGGCGCCGACAACGTCAACCGCATCGGCCTGATCGAGGCCTACGAGACCGTCCTGCGCCGCGGCCGCAATTTGAGCATCGATGGCATTCCGGCCGTGAACTTCTCCCCAGCCAACAACGCGCTCCTGCTGGCCGCCACCAAGCTGTCCGATCTCTACATGCTCCTGGGCAACGAAGCCTACGCCGACGCCCAAGACCCGACGATTGGTTTCAGCACCGGCGGAGCGACGGTCGGCGCGGCGCAAGGTTCGGTTTACGGCTCGCTCGCCTCGTCCATCTTCTGTTTTCAAAACCAATTGGACTCCTTGCTGGAGGAAGAACTGGTCCTGCTCCGCGGCCGGGATGACACGGCGGCCGGCGTCGGCGCCCGCCCGGTTTACAATCGTCTCTTCTGGAATTTCACGATGGGCGACGGCGAGGTGGCCTATCAACAGAACTACAACATCAGCGACCAGAACAACGACGGCTTCATCGATGAGAAGGATGCCCGCATTCTCTGTCCCCAGGGCCACGGCGATGCCTGGGGCCATTACCTCTCGGCCATCAAGTCGCAGTATCAGTTGCTCCGGCACACCAACTTCACCTGGATTCCGCGAACCGAAGCGGTCCTCGTGGCGGGCGCGGCCGTGGAAGTGGATTTTCTGGATGAACGCAAATTCGCCCGGGCGGCCGTGCAAAAGGCCAAGACCGGCGCGGAGATTGTCGATCTGTCCTACCGGTTGAATTACGTCGATGATCCGGCTGGACAGTGGCAGGGCTACCAGGACCGCAATAAAGAGCGCGCCTGGGGAGTGACGGAATGGGCGCGCCGCGCCGCCCAAGGCACCTACTTCGATTGGCTGACCGTCAACGCCATTCTCTCCTCGGAGGACACCGACCCGACGCATACCGGCATTCGGAAAGTGGACCGCACCACGGTCAGTGAAATCAAAGAAATCGCCGCGCAGGGGGACGAAATTCAAATGCGCTTGGATGAGGCGGATACGGGTCTCAATCCGCTGGGATTGGCCAAAGGCGCGGTGCCGTTCGATCTGGATCCCTCCGAAGTCGCGGCGGGCAAGACCCACTTCGAGCAGGTCGCGAGCCGCGCGGAAAAGGCCCTCAACAACGCGGTGTTGGTCTGGGACGAAGTGAACAAAGCGTCCGAGTTGCTGCGGCGGAACCAGGATTCCGTCGAGCGTTTCCAGTCCAACAGCAAGGATCAAGAGCGCGACTTTAAGAACCGCCTCATCGAGATCTTCGGTTATCCCTACGCCGGAGACATTGGCCCGGGCAAAACCTTTGCCTCGGGCTACGACGGGCCGGACTTGTACCACTACAATTACGTGGGCACCACCGATCTGAACGGCGAAAACGCGCCGCCGGCGGCAACGGTTCGCGCCTTCTTCAGTCAACTGGTCAAAGGACTCGGCGAGCAGGAGATGGTCTTTCCTGAAGACGCGCCCCAGGGGAGCAGCGGCGTCAATGTGGAGAATCTGGAGGGCGGCTACCTGGCCGTCGATTACCCCAGGGTCGAGGGCACCTATGCCTTCACCGCTCCCGCGGAATGGGGCCAGCGGCGGGCGCCCGGAGAAATCCAACTGTCTCTCTCCGACATCATCCAAGCGCAGAGCCGGCTCAAACAGATGATTCGGCAGTACGACAACCTGCTGCGCGAGGTGCAGGTGCGGTTGGACGACAGCAACGTTCAGGTCAAGGACTTCCCGCAAGAGCGCATCAAGATCATTCAAGAGCGCAACGCGGATCTGCGCAGTTTGAGCGAATCCATTTACGACAAGCAGCGCGAAGTGATGGGAATCCGGTCCGCGGCCGATTTCACGGCGAACATGGCCAGCGCGGCGGCGGAAAGTCTGCCGACCGTGGTGGGACTGAATAATGATGTCACCGCCCCCGCCCGCGGCGCGCTGCTCTTTGCCGGCCACGCTGCCGCCAACGTCCTGCAAATCGCGGCCAATGCCCAGGAACTCAAGGCGTCGGGCTTGGAGAAAGACAAAGAGTCGGCCGCCAATCAAGCGGAGTTGGACCTGGCCCTCGTCGATGCCAAGGAGGGGGAATACGACGCCGCGCAAGACGCGCAGGAAAAACTTCGCCAAATCACCAAGATGCTTCGGGAAGAAGCGCCCCTCCGCCTGGAGGTCTATAATCAAAAGGAAGTTCTGTCTCAGGCCATCGGCCGATACCAGGCGGCCTTGGCCAAAGGGCTTCGCCTGGTGGAGGAACGCATCAACTTCCGCAAGGGCGCTTCGGCCGCCACCACCCAAAGCCGTTATCAGGACATGACCTTCCGCATCTTCCGCAACGACGCGCTGCAAAAGTACCGCGCGCAGTTCGATCTGGCCGCGCGGTATGTCTTCCTCGCGGCCACGGCCTACGATTACGAAGTCAATCTGCTCGCCGGCGATACCCGGGGCGGACAGGCCTTTCTGACCGATATCATTCGCCAACGCAGCCTCGGGCAGATCGTCAATGGAGTGCCCCGCACCGGCCAGCCCGGACTGGCCGATCCCATGGCGCGGCTGACCCAGAACTTCGACGTGTTGAAGACGCAGATGGGCTTCAACAATCCGCAGGCGGAGAACTCGCGCTTCTCCTTGCGCCGGGAGTTGTTCCGCATCCGCGATTCGTCGTCGGCTTCCTGGCGTGAGGAATTGAAGAAGCACCGCGTGGATAACCTCTGGGATGTGCCGGAATTCAAGCGGTTCTGCCGGCCCTTCGCCGCCGAGTCGAGCGGCCCGCAGCCCGCCGTCGTGATCCGTTTTTCCACGACCGTGACCTCGCGGCTCAACTTCTTCGGCTGGCCGCTGAGCGGCGGTGACAGTTCGTATGACGCCAGCCGCTTCGCCACGAAGGTCCGGTCGGTGGGCGCGTGGTTTAGCGACTACGATGGCAATGGGCTGGCCTTCACTCCACGCGTTTACCTGACACCGGTCGGCATGGACGTGTTGCGCCCGCCCTCGGGGGATGACTTCTCCACGCGTGAATGGCGCGTGGTCGATCAGGCGCTGCCGGTGCCGTTCCAAATCGGCGCCAGCGTCGTGCGGTCGGCGGATTATGTCCCGCAACTGAGCTCGCTCGGCGGGTCGTTCGCCGAGATCCGCCGCTTCGCCAGCTTCCGGGCTTACCATGACGCGGGCGGGTTCGACCCGAGCCAGGTGACGAGTGACAGCCGGTTGATTGGCCGGTCGGTTTGGAACACGGAGTGGCTGCTGATCATCCCCGGCGCGACCTTCCTGGCCGACGCCGATGCGGGCCTGGATCTGTTCATCAACACCATCAGCGACATCAAACTCTATTTCCAGACTTACTCGTATGCAGGAAACTAGGTGCTTTCACCCAAATCGCACGGACCCAGCTTCGCGGAGGAATGAGTGGACTTTTTCATTGCATTCATGAAGGCCTTCGTTCAGGTTCCGAGCCAGATTCCGCGTCGGGTTCCCCGGCACGGGTTGATTCGTAGCGTGAATAATCCGCCGTCAGTTAACAAGTTCTCCTATTGGAATTCGGCCTTCTCCGGGGCTTCCTGCGAACTAGTCGTGCAGACGTCTTGTCTGCTGGTTCGGGCGGCGTCGGGCCGCTCGAAAGACGGGGCGAGACGCCCCGGCCACCGTCGGTCTGAAAGCCCGCGCTACGTTGCCGCTCCAGCGACTTTGCCCGCACTGACGCAACCGGCATGAAGACCAGCCGCAGAACCGTGATTGCCAGTTGCAGCGCCCTGGTCGGGCTCGTGCTCCTTTGCTCGTGCCAGAAACAAGCGCCCCTCAGTCCGGAAGTTTTGGCTCGAGTCGGCGATTGCGGCTTCCTGACGCGTGATTCGACCAAAGTGCGTTGGGAACATACCGTCCGGGAAGCGGCCTTTGCCTTGAAACAGAAGAACGAGATCAGCCCCGTCATTCGTGCCGCCGACGGCTTTTACCTGCTCAAGCTGATCGATCACCAGGCCGCGCGGACGGCGCCCTTGCCGGAAGTGCGAGAGCGGATTGAAAAGCAATTGCTGGCGGCGGCACAGAAGCAAGCGCGCGCGCGGTTCAGTGCCGAACTGCGGCGCGGTTTGTCCGTCGAGATCAACCAGCCTTTGCTCCACAGCCTGGAAGCCCCTTGTGCGCCGGTCCGGAGAGATAATGCCGCTCCGCCGGCGACACCCGGACAATGATTTCAAGATCCCAATTCTCGCCTATGAAGAATCTCCAATTCCCCATTCCCTTCCTCGCCCTCTGGGTATTCCTGGCCGCCGAATCCGTTTCCG
>CAYHFE010000188.1:0-12314 GCA_964355375.1 uncultured Verrucomicrobiota bacterium
ACGCCCGCGCTCCCCATCGCACCTTCAGGTTCATGGCCACGATTCACGTCCAATCATTGGAGGTTTTCCCCCTTCCATGAACCTAAGTGGGGCGAGACTCCGTCGAACCCTGACTTTTTTGCCGACCAAGATTCCAGGGCTCGACGGAGTCTCGCCCCACCGTGCCCAGGCTCATGGCTCCAATGAGTGGGTTCGCGGCGTGTCGATGAGTCTGTATCTAGGCTGCGATAGCGTCTTCACCATCGGTTGCTGGCCGAAGGGCAATTTAGGAGAAGGAAATTATCGATTCCGGCTTTGACTTTGGCGGGTCCGGGGAGTTGTTTGTCGGTGGTCGGGTGCAGCCGTTTGATCACGCCTCTTTTGAGCCGCAGAACAGCGATTCCTCCTCGGCCATGATTCCGTTACCGCCATGTCCATGAGCAAAAGAATTCTTCTCACCAGCGTCTGCCGTCCGATGGGACCGAAGCACGGGGACGCGTCGTCCGTCGGGTACGAACTCCTTTACCGGCAGGTGACGCTGGCCCAGGGCCTGTTCAGCCCGCGCACCGTCAACATTACCTTTTCCCTCGAGTATATCGCGGAGAATCTCGACGCGCCGACGGTGGTCCTGCAGTACCCGTCGAAGCGCGAGTTCATTCAGGAGCTGAAGAAGGGCTACGATTATGTGGGCATCTCTTTCCTTATGGCGGTGATGCACAAGATGAAGGAGATGGTGGCCTTGGTCCGGCGCTACTCGCCCAACACGAAGATCGTCCTGGGCGGCTACGGCACGGTGCTGAAGGACGACGTGCTCAAGCCTTACGCCGATTACATCTGCCGCGAAGAAGGTGTCGGGTTCTTCCGGCGGCTGCTCAGCGAGCCCGAAATCCCCATGCCTTACAAGCATCCACTGATCGTGAGTTGGTTGAAGGTGTTCGGCTGGAAAGTGTCGGGCACGGGGAAGATTTTCGCCGGACTGGGCTGTCCCAATGGCTGCGATTTTTGCTGCACCTCGCAATTCTTCTCCCGCCGGCACATCAAGTTGCTTCCGCACGGACGGGACATCTTCGCGGTCGTCGAACGTTACCTGGACATGGACCCGAGCCTGGTCTTCCTGATCATTGATGAAGATTTTCTTTTGAACAAGCAGCGCGCGATGGAGTTCCGCGATTGCGTGATGAAGAGCGGCAAGACGCTTTCGATCTTTGCGTTTTCCAGCATCAAGGCCATCAGTCAGTACACCGTCGAGGAAATCCTGGAGATGGGCATTGACGGGTTTTGGATCGGCTATGAAGGGACGAGGTCGAATTACGCCAAGCAGCAAGGCCGGCCCGTCGAAGAAATTCTGACGGAGTTTCGCGAACACGGCATCACGGTTCTGGCCTCGATGATTGTGGGATTCGATTACCAGGATCGAGAGGTCGTGGCCAAGGAGCTGGACGGTTTGATGCAGCTCAAGCCATCCTTGTCGCAATTCCTGATTTACGGACCCGTGCCGAGCACGCAGTTTTACGAACGGGTCATCAAGGAGAATTTATTGCAGGACGTCTATACGAGCGACAAGGATCTCTTTTACCGGCGGGCCGACGGATTCCGGACCATGATCAAGCATCCGACGCTCTCCGCGGCGGACATCGAAGGCATCCAGAGCTGGTGTTTCGAGGAAGATTTTCAACGGCTGGGCCCGAGCATTTACCGGGTTCTTGAAACTCGTTTCCTCGGTTATCATAAGCTGAAGAATTCACCCAATCCGTTCCTCCGGCAAAAGGCCGAGTACTTCGCCCGGGAACTCCGAGTCGCTTATCCGGTGTTTCTCGCGGGCCGGGTGCTGGGACCGAATCGGGCGATTCGGAATTGGATTGGCAACCTGCAACGGGCGATTCACGAAGAACTGGGTTCACCCAACTTGCTGGAACAAGGCCAATCGGTGCTGGCTGTGGCGGCGGCCTTGTGGACCGGCTTGACCCTGAAGTTCGACTTCTTCCAGCATCCGAAACTGATCCGGACGACCTATCGTCTGCCGAGCGAAAGCTGGAGCGCCTTTCATCTTTGGGAAGAATTGCAGCGCAAAGTCACGATCCCCAATTTCTCGGTTCACGTCGAACTGCAGCACGCCCGGCAACAGGTCTGGATGCGGCTGGAGGGCGCGCTCTCCGCGACCGACGCGGAGGGATTGGGCCAGCGCATTCGCGATTCGCTGACTCGGACCCGCAGCCGCCTGGTTTTGGATTTGAAGAAGCTGCATTGGGACAAGGTCCAGGACCTCGGTCCGCTTCGTGAGAAGCTGGCCGCGCATCGATCCCGCATCCGGCTCGTGCTGCCCAAGTTGTCGGCGGCGCATCCGGAGCTGATACTGCTCGCCAGCATGTTCCATCATTACCGGGGCTAAGCCGTATCGATGCAATTCGGTTCGGGGTGGAACGGGCAACCTGCCCGTTCCTGTGGGCTACCAGCCCACAGGCGTTGCCGCCGTAAATCTCGCGAGCAAGCCCAATGGCCGTTCCAGCCTCGGCGGCAAGTTGCCGCCGAGGACGGGCAGGTTGCCCGTTCCACCCAGCCGCACTCCACCGATTGGGAATTGCTGGGGACACTATCCCGCGAAGGCGAGCCGTCTTAACCTTGCGCCAGCACTTCGACCAAGTAGCGCAGTTCCTCGTCGATCTGGGCCGGCTCCGCGACGGTTTGGCGGATCTGCGACTTGACCGATTCGCGAAAGCGGCGGCGCAATCGATGCACCGCCACTTTCATCGCGCCTTCATTCCAGCCCAAGCGCGCGGCCACGGTGGCCTGCGGCAATTTCTCAGTGTCACCGGTCAACCACGGTTTGAGCGCCTCGAATTGCTCCGACTGTCCGGCGGCGCGGTGTTCCTCGGCCAATGACGAGAGGGCGTGATCGAGAATCGCGAACGCCCATTCGCGGTCGAACAAGGTGTCGGGAGCAAACGCCTGCGGGTCGGCGGGCTGAATTCCGAGGGACGTCTCGTGTTCCGGCTGAATCGTCTCGAGCGGGCGGCCGCAATCGCGTTTGGCGGCGCGGTCCCGATCCCGCATATCCGCCAGAAAGTGTTTGACCGCGCCGAGCAGGAACGAGCGGAACCGTCCTCGGCCCGGCTCCACGGTGTCGAGCCCGCGCCGGGCCAGCAGGCGGGCGAAGAACTCTTGAGTCAACTCGCGGGCGGCGTCGTCGCTCGCGCGTTCCCGCCGGATGAATCGCAGGACCGGAGTGTAGTAGATTTCGCACAATTCGGCCAGCGCCTGCCGCGCTTCGTCCGTGGCGCCGCGGGCTTCGAGCACTTTGGTCCAGTGAGTGGTCGCGAAAGAAGCCGGAGAGGAATTGCGTTCGGAGGAAGTCACGCTGGGAGGCGGCGGGGCCGTTCAGAGGATCAATTCAGTCAGGATTCAACGCCAAGGCGCAAAGACGCGGAGGCGCAAGGAGGTGCTTGCAGGAGCTTCGGGCGTGTTCTGCTCATTCCAAAAAAGTGAGTCTCCTGACGTCGTCTCCTACAATAACAAAGTACGCTCATTCCGGGTTATTCTGCCGCGCTGAATTCACCGCGTTGGGAGGCTCCACCAACGGTGCGGAGGGCTGAGCCTGCGCGCTCGCGGGATTGGGGCCGTCGGCCGGGACGATTTCAGCCGCCGGACGGTTGGTGTCGCCAATCACGATCACCTGATCTTGGTCCTCGAACACAATGACACGATCGCCCGAGTATTCGACGACGCGGCGAGTGGTGGTCGGACTGCGGTCGTCGCGGGGAAACCGTCGAGTGAACTCGTAAAGATCGTTGGTTCGGCGCTGGCCGATCAGTTTCCAGTCTATCACCGACACTTTGCCGGGAAACCCGCAAGTCATCTGTCCCGAGCCAGGGAATCGTCCCGATTCATCGCGGCGCGCCCGGCTGGTGCACGAACTGCCGGACTCGATGGCGCCGTTGAAACAAATCACGGAAGGAGCGTAACGCGGTTGATCCGTGGTTTCGACCATCGAGACCTCTGGGTGGGAGGTGACGCCCCCGGGAGATGCGGATGTCAGATTCCCCGCCTCCGATCCCACGAAAGGCGAGTCGAGCGGCGGTGGTTCGGGTAAGGGTGCGACATTGAGATAGGACGGTGGCTCATTGAGGGTCGATTCCGGTGGACGATGCGCCCCTAGCTGCATCATTCGAAGAAAGGACACAAAGAGCAGAAGCGCCAACGCCCCCAAAACCGACGCTACACCCACACGAATCCAACGCCGGGACAAAAGGCCCAAGCGAGGGAAGGTCAACGCATCGGACTCGCCTGAATTGCCAGGAGCACCCGGCGCGTCGCCGAAACTGAGTCGAACGTCGCGGTGCCAGAGCGTCCAGAGGCTGACCGGAGCACCGGCCGAAGCCAGCAGGCTCAGGATCATGGCGATGATAGCGGACCCGGGCTTGACGCCGGAGCTGATGAAGTCCCCCGAGGCGATGGCGATCAGTGTGGCCGCCCACCCGGCGACCAGGAGCAGGATGAGAAGACCGCCGCCTGCCGTGGCCGCCCGACGCCAAGCCGGATTCCGGGTCATGAGCGCCACGCTGGTCGGAACCAACAACAGTTCGAGCGGTACGGTCAACGCCACGCGTCCCAATTCGGCGGTGGTGTAGGTCCAAACGGTCCGCAACACCCCGAGGGTCGCCATCGCCAGGATGAGCCGCGACACTCGCCCCGCCCACCCCGGCAACGCGGGCCGGCGGGAATCGGGCTCGGGCAGCATGCATCCCCCGTATCGCTTCCTGGCCCGGACGATTCTGTAGAATCCAAACGACGCACTGATGGCGAAGGTGGCGAAGACCAAGACCGGAAGCAGGCCCAGACGCATGCGGCTGGCCAGCCATAGAACGAGAGCCCCGAGCGCCACCCAATAGAAGATCAAACCCAAGGCCTGGAGTGCGCCCGGCCAAAAGACCTCGGTCCGGCCGCCCTGCCGTTCGACGACGGGAATGCCCGCGATCCGTCCGTCTTCTTCGAGGAGTGTTGGAAGGGGTTTGGCCGGGGTTCGATTCTCCGGCGTGGATGAGGCGGGCGGCTTGAGGGGGCCTTCCGTGGTCGAGATGGTCTCAATCTGGGTTTTGACTTCGGCGGCGCTTTGTTGGCGATTCTCGCGCTCTTTGGCCAACGAACGGAACACCACGTCGTCCAGGCGCGGATCGCTGGCGGATTTCTCGGAAGGCGCCGCAAACCGGCCCAGCGGCAGTTCGCCGGTGAGCATCTCGTAAAACACGACGCCGAGCGAAAAGATGTCCGCGCGATGATCGACGTCCTGGGGCTTCTCGACTTGCTCCGGAGCCATGTAATGCGGCGTGCCGAGGGAGGCGCCGCTCGAGGTCAGGATGGCTTGCGAGAGGGGTTCCTGAACCAGTTTGGCGATTCCGAAATCGGCGATCTTCACCCGGCCTTTCCCATCGAGCAGGATGTTCTCCGGCTTGATGTCCCGATGCAGAATCCCTTCGCCGTGGGCATACTGCAGCGCGTCGCAGATCTTGGGCACGACGGCCAGCGCTTGCGCCGGAGTGAAGCGGCCCGCGCGCATCGCCTGGCGCAGATTGACGCCATCGACGAATTCCATGAGCAGGTAAAAGAAACCGCCGGCCTGGCCGAAATCGTGGACGGCGACGATGTTCGGATGGCTCAACCGGGCCAGCACGCGGCCTTCGCGGGTGAAGCGCTCGGCGAAGGCGGGGTCGGCGGCGAGCGATTGCGGGAGAAGCTTCAAGGCGACGCACCGGTCGAGCTTGGGCTGGCGCGCTTTGAAAACCGCACCCATTCCGCCCTGGCCGATCCAGCCGAGGATTTCAAGGTGTGGAAACGCGGCCGCCACGGCTTCCAACCGGGGTGTTCCGGGTTTGGGATCGGCGGGATTTCCACCGTCGGTCGGCGCGGAGACTTGGGCCAGAAGGCACCTTGGGCAGAGCCCCTGAGGCGCGCCCGGCGGCACCACCGCACCGCATTTTGGACATTCGTTCGGCAAAATATTCTCGCTCATGCTCCCTCTTACTGAGGAAAGAGCGCTCGAAGGTTACAGAAAATCTTCGCCGACGGCAGCACCTGTTTTCGCTGCAACCAACGCTCGAGGCGACGCTCCAAACAAACTCCGCTCAAAAGTCCGCTGCAAATGCAGCAGATGTTTGCGCTGGACGCGGGTGTCTCAATCCAGGGCAGTTTTCATTTTGCGGAGCGCGGCTGTGTGCGAAGCTCCAGCCGCAGCGCGTGAGAATGTCCAGCCGCTTGGCATTGTGCGCGGCTGCCGCGGCTGGTCAGGAGGACACAGCCGCGCTCCGGGGCGAAAGGAGAATTGCCGCGCCTCCCCCCGTGCCTTTGGTGGGGTGAGACTCCGTCGAACCCTGACTTGCTTTCCAATCCAGATTTCAGGGCTCGACGGAGTCTCGCCCCACCGTCGAACGAGTCTAGGGTTGGCGAACGTTTGCGGACGGTCTCGATGCGCCCGCGCCTCCGGGATACCGGGGATTTGGCGTCGGCATCTTCGCGCCGACGTCAGTGCGCCAAGCCTGGAGCTTTTCCCTCAAGGCCTTCACGCGATCGGGCTCCCGAGCGGCGAGGTTGGTGCGTTCGCCCGGATCGTCGCGCAGGTTGAAGAGTTCAAGGCTACCGTCCTCATACCACTCGATGAGTTTCCAGTCCCCGTCGCGCACCGCGCCGGCGGGTGCGCCGCCCTGGTTGCCGTAATGGGGGTAATGCCAGAAGAACGGGCGGCGCGCCAGGGCGCCGCCTTGAAGCAACGGGACCAAGCTCATCCCGTCGCGGTGCGGACTGGGCGGTCGCGGAATGCCGGCGAGCTCGAGAAGCGTGGGGAAAAAATCAGTGCTGATGACGGGGGCATCGCACTGGCTGGCGGGCCGGGTCAAGCCCGGGACGCGGATGATCCACGGCTCGCGGATGCCGCCCTCGTAGAGCCAGCCTTTGCCGGCGCGCCACGGCAGGTTGGAGGTGGGATGGCCTTCGGAGGTGGAGAGACCGCCGTTGTCGGACATGAAGACCACGATGGTGCGCTCGGCCAGGCCGGCGCGGTCGAGCGCGGCGAGCACCTTGCCGACGGCTTGATCCATGGCTTCGACCATGCCGGCATAGACCGCGTGATCCTGGACCAGCCGCACCTTGCGCTCGCGTTCCTGACCCCAGGCTGGCTCGGTGGGGGGAAGCGTTTTGGCCTTGGCTTCGTATTTCCGCTGCAGGTCCGGACGCGCCATCAACGGCGTATGGACCGAGTAAAAACTCAGGTAGGCCAGGAACGGCTGATCACGGTGGGCCTCGATGAATTTCACCGTCTCGGTGGCGAGGCGATCGGGGAGATGCTCTCCCGGCGGCCCGTCCGAGAGACGAGGGTTGCCGTAGGGTGAGAAGTATTTGTTCCCGCCGTAAGGCCCGCCGCGTTCATTGCCGCCCATGTTGATGTCGAAGCCCTGGTTCTCCGGCCAGTAATTGGTCGGCCCGAGGTGCCATTTGCCGGCGAAGAACGTGGCGTAGCCGTGCGCCTTGAAGGCTTCGGCCAGCGTGGTTTCATCGAGGGCGAGTTTCTCCTGGTAGGGCGCGGGCAAGAGCTTGGTCGGACGCGCCCATTTTTCCGGTTGGGCGGCGCCAATGTAATCGGTGATGCCGGTGCGCTGGGGGTATTTGCCGGTCAGGATGCTGGCCCGCGTCGGCGAACATACGGGGCACGCCGCGTAGCCGCTCGTGAAACGCATGCCGGTCTTTGCCAGGCCATCGATGGAAGGCGTCTCGTAAAACGTCTTCGGGTTGTTCGCGCCGATGTCCATGGTGCCGAGGTCATCGGCGAGAAAGAAGAGCACGTTGGGTTTGGGCGCGGCGTGGTCCAACCACGGAAGGCACACCAGACAGGACAGGAGGAGGCGAGCGAGGGCTTTCATGGCTCTATTGGAAACGAATAGTGCGAGTGGGGTCAAGGCAAGGGTGGGGTTATTGCGGAGAGCCACACTTCGCTTTGCGCATGCATTGGGACCTTGAACTCGAGCATTTCCTGGTAGAGCCTATCCCACCAACGGTCCGACCCTCTGCTGCCTCCGTTTCCTCCCATCACATCCCGGAGGGATGAAAGAGGGTAGCCGGGGGTTGAGCGAAGCGATCCCCCACGGGGAAGACGGGTTTCTGAGGAAAAGCACCCCGGGCAGGGGTGCCAGAAAACACGGCAGGATGAAGTTTCTGGCACCCTTCCGGTGCCGCCGACTTGGCTGCTTTTTCCCGGGGGTATCGCTTCGCTCAACCCCCGGCTACCTTCTCCGATCCTTCCAGGATTCAGTGTCATGTACCTCCAGCGATCAGTTCATTCTGCCGCAAACAGCGAAGAGGATTCGTCTCTTGTGCGCATTCCGAACCTTGATACAGCCAATATCTCCAGGGCAGAGAGGCAACTCCGCCCTACTGACCACCGAATGGAAACAGCTCACGGTTCGTCGAGTTCTTTCGTCTGGGGACTTCAGTTCTTCAAATAAGGCAGGAACCGCCCTTGAACCGATTTGCCGAACCGCATGGTGGGCATTCGCGCGAACATCGTTCTCCATAACCCGTCAAAATAAACACCACCAATCGGCGTCTGTACATGTCTCTTCGATCTCCCAGAACTAAGTGCGTCCAAACAACTGTCGATTCCAGCGTCGAATCTCGGCTAATCCAAGGAAGAATCTCCCAAAAGCGACCGCTCAGGGTCGGGCGGGCGGCAGCGTCGGCTCGCCCTTCAGCCAGCCGAGCGAGGCGAGAAACTTGTCCGTTTCGAGGAGTGTCCGAGTGAACCACGCGCCTGACGCTGTGTCGCGATTGAAAAACCCGTGGCCGGCGCCGGGATAAACATGGGCATCACAACGCGCGCCCGCTTGTTTCATCTGGTTCTCAAAATCTCGGAGCACCGACACCGGGATGAGCTTGTCCTGATCGCCGAGGAAAACGATCGTGGGCGGCGCCTCCTGGGTGATGTGATGCGCGGGGGAAAACTCCTTGTAACGGTCGCCGACGCGGGTGTGACCCCACTGGCCGGGGCCGTTGTTGAAGACGGGATTGAACAGAACCAGCGCGTTCGGTTGGCAGGAGATCCTCAGATCATCCTGCGGATCGTCCAGTCCCGGGACCAACGCCGTGAAGGCTGCGAGATGTCCGCCCGCCGAACCGCCCGCGGCCGCGAGGCGCTGCGGATCAATGCCCAGTTCCGCGGCGTGCCCGCGCACGTAGCGCAGGGCGGATTTGGCGTCGGCCCCGCAAATCGTCGGTGGGCCGGGGTCGCCTTGGGGAATGGTCCGGTACTCGACGCGGAAGCCGACCAGGCCGCGCGTGGCGAGGTACTGGCTCTGCTTGAGAAATTGAGTTGGACTGCCGCCCACCCAGCCTCCGCCGAAAAAGAACACGATGGCCGGACGCCGGTCGGTGGGCTTCCAGTCCGCGGGTTTCTCGATGAACAACTTCAGGTCCCGGTCGGCCCCGCGTTTGTAGGTGAGCGTGGCCGAGGCGGCATCCTCACTCGCGACGGGCCCGGCCACCGATTTCGTCTCCGCCGGCCGTCGCGGAGTGGCGTCCGAATCCGTCGCGGGGTTGGCTGGCGGTGTCCACTGTGCGTCGAGTTGCCGACGCAACTGCGCCACGCGCCCGGCCTCTTGGTCCGCGAGGTTCGTCTTCTCCCACGGATCGCTTTGGAGGTTGTAGAGCTCAAGCTTGCGATCGGGATGCGCGCGCGGGTCGGGCACAATCAGCTTCCACCAACCTTCGATGATCGAGCGGTGCTCGAGACTGCGCGTGGGCGCGTCCACGTCGGCGATGTTATGGGCGTACTGTTCGCCATAGAGAGTGGAGCGACCGGCGACGGCGCTGCGGTCGGTGAGGGCGAGGCCCGGCAGTCGGGCGGGGAGGGGAATCTCGAGCAGGGCGGCGAGCGTGGGCCAGAGGTCGATGTTGCTGGCGAGATGTTCTCGATCCAGGCGAGGCGCCACGTGGCCCGGCCACGAAATCATGATGGGCGTGCGGACGCCGCCTTCGTAGGGAGTGAGTTTGGAGCGCGGGGCAAAGCGGTTGGGCTGGGCGGGATCCTGGATCCAGCCGTTGTCCGTGGTGTAAAGAACGATGGTGTTGGTGCGCAAACCGCGCTGGTCGAGGTGATCGAGCAGCTCGCCACAAGTGCGGTCGAACCATTCCACGCAGGCCCAGTAGCGGGCGACCGGTTCGCTCGAGGTGAGCGCAAGATATTTTTTCAGCAAGTCGTCCGGCGGCGTGTGCGGCGCGTGTGGCAACATCGGCGCGTACCAGACCAGCCAAGGCTTATCTCCGGCTTGCTCGATGAATCGGTAAATCGGCTCCAGGCCCTTGCGGCCGATGTCGAGGCCGACGTCGCCGTGGCGGCTGCCCTTGGCTTCGCCTTGAGTCATGGCGTGGGTGAAGCCGGCGGTTTTGATTGGATCGCCTTCCCACCACTTGCCGGTTTCGAGAGCGAGATAGCCGCGCGCCACCAGATCGCGGACCAGATTCGGCCGACGATGGAAGTTCTCGATGATGGTGTTGTAGTAGCGCGCGTACTTGGGGTTGCCACGCGCGGCCATGGCATTGACCTCCTTATCCGGAAGGGTGGGATCATTGCCGGTGACGCCGTGCTGATGCGGATAAAGTCCGGTGGCGATGCTCGTGAGCGAAGGACGGCAGAGCGGCACGGGGGAATAGCCGCGCAGGAAAGTCAACGAGTTCGTGGCCAGGCGATCGAGGTGCGGTGTCTGAATGCGCGGATGTCCCGTGAAGCCGTAATCGGCCCAGGCTTGGTCGTCGGAGATGATCAACAGGACGTTGGGCGGTCGGTCGGCGGATTGCGCGGTGAAGTCAGCGAACCACGTCGCGAGAATCGAGAAGGCCAGCAGGCGAAGAGAGATTCGGATGTGCATGAGCTTGATTTAACACCAGATGGCGGAGCGAGTTCAATGCTTGGGAACTCTTCAGGGCGCGCTGATTTGGCGAAGCCGCGACCATGCACTCGGAATTGGGGAGCAGACGCGCCCTCGCATGTGCCGGCCAGCGCCTCGCCGGTCGGAACGGGAGCCCAGTTCAGTCACTTCCAAGCAAGTCATCCCCAACTTGTGTCGTTTCAAAGAGTTCAGAAATTGACCTGCTGGTCCGGTCAACAATCGGCGCGCCGACTGGGTTGCTCAACGGTGACTCATTCGAACGCGCCAGAGTGGTCGGCGAGAGCGCCGACCACGCACGCGAGGGTGCGTGCGCTCCCTTTCTCAACGGAAGAGACGGGCGGTTGGTCCCGGTTCATTTCCGTTCCAGCAATCCCCGGCTGCGCATCCAATCGGCGACGCGCTGCGGCCAGGTCGTGACCAGGTGATTGGACGGGCGCAAGCCATAGCCATGGCCACCGCTCGGATAGACGTGGAGTTCCACCGGCACTTTCGCATTCTTCAAGGCCAGCGTGTAAAACAAGGCCGTCTCCACCCGCACCGGATCATCCTGCGTGATGGCGAGAAACGTCGGCGGCGTATTGGTCGTGACCGGCAATTCGGGGGCGATCTTGTCTCCTTGGTCCTTCAACGTGAGATAGGCAGGATAAATGAGAATCGTGAAATCCGGTCGGCACCCGATGGCATCGACGGAGTCGGCGCTGGCATAACTTCGCTGTTCAAAGTGGTTGCTCGCCACGGCCGCGAGATGGCCCCCGGCGGAAAAGCCGAGGATGCCAATGCGCCCGGGGTCAAGGCCAAACTCCCGAGCCCGATGCCGGACCATGCCCAGCGCCCGCTGAGCGTCCTGCAGACTCGCCGTGTGCTTTTCCAGGTCGGCCCGTTTCGGAACCCGGTACTTCAGCAGCACGCCCGTCACCCCGATCGAATTCAGCCATTCGCACACTTCCGTGCCTTCGAGGTCCATCGCCAGAATAGTGTAGCCGCCCCCGGGACACACCACGACCGCCGCGCCCGTATCCCGATCGGCCGGCGGGCGAAAGACGCTGAGAGTCGGGATGGCGACGTTGCCCAATCGGATCACCGGCTTGCCCGCGACCAAGCCATCGGTCGCCTTGGTCTGGTCGCGCTCTGTGCCGATGCTCCCTTTTTCGCCCGGCGCTCCGTTCGGCCACAGGAGAAGAGTTGACGCAGGCTCGGCGGCGGCGCCGGTGAGGGCAAGGAAACCGAACATCACGAGAACAACTCGCCAAATCAAGGTGGATTTCATGCCCTGGAGTGAAGCCGATTCGCTCCGATGCGTCGAAACATTTTAGCAGAGCAACGTCGAAACAGCCACGAGGCCCGACCCAGAACGTAGCAGTTCTCATTTTGACTCAGGACACTGTCCGTTCCACGCATGTAGTCCCGGCT
>CAYHFE010000189.1:0-12253 GCA_964355375.1 uncultured Verrucomicrobiota bacterium
ACACCTAAAGACAAGCTAAACAAGTTAGCGCTTATGGGGCGTTGCCCTGGGCTGGATTAGAGCCACCCCGTTGGGGCTTTCGGATTTGCTTGCTCACGCCGTGACCTCCTTGAGCATTTTCATGATGTCGTCTTCGAGGCGCTTGATGTCGGTCTCGATCAATTCCAGCGGGCGCGGCGGCTCGTAGCGGTAGAAGTGGCGGTTGAGCAGGATTTCGTAGCCGACCTTGGTCTTGGTGGTGTCAATCCACGCGTCGGGCAGGTGGGGCAGCACCTCGCGTTTGAAGTAGGCCTCGATGCTCTCCTTGAGCGGCACGGTCTCGGTGTCGCGCAGGTCGGCGTCGGGCTCGGGCGGGTCGTCGCGGAAGTTGCCGAGGATTTTCTTGAGTTCGCCGATGTGGGCGGGGTCTTTCTCCTGGTCGGAGGGGTCGCCGATGCGGCGGCGTTTGTTGCCGAAGCGTCGGCTGAAGCCAAAGGTGTCGCGCTCGTTCTCGATGGAACGTGGCTGCTGCTTCCCCTCCAGGCCGAAGGAGGGATAGGCGAGCCTGCGGTGGAAGCCCTTCTCTTGCCCACGCCAAGCGGACGGGAAAGGCGGGCGCAGCCTGGCTTTACGAGATCAGAACGCCACCCTGACTGGCGTTGCTGACGAGCTTCCGATACCGGGCCAACCAACCCGTCAGCTCAAGCTGGATCGGTTTCCAAGTCGTCTTTCGCCGGGCCAACTCCGCTTCCGCCACGAGGATATCGATGCGCCGATTCGGGAAATCGATCCGGATGCGATCGCCAGCTTCGAGCAAACCAATGGGGCCGCCTTCAGCCGCTTCCGGCGACACATGCCCGATGCAGGCCCCCGCCGTGCCGCCGCTGAATCGTCCGTCCGTGATCAAGACGACCTTGTCCCCCATGCCCATGCCGGCAATGTAGCTGGTCGGCGACAACATCTCCTGCATGCCGGGTCCGCCCCGCGGCCCCTCATTGCGGATGATCACGACATCTCCGGCTTGGACCTTTCCGGCCAAGATGCCAGCACAGGCTTCGTCCTGACTCTCAAAGATCACGGAAGGTCCCTCAAAGACGAAATCCGGTCCGCAGTACTTCTTGAACGCGTCGCTGATCCCCGCCGTCTTCACCACGCTGCCTTCGGGCGCCAGTTGGCCGTAGAGGATGGCCAGACCGCCGTCGGGCGTGTACGCCCGGCTCGCGGTCCGGATGCAATCGTTCGCGTCGAAAAGAAAGGCGGCGTCGTAGGGCATGAGTCCGCCGGGCTGGGCTTCGTTCATCTGCGCGGGACGAACGTCCAGGTAAGCCTTCGAGATCAAGCCCTGGCGAAAGCTTCCGACCCGGAACAGCCAGAGCCGCTGCTTTTCTCCCGCTTTGGAATACTGCCAGAAGATCAAGATGGGGGCCTGCTTCAGTGTCGCCAGTTCCGCGCGCACCAGACCATGGGCGGCCTTCAGTTTCTCCTCGACCCAAGCCCGAATCGCGACCGGCCCCTTCAGACGCGTTTCCGGATCGGTTTCCCATTCCGCCTGCTCGGCGACCCCGGTCATCACGCCATCGAGATCGCCGGCATTCCAGGCCGCGGCCAGGCGCCACAGCCGGATGGCGCGATCGTCGCCCGGGAAGAGCAACATCGGTTTGGGCGCAAGGTTGCCGCTGGCCGTGCGCGCGGCCGGCCCGAGCTTATCGGCGGGATCGAGGACCAGCGCGGAGCTGCCGGAAATGCGCACGGCCTTGGCCAGGACGGAGCATCGGTCGGAGCGCAGATCCCATTCATCAATGTTCTCACCCAAACTCTTGCCGGTCACCGTCCGGCACTCGAGTCGGAGGGCTCCGAGACGTTTCAACTCTCCCAAGATGGTGTGAATCCCGCCCGCCCGATGGACATCCTGAACGTGGTAATTGGAGGAAGGCGAAACTTTGCACAGGCACGGAACCCGGCGGGAAATCGCGTCGATGCGCGCGATGTCGTAATGAATCCCCGCCTCCCGCGCGATGGCCAGGGTGTGCAAAACGGTGTTGGTCGAGCCGCCCATCGCCACGTCCAAAGCCAGCGAGTTGTCGAACGCCTCGATCGTCGCGATCTCCCGCGGTTTCAGATCCATTTCCACCAACTTCAGAATCTGCTGGGCGGCCCAGCGATAGAGGGCTTCCCGCTCCTTGGACACGGCCAGGATGGTGCCGTTCCCGGGCAGGGCCATGCCGAGAGCCTCGCTCAGGCAATTCATCGAGTTGGCCGTGAACATCCCGGAACAAGAACCGCAGGTGGGACACGCGCTCTGCTCCAGTTTGGCCAGATCGGCTTCGGTGATTTTGCCGGTCTGCAGTTCGCCCACTCCCTTGAAGACGGAGATCAAGTCCGCCTTTTGCGTGGTCGGCCGCAAGTGCTCGGGCAAGTCCGTCTCCGGGGCCTGTTGGGCGGTCCCGGCGGCCATGGGACCACCGCTCACGAAAATCGTGGGGATGTTCAGCCGCATGGCGGCCATGAGCATGCCCGGCACGATCTTGTCGCAGTTCGGAATGCAGACCATGCCATCAAAGCAGTGCCCGCGCACCATGGACTCGACGCAGTCCGCGATCAGCTCTCGGGACGGCAGGGAGTACTTCATCCCTCCATGCCCCATGGCGATGCCGTCATCGATGCCGATGGTGTTGAAAATAAACGGCACCCCTCCGGCCTCCCGGACCATTCGCTTCACGAGCAAGCCCACCTCATTGAGATGGGCGTGGCCGGGAATGATGTCCGTGTAACTGTTGCAGATGGCGATGAATGGTTTCCCAAAGTCGGCCTCTGATTCGATGGAGCCGGTGGCGCGGAGCAGGCTGCGGTGCGGCGCGCGCTCAGATCCCTTTTTGATGATGTCGGATCGCATAATGATTTGGCTCAACCGCCGTCGGGCGTCGAGCGGGCAAGACTGTAGCGCGCCGCAATCGAATGTCACGCTTTAGGAGTACCGAAAAAGCGTGTCGAGCGGCGGATCACCGAAGCCAAGTCCAGACTCAACCAACCGACGAGGTGGCTGAGCGCTTGCCGGACGTTTTTGACTCTTTACAGGAGAGCGCCTGACTTGCACAATTTGGGCCGTTGTGAACCCCTACCATTCCCGCGGAATCTCCCGTCGTCATTTCGCCAGCAGCATCAGCCGAGCGATCACAGGCGTTTCCCTCGCCCCCTCGTTCGTGACGTTCCTCAGCCCGTCGGCCCGCGCGGCCGGCAAGAAGCGATTGCGGGTGGCTGCCATCATCACGGAGTACTCCTACCGCAGCCACGCCCACGTCATCCTGGAGAACTTTTTGGAGCCCTACCTGTTCAATGGCAAGCTGACCTCCTCGGGCATGGATGTGGTCAGCCTGTATGTGGACCAGAGCCCAGCCCACGAGCTTTCTCGGGCGATTTCGGCGAAGTACCACATCGCGGTCTATCAGACCATCGCCGGAGCGCTTTGCTCGGGGGGGCGTCGCCTGGCTGTGGACGCGGTGCTCTCGATTGGCGAACACGGCCAGTACCCGATCAACGCCAAGGCGCAAATGGAATACCCGCGCAAGCGGTTCTTCGATGAGATCGTGGCCGTGTTTCGGAGCAGCCAGCGGGCGGCGCCCATCTTCAGCGACAAACATTTGTCGTATCGCTGGGACTGGGCCAAGGAGATGTACGACACGGCCCGGCAGATGAAGATCCCCTTCATGGCCGGAAGTTCCGTCCCGCTGGCCGAACGAAACCCGCCTCTGGAATTGCCACGGCGCGCGCGCATCGCCGAGGCCGTCTCGATCCATGGCGGAGGCGTTGAGTCGTATGACATTCATGCGCTCGAAGTGCTCCAGTCGATGGTCGAAGGCCGGCGGGGCGGAGAAACGGGCGTCGTCCAAGTTCAATTCCTCGAAGGTGAAGCACTCTGGCAGGCGGCGCAGGAGGGACGCTGGTCCCCCACTCTCGCGGCGGCGGCGCTCGCGGCGCGACCCATCGCCGGGCTGCCCTCCGCTCGGGAACTCCTGCAACCGATGGCGAAAGCGGGCGGGGACCGCCCCTTTGTTTCCCACGGCATCCTGGTGACTTATCGCGATGGCACGCGCGGGACTATGCTCGCCGCGGGCATCACCGGGATTCGCTGGTATTTCGCGTGCCAGTTGGCCGGTGAAACCGGGCCGCGGGCGACCAGTTTCTACGTGGGCCCATGGCAAAATCGCAACCTCTTCAAAGCCCTGTCGCACGCGATTCAAACCCATTTCCGCGAGCGCCGCGCGCCCTATCCGGTGGAACGAACTCTCATGACCACGGGTATCCTGGATGCGGCGATGGACTCGCGCATCCAGGGCGGGGCCGTGCGGGAGACGCCGCAATTGCGGTTCGCCTACCAACCGCGCGATTTCCGGCCGATGCGCGAGATGGGCGCCAGTTGGAAGCTCCTCACGGAAGATCGTCCAGAACCCAAGGGGATTGAGTACGGTGGAAAGTAACCCCCCGGCAACTGCACATGGAGACCATGAACTTGAAGGTGCGATGGGGAGCGCGGGCTTCTCTCCTGCCGGGTTCGGCGTCCCGCCGAACACTGGAGTTTGGACATTTTCCGAACGTGAGCTGCTCCAACCAAGAAGAGCTTCCGACGGTCATTTCCCGGAAGAGAGACTTGAGAATAGCCCACCCTTTCAAGCGATCGTTCCAAAAGGCGGTTGGAGCTGATTTTGCTTGGTAAATCGCGATTTCCTGCACTGAAGAGAGGACGTCTTTATGGGTGGAAAGATATCATTTCACCACCCGGTTCAACCAGAGCTCCACCGGTTGATGCGCGCCTCCATGATTGGCCCCCAGAATGTCGAACCGACCATCGCCGTTGAAATCGGCCACGAGGATGTCATGCGAGCCGCGCTCGGCCACTTGGCATTTACGCCAGTCGGGGTTGACATACCAAACCAGGGGGCCGGATTGTCCGCCGACGGCGATGTCCAGCTTGCCATCGCCATTGAAATCTCCGGCCAGCTTCGTCCAGGGATTACGCGGAGGTTGCTCGTCCACCACGTTGTGTTGGAAGTTGAGCGGAGGGGAGCGCGTCAATGATTCCGCATCTGCGGCGGCAACAACTGAAGAGGCCGTTGTCAGCCAAGCTCCGCAGGCTGCGGTCCACCGAACTCCGACACGAAGAGAGTGCAGCATGTCGAAAGACTCGCCCGTCTGGTTGGCGCTGTGAAGCCGCAAGCGGAGGAGCCGGACGCGCATCGGGATCAAGCGGCGTTGCCGCCGATCAGACGCGACGGCTTTCACACCCGAGTTTCTGGCAGCAGATATCACACGTTCTCCGGCACGACAAACGGCGGGCGGTATTGGCGTGTCACGAGTTGATTGGCCTTCGCCACCAGATCGCCGCGGCCAACGAATTGCTCTTTCTCGGCGTCGATTTCGAGCCAAGGTCCGAGCACCGCCTGAGTCTTCGTCCAATCAATGCCGTTGGCCGTCAGATGCTCGCGGAACCGCTCGAACGTCTCGGCGGCCTCGCTCCCTCGATCTTTGATCGCCTCGCGGACCGCTTCCGTGGAAGCGGTTTTGCCCACCCGATACGAGATATTGGCGATATGAACCAGCGCCGTCGAAAGGTGGCCTTCGAGCACGTCCATGCGCAGGTCGCCGACGTTGCGGCTGCGAACGGCCTTGACGAAGTTGAAGATGTGCCCCTTGTGGGCGGCGAAACCGCCTGTGTCGCCGACCGCTCCCGTCCAGCGCGGCAACCGGTCGCTGCCGCGTTCCCCGACCGCGTTGGTGGCAGGCGTTTTCGGCCCTTTCTCGGAGGGAAAGTTGCGAAGCTCGAAAATGACAAGGGGACCCGGCTCATACTGGAACAGCGCGATCTGGGTGTTGGGTGTCTCACCGTCGTCGTTGAACTGGAACCGTCCGCCGAAGCTCATCACGCGTTTGGGCAGCGTTTTCTGGCCGAGGGCCAGCCGCACGGCGTCCAAAGGATAGATGCCGTTGTTGCCGATCTCGCCGGTGCCCGTCGGCCACACCCAATGCCAATCGTAGTGAAGATTCTTGCGTCGCAGCGGCCCCATCGGTGCGGGACCGAGCCACAGATTGTAGTCGATCGAAGGCGGAATCGGCTGGTCGGCGGTCACCTTCCCGATGCTTTCGCGCAGGCGGTTGAGCGAGGAATAGACGACGCGAATCCGTCCGGCCTTCTCCGTCTCAATGACCATGTCGCCCGTCGCGTGGTCGTGGCTGGCATTGCCGACTTGAACGATGCGTTTGTACTTGCGCGCCGCCTCGACCATCTTGCGTCCCTCGCGGATGCAGTAGCTGAGCGGCTTCTCCACATAGACGTCCTTGCCCGCTTGGCACGCCCAGATCGTCGCCAGCGCGTGCCAGTGGTCGGGCGTGGCCGTCGTGATCGCGTCCACTTCCTTGTTCTCGAGCAACTGGCGAATATCGGTGTAGCCGGCGACGTTCTCATTGCGTTTTTTGGCGGCGGCAATTTCGCGGTCGAGCACGGCGCGGTCGCAGTCGCACAGCGCCACGACGCGCACGCCGGCCAGTTCGCGCAGCGCCCGAAGGTGAGTCTGGCCTTGGCTGTTGAATCCGACCACGGCCACGCGCAACTCGTCGTTGGCGCCCAGGACGCGCGAATGCGGTGCGAGCGCGGCCAAAGCTCCGGTCGCGAAGGAGGTGTGTTTCAGGAAAGTCCGGCGGTTCATTCGTTTCATAGTTGTTCCCCTTTGGACCGGATTGAGTTCATTTTTCTTCAACTGAGCCGCAGGTATGCAGTTGGAAATGGGGAGGACAAGCGCCCTCGCGTGTTTCGACCGGCCTCTCGAATATCCGGGCTGAAGGCTTGCATTGGACCGCTCATTGACGCATAAGTGCGCGCTGGTCGGAATAGAGTTGAAGCCGCCAGCGTTTTCGTTCGTCCGCAGAGCTTTCGGCATGACTCGGCCCTGTCAGAGTATGTTCCATCTATGCAGCCGCCCTGGTCCAGAGACGGATGTCCTCGGTTCCAGATGGCAACTCCGAAATCCCCAATCCGAAATCAAATGGAGCCTTGTGACGTCGGCCGCTGCGAGACACGGCGAATTTCTAAGCGATAACCGTTCAGTTCAGATCGGGAGCGCAACCGCCCTCGCGTGCGGTGGTCGGCACTCTCGCCGACCACACTGGCCGGTTCGAACGAGTCAGCGTTTGGTGACTGAATTGGGCTCTCGCGTGTGCTCTCCAATTTCGACTGCATACTCACGGCTAGGACACGTGGCAGTTCTTCTCGCAGGGATTTGCTGGTTCACAATTGCTGCTCCAGAAGCCCGCGCTCAAGTCGCCAGGGAGATTTCGACTTTCCAGCAGTTCTACGACCTTTCTAATAACGAACTGGCCAAGGGAAGGACCCTTCGGCTCAGAGCCTTCGTCCTCTGCTATGATTCAGGATGGAATCAAGCGTACTTCCATGACGGAAACCAAGTCGGTTATTTCGCTCCCAAGACCTTCCGCACTCAGCCCCAGCGCGGACAAGAGGTCGAGATCACCGGGCTCGCGGCTCTGGTGGACGGCAATCGGGTGCTGACGAATCTCGACCTCAAGATCCTGGGTCCGGGAACCGCGCCGCCCGCCAAGCGCCTCGAACTGCCTCAACTTGGCAGCGAATTCGGCCAGTGGATCGAAGTCAGCGGACGCGTTCGAACGGCCGACACCAGTCTGGAACGTCTGGCTCTCACGCTTCACGCCCAAGGTCAATCCTGTCTCGTCTATGTCATGGGCCCGCTCCGGACGAAGGAGGTCAAAGGGCTGCTCGATTGTACGGTTCGCCTCCGGGGCATCAATGGAAGCAAGGTCGTGAAGGGCCGGCTCGAATCCGCGCAGATTACCGTGCCGGATTTCGACGAAGTTCAAGTTCTTGACCAGCCGAAGAGCAGACCGCTGCTCCTGCCCGTTGTCTCGATCGGCAGCTTGTTGAATCGGGAACTGGGTCCTTGGACCAATAACCGGGTTCACATCAATGGAGTCATTGAAGCCTATCGCCCCGGGGAATACCTCATTGTCAAAGACCCCACCGGCGCAATCCGGGCGCAGGTGGTTCAATCGACTCCGGCTCAGCCGGATGGCCGCGTGGATGTCTGGGGATTCCTGACCGTCTCGCCGGAGAAGACCGTGCTGAGTGACGCCTCTTTCGAGGTCGCGCGTCCGCCACCGTCTTCCAGCGTTGTGTCGCCGGCATCCAGACCCGCTCCCAATCCGGTCAGTGTTCCGCAGGTTCTCACCCGTGTATCCGACGTCCGCAGACTGCCTCGAGACGTCACCGCTCAGCGCATCCCCGTCAGGCTCCAGGGCGTGGTCACTTATTCCGATCCCGAATGGCGCACCTGCTTCTTCCAGGATGAGAGCGGTGGCATCTATGTTGATCCCGGACAGCAGATCGTTTCGCCCGGGCAAAGAGCCGAGCTGACCGGCGAGACGGATTCTGGCGGCTACGCGCCACAGGTGATCCATGCGACGTTTCAAGTGTTGGGAAAAGCAAACTGGCCTGCGCCGGCCAAGGTTGGCCTGGACGGTTTGGCCGACGGTCATCTGGATGCGCAGTGGGTTGAATTGCAGGGCGTGGTTCGCCGATTGATCGACCAGTCAGGTCACCTCTATCTCATCATCACGACGCCGAAGGGGAAGTTCAAGGCGCTCCTTCCCGGCCTCGATTCTCAACAGTTGTCCTCTCCCCTCGTTGACGCCCAGGTGAGCGTTCAAGGAGCATGCACGTCAGAGTTGAACGCGAAAGGCCAGTTGATCGGCATCGTCCTCAATGTTCCCACTTTGGATTTCGTTCGAATTCTCGACCCGCCGCCCGCCGACCCCTTCGAGGGCGAGACCGTTCCCATCGCGTCAGTTGCGACTTTCCAACCGGAACGCCCGGCGGACCGGCGAATCAAAGTGGCAGGCGTTGTCACATTGGAGATTCCCGGGCAGGGCTTTTACCTTCAGGACACCTCGGGAGGGATTCACGTTGTCACACTGCAGACCAATGAAATCCGGCTGGGCGACCGCGTCGAAGTGCGGGGTTTTCCCGCCCTGGCAGAGTTTTCGCCTTACCTCGAGGATGTGACCTTGCGCAAGCAAGGGAGCGGCCCGTTGCCTTCGCCGATACGATCCACCGCCGAACAAATCCTCCTCTACGGAACCAACGATGCAACGGTCGTGGAGCTGGAAGCGCAGTTGCTGCAGAATGTGCGTGGTTCCGCCAATCCCCAGCTCGTCCTTCAAGAGGGTCCGATCATCTTCACGGCTCACTTGGGCAATCGGGCTCGCGGCAAGGAAGGGCCCGCTCTGACGGTGGGAAGCCGTCTCCGTCTGACCGGCGTCTGCGCCATTCAAGCCGGGGAAAGTCGCGAACCGAAAGCATTCCATTTGTTGCTCCGCCAACCGGATGATATCAAGATCCTGGCCACACCCCCCTGGTGGACGCCTCGGCATACTGTGCTGCTGGCCAGCGGCATGGCTCTGGCCATCATGCTAACATTCACCTGGGCGGCTTCACTGCGAAAGACGGTGCGCCGCCAAACCGAAATCATCCGCCGGAAGTTGGAGATCGAAGAGGCCCTGGAGCAACGCTTTCGCGAGCTGTTCGAGAATGCCAATGATCTGCTTTTTACTTTCGACTCGAAGGGTAAATGCACCTCCCTGAACCGTGCGGCCGAGCAGTTCTTTGGATTCAGCCGCGAGCAAGCCTTGGAGAAACGGCTGGGGGATTTGGTGATGCCGGAGTTTCGCGGTCTGGTCGAGGAGAAGACCCGGCAGGTGCTCGCCAGCCATGGCGTTGCCCAGCTTGAACTGAAAGCCAATCGCGGTGACGGCACTCCGTCCGTCTTAGAGCTCAGTCTGCGCGTGATCCTGCAAGACGGCCGGCCGATCGGGCTCCAAGGCACGGGCCGTGACATCACGGAGCGGCGAGAACTGGAAAGTCAACTGCGTCAGGCTCAGAAAATGGAATCAATCGGCCAACTGGCAGCCGGCGTGGCTCACGACTTTAACAATATTCTGACCGTCATTCAGGGGCACTGCGGTCTTCTTCTGGAACAGCGGGAGGGCTCGATTCCGCCCCAGGATTCCCTCCGCGAGATCAGCGCGGCGGCGGCCCGAGCCGCCACCTTGACCCGCCACCTTCTCATGTTTAGCCGCAAACAGCCGCTCCGGCTGACGCGACTGGATTTGAACAAACTAATCTCGAATCTCGCGCCTAGGTTGCACCGCTTGTTGGGAGAAGACGTCGAGCTCGAATGCGGCTACAGACCTGATCTGCCTCCCGTGCTCGCAGACGCGGGCACGATCGAGCAGGTGATCGTCAATCTCTCGCTCAACGCCCGCGACGCCATGCCTTCAGGCGGTCGCCTGGCGATTCGAACAGAAGCCGAGAACCTCGATGCGAACTCCGCTCAGCGCAATCCAGAATCCCGTCCGGGACTGTTTGTGACTCTGACTGTTGAAGACACAGGCCATGGAATGGACGGATCGACCATGAAGCATCTCTTCGAACCGTTCTTCACGACAAAGGATGTTGGCAAAGGGACCGGCCTCGGGCTGGCTTCGGTTTACGGCATCGTCAAACAGCATGAGGGATGGGTGGAGGTAACCAGCCAACCGCAGGTCGGAACTCGAGTTACGGTTTTTCTCCCGACCCTGACAAACAAGACGGTCTGACGGGTGATTCTTCCGCGGCGCCGCCGGCACCCGGATGCGACGCGGACTTCTCTCGGGCAACAACGGTCTGAGCGCGTGTCTCGACCCGCCAACGGGCCAGGTGTTGGGGCTCACGACTCAGGATAATTCCGTGAGAGTATTCCCGAAAGCAGAGCGCGGATTCAGCCCCCCCAAGGCATGATGCCTGGCGATTCCGGGAACGACGGCCCATGGGATGGCGAATTCAAAAATCCACCGCCGTCTCAGTGCTAAACACCAAACGTGGATCCCCACGTTCCTCCAGCGTCTTCGCGAGAGCCGCGATCGTGCGGCTGAGCCGCCCCGAAAACAGGATGCGCTCGCCGTTCTTGATCGTGATCGGTTGATCGAGGTCGGTCATCTCGTCATTGAGTCGGATCAGGAGCCGGGTGACGTCTTTGGCTCGAACGCTGAACGTCGAACCGTTTCGTTCCGCCAAGACTTCCTGCCCCTGACGGGCGGTGCCCGACGGCAAGGCCAGCCAATAGAATCGATCATGCGTCACGTCGTCCTGGCGCCAGACGACCCGGCGCGGAAAAGGATTGCGGGTGAACTTCTCCATCCAAGGAACCGCTTTCTTGTCCTCGAGATTCATCCAATGAGGCTTGCCCGCGTGGATTTCGGTGAAGTGGACATAACCGTCCGGATCCGCCCGCTGAAGGTCATCGAGCTTGCGCCCCCATTCCGCGGTGACCTCGTTTCGCTTGTAGGCGGAATCGAGCGCTCCGGCTTGGAGGGCGAATGGCACGTTCCGCAATCCGAGCGGCGAGGTCTCGTTGGGATGGCCGGCCATCATCGCCGCGGCGGCCCAGCGGTCGGCCATGCGCGGCCCCAGTTGGTAAACGCCGTCGCCGCCCGCCGAATAGCCCATGACGTAAACGCGATCCGGATTGATCTGCTCCAACACGATCAGGTTTTCGATGAGCCGGTCGAAGAGCGGGTCGATGTGGGCTTCGTGCCAGAGATTCCATGTGTCGGTGGGAGCGCGCGGCGCCAGGTAGATCCCTTCGGCCGGCGCGTAGTCGCGACCCAGCCGAAGCTGGTTTCGCCATTGGGAATCGTTGACGCTGGGCCGGGCATTTCCGCCGCCATGGAGCGAGAGGAACAGGCTCCGGCCACCGGACGGAAGGTGATTCGTGTCACCGAACGAAAGTGTTTCGAAACGCAGCCGCCGACCGTCGAGTTCAATCGCGCCGGCGGCCATTTCGGCGGTTCGCGCGGCCCGAATCCAGGCCGCGTGATCCTTCCATAAGAGCGCCGCCGCGCGGCGGGCATCGGCTCGTTTCAGAGGAGCCAAAGCGAAGGCAGAATTTGTGAGCAGCCCCCGCTCCGCCCGAGGCCCGCGAAGCCAGGCTTCGAGCTGAGCCACCGCTTCATCCGATGGCGGAACGGAGGGGCGGGTCGGCTGTCCCTGCAACGGAACCGTTCCGAGCGGGGCGCCGAGCAGTCCGAGGGCTAGAAATAGGACCAAACGATGATTCATCACGTCCGGTTCGTAGCAGTCATTCCTCCCAAAGACAAGGCAGAGGGATTCTGGTGTCGCCGAAGTAAGTCACGCGAAGCCTATGTCTTGGGAAGAAAT
>CAYHFE010000190.1:0-12200 GCA_964355375.1 uncultured Verrucomicrobiota bacterium
GAGCCAGCCGGAGAACGCGACGGTGGCGGCCAAGAATCAGGGCGTCGCCACGATCATTGATGACGATCTCGTGCCCGCGGTTTCCATTCGCAATGCCGAGGTCACGGAAGGCAACCTGGGGCTCACCAATCTGGAATTTGTCGTGTCCTTGTCCGCCCCGGTCGCAGATACGGTCATTGTGAACTATACCATCGGGGGCGGCACCGCGACGAATGGGTTGGACTACGTCGCCAACACGACTTCCGTGTCAATTCCGGCGGGTGAGATCAGCGGCATTATTCGCGTCCTCGTCATTGGCGATACCCTGCACGAAACGGACGAAACGGTGTTCGTCCGGTTGACCAGTGCGGGCACGAGCGCGACCATCGAGAACTCCCTGGGACAGGGCTCCCAGGGACAGGGAACCATTCTCAACGATGATCCGCTTCCTACGATCTCGATCGACGATGTCGAAGTCATCGAAGGAAATGCCGAGCAGATCAACGCCCTCTTCACCGTCAGCCTTTCCGCTCCCAGCGCGGAATTTGTGACGGTCGGTTATGCGACCGCCGATGATCTCGCCACCGCGTCCGACGATTACATTGCCCGCTCCGGGGTCTTGACCTTTCAGCCTGGGCAGACCCAGCAGACCATCACGGTCTCCGTGCGCGGTGATCGTTTTCCCGAAACCGACGAAGCGTTTTTCGTCAACCTTTCGAACCCAGTCGGCGCCGACGCCGGCAAGGTGCAGGGGCTGGGATTGATCAAGAATGATGATCCCTTGCCCGAGCTCACGATTTCGGATCTCCGAGTTCCGGAGGGCGACGGATCGACCACCGCCGCCATCTTCACCGTGAGTTTGTCCACGCCGAGCGGCCAGGTGGTGACCGTGGACTACGCGACGGCTCCGGTGACCGCCGCCACCGGAATCGATTTTGAAGCCACGTCGGGAAGATTGACGTTCAATCCCCTCCAAACCAGCCAGACCATCGCCGTGCGGGTGAACGGAGATATCCTGCCCGAGGCCGACGAGGATTTTGTGTTGGTGCTCAGCGTCCCGGTGAATGCGGTCATCCTCAAGCCCACGGGCCGGGCCACGATCGTGGATGATGACGCCGCGCCTGCCTTCTCCGTGGACGATGTCACCGTGACCGAAGGGAGCAGCGGTTCCACCCAAGTCATGTTTCCGGTCCGTCTGTCGCGGCCGAGCAATTTGCCGGCGTCGGTCGATTTCGCGACGGCCGAGGGCACGGCGTTGGCCGGCAGTGACTACTTCGCCAATTCCGGGACGCTGACCTTCAATCCGGGGGAGCCGACGGTCAAGACGATCACGGTGATCATCAATGGGGACACCTTGAGCGAGGCCGACGAGTTCTTTTTCGTCAATCTGACCAACGTCTTCAATGGCTCGATCGGCCGAGGCCAGAGCCGGGCCACGATCGCCGACGATGATGCCATCCCGGATCTGGTCATCAGTGACGCCGCCGTGCTCGAAGGCAACACCGGCACGTTCAGCGTCGTGTTCAATGTGGCCTTGTCCGGGCCGAGCGGCCAGACCGTGCAGGTGGACTACGCGACCACCAATGACACCGCCACGGCGGGGAGTGATTACGAAGCCGTCAGCGGCGCGTTGACTTTCAATCCCGGCGAGGTGGCCAAGAGCATCGCCGTTCCGATCAAAGGCGACATTCGCTACGAGACGAACGAGACCTTCTTTGTGAATCTATCGAATTTGACTAACGCCACGCCCGGCAACCTGCGGGCTTCCGGAGTGATTCTGAATGACGATCCGATTCCCACTCTGTCCATCAGCGATGCCGCGGTGCTGGAAGGCGATGTTGGCCCGACCAACGCCGTCTTCTCCGTCGTTCTATCCGCACCCAGCGATCTGACCGTATCCGTCAGTCTGACCACCGCCGATGGAACGGCGCTCGCCGGGAGCGATTACGCCTCCACCGCCGGCACGCTGACCTTCAAACCGGGCGAAACCAACAAGACCGTTTCCGTCTCCGTCCTCGGGGACACGTTGGATGAGCCCGGCGAGGTCTTTTCCGTGCGGCTGAGCAACCCGATCAACGCGAGCCTCT
Source organism: uncultured Verrucomicrobiota bacterium (assembly GCA_964355375.1). Taxonomy (GTDB): domain Bacteria; phylum Verrucomicrobiota; class Verrucomicrobiia; order Limisphaerales; family SIBE01; genus CAYHFE01. Next base: position 2,067 of record CAYHFE010000190.1, read on the forward strand.
CGAAGACGCTGGCGACGGGAACGATCATCGATAATGATCCCTTGCCCGCACTTTCGATCGAGGACACCACGGTCGGCGAAGGAAATGTGGGCGCGGTCAATGCCGTCTTCGCCGTCAGCTTGTCGGCGGTCAGCGGTCAGACCGTGCGGGTCGGTTTCACCACCACCAACGGCACGGCGCTGGCCGGGGCGGACTATCTGCCGACCGCCGGGAATTTGATCTTTGCCCCCGGGGAAACCAACCAAGTCATCACGGTTCAGATCATTGGCGACGTCCAGAATGAAGGTGCGGAGACGTTCGGCGTCCTCTTGACCAACCCGAGAAACGCGGCCCTGGTCAAAGATCAGGCGCTGGGGACGATCATCGAAAACGATGCGCCGCCCTCGTTGTCCATCGCGGACATCACGATCACGGAAGGCGACGACGGCTCGGCCAAGGCGACTTTTCTGGTGAGTTTGAACGCGGCCAGCGGCCGGACCGTCACCGTGGATTACGCCACCGCCAGCGACACGGCTTCTTCGGTAACCGATTACTTCCCCGACTCCGGGACGGTGACGTTTCGGCCCGGCGAAACGGTCCAATCGATCACGGTGCTGGTCCTCGGCGATCTCGTCAGCGAGGGGACGGAAACGTTCTTTGTGGATCTCGCCCGGGGACAGAACGCCAGCCTCGTTCGAAGCCGAGGGAAAGGAACCATCCTCGACAATGACCCGTTGCCCCGGCTCTCGATCGGAGACGCTGAGATCAGCGAAGGCAATGTGGGGTCAGTCAGCGCGGTGTTTCGAGTGACGCTCTCGGCCCCAAGTCGCCAGCCGGTGATCGTGGAGTACGCCGCCGTCGGGGGCACGGCCAAGGTCGGGAGCGACTTTCTGCCCAGTGCTGGGCCGGTCGTTTTCGAGCCGGGCGAAACCAACAAAACGATCGTCATCCAGGTGGTGGGCGATTTGGTGTCGGAGGGTGACGAGGAGTTTGTCGTGCGTTTGAGCAAGGCGGTCGGCGCCACTCTGGCCCGCGATCAAGGGCGGGGGCTGATCCGCGATGATGATGCGCCGCCGAGTTTGGCCATGGGCGACGCGACCGTCACCGAGGCAGGTTCCGGGACGACCAACGCCACGCTCATCGTCCGTCTCTCCGCCCCCAGCGAGCAGACCGTGACGGTGGATTTTGCCACGGCCGCCGAGTCCGCGACCGGCTCGAATGATTTCTGGCCCGTGGTCGGGACGCTCGAGTTCAAGCCCGGCGAGACCGAGAAATCCGTCACGGTCGCGATCACCAGCGATGATCTGTCGGAAGGAGACGAATCGTTGGTGGTGGTTCTCTCCAACCCGAAGAACGCCTCCATCACCCCGGGCCAGGACCGGGGGCGGTTGACCGTGGTCGATGAGGATTTGCCGCCCGTCATTTCCATCAATGATGTGGCGGTCGCGGAGGGCCAAGCGGGAACCGGGCGAGCCGCATTTCTCGTGACGCTTTCGGCTCCGAGCGGACAAACTGTGACGGTGGATTTCGCCACCGCCGACGGCACCGCCGTGGGGGCTTCTGACGCCGATTATCAGAGCGCGCGCGGCACGATCGTCTTTCCGCCGGGCGAAGTGTCCAAGTCGATCAGCGTGGAAATCACGGGCGATCGGGTGGCCGAGCCGAACGAGACGTTGGTCGTCAACTTGTCCAACCTGGTGCACGCGATTCCGGGCAAGATGCAGGGCACGGCCCTGATCTGGAATGACGATGCCTTCCCCGCCATCGCCATCACCGACGCCAGTGTGGTCGAGGGTGACGAAGGTTTCACGGCCCATGCGACGTTCGTGGTCAGCCTGTCCGCGCCCAGCCTGGTGCCGGTGGCGGTGAATTTTGCCACCGCCGGCGACACCGCCACGGCGGGAACGGACTTCGTCAGCAGTTTCGGGAAGCTCCAGTTTGAGCCGGGCGAGGTCAGCAAGTCCGTCTCTGTGTCCGTCAAGGGCGACGCCTTGATCGAGCCCGATGAAGCCTTCTTCCTCAATCTGAGCCGGCCCGAAAACGCGATCTTGGCCGACGCCCAAGGCATCGCCACCATTGTCAATGACGACACCGCGGTCGGAATCTCCATCTCCGACGCCGCGATCACGGAAGGCAATTTGGGGAACACTCATCTCGTGTTTACGGTCACCCTGTCCGCTCCGAGCCGTCAGACCGTTTCGGTCCATTACGGCACGGCGGATGACACCGCCCAGGTCAACAGCGATTACTTCGGGGCCGTTGGAACGTTGACCTTCCCGCCGGGAACGACGGTGGAGAATATCGCCATCTTGGTCCAAAGCGACACAGTGGACGAGGATGACGAACGCTTCGTCGTCAATCTGAGCGATCCGGTCAACGCCGTCATCCTCGATGGGCAAGGCGTGGGCACGATCGCCGATGACGATCCGACGCCGCGGATTTCCGTGAATGACGTCAGCGTCACGGAAGGCGGAACGGCCGTGTTCACCGTGCGATTGGACCCGCCGAGCAGCCGGACCGTCACCGTGCGCTACGCCACGACCAACGCCACCGCCACGGCCGCGGATTACGGGCCCGCTTCCGGGGTTTTGACCTTTCCCCCGCGCGCGACGAGTCAGACTCTGAGCGTGCCGACTCTCGGCGACCTGCTTCCGGAAGCCGCGGAATCTTTTGGGGTGGTCTTGTCGGACCCGGTCAACGCGGTCCTCGCCGATCCCCTGGGAGTAGGCACGATCCTTGATGATGATCTCGTTCCGGCCATTTTCATCGGGGATGCGGTGGTCACGGAAGGCGACAGCGGAACTGTCAACGCGGTGTTTGCCGTGACCTTGAACGGGCCGAGCGCGCAGACGGTTTCGGTGAATTTCACGACCGCGGCGGGCACGGCTCGGGCCACGGAGGATTTTGTGGCCAGCTTCGGAACCCTGAGCTTCCCGTCCGGCATCACCAACCGCACCGTCGTCGTCTCGATCAACGGCGACCGGGTCAGCGAATTGACTGAGACCTTCAACGTGATCTTGAGCAATCCGGTCAACGCCACCCTGGGAGTGAGCCGGGCCACGGGCACGATCTTGGACGATGATGTGGAGCCGACGCTGAGCGTGGCGGACACCTCGGTCGTGGAAGGGAATGTCGGGACGACGCGGGCTGTTTTTACGGTTCGGCTGTCGGTCGCCTCGACCCAGCCCGTGACGGTGGAGTTTGCCACCGCCGATGGCTCGGCCACCGCCGGGCGCGACTACGTGGCGACCTCGGGCACGCTCACCTTCGCCCCGGGCGCGGTGACCAACGCCGTGGTGGTGGAAGTTCTCGGAGATCGGCTGGCGGAAGCGAACGAGACGTGGGACGTGCGCTTGAGCAATCCGCGAAACGCGCGATTGGCCGGGGCGTTGGCTCGAGGGACGATCGTCGATGATGATGTTCCGCCGACCTTGACCATCACCGATGCGGCGGTGAGCGAGGGAGATTCGGGCCGGACGACGGCGCTGCTGACCGTGCGCTTGTCCACCGCCAGCGGGCAGACCGTGACCGTCGATTTTCAAACTCGAGACGGCACGGCTAGCGCCGCGAGCGATTACGAACGGGTTTCCGGCGCGCTAACGTTCCCGCCGGGTTCGGTGCTTCAGACGATCTCCGTGCCCATCCCAGGCGATTTGCTCGTGGAGAGCGATGAGGTCTTCTCCGTTATTTTGGCCAACGCGGTCAACGCGCAGATCATCGATGGCGAAGGTCAGGTGACCATCCTGAATGACGATCGGGTGGTGAATCAGCCGCCGGTCGTTCGCCTCACCAGCCCGGCCAATGGAGCGGCCTTCACGTCGCCGGCCGAGATCACGATCGCGGTCGAGGCGCAGGATGCGGAAGGGTCGGTCCAGCGGGTCGATTTCTACGTCGGCGCCACGCTCCTGGGCAGCCGCACGCAAGCGCCGTTCCTTTTCACGTGGTCGAATGAAGCGTCCGGCGCCTATGTGTTGACCGCGGTGGCGGTGGATGATGAAGGCGCGGCCGCGACGTCCAGCCCGGTGCAAATTCTCGTCAGCCGCAATCCGATCAGCGCCAAGGTGGCCATCGTGCGCAACTTCCCTCATCCCGAGATCACGCAATTGCAGAATCTGCTCCTGGACCTACGTTCCAGTTCGCAGGTTTTCGAGCAGGAAGGGCTGACGTTTGACGCGGTCAGCGACGTCAAGCTGATCATTTGGGATGACCTCGGCTCGTCCGACCAGGGCCTGACCGAGAATGACGTCAGGGTGTTCCAGCAAGCGCGCGACAAGGGAATCTCTCTTTACTTCATCGGAGAAACGCTGGCGGCTTCGGCCCGGAACTTGAGCGCCGCTTCCCAAGCGCGATGGTTCAATCTGATCCATCTTCGGCCGGCCACCGGTCAGGACGGCGCTGGCAATGTTCTGATTGACGCCACCCTCGACCATCCGGCCACCCGCGGGCGATTCGGCGTGGTGGGCGACTTCACTTATGCCGGCAAGTCCGACGGGGTCATCCAATCCGCACCCGGCGTCACGGTCCTGGCGCGCTCGGGAGCGACGGATGTGCTGGTGGCCTTTGAAGATGACGCGTTCGACGGTTCGTTCCGTTCTGTCACCCAGGATTTTCTCGTCGTCAACGGCCCCGAGGCCCATGACCGGACGGAACAGAGAAAGATTTTTAAGAATAGCGTCGCCTGGCTGCTGCGGGAGAGTTTCCAGGCGCTGACCGATTTGAGCGTCGTGATCACGGGTCCGGAAGGTTCCGTGCAGGTGGGCCAGCCGCTCACCTACACGGCGACCCTTGGGCAGCGGGGTGAGATCTCGGCCACGGGCGTCGAACTCGCGATTCCGCTGCCGGCCGGGGTGAAATTCGTGAGCGCGGCTTTCATTCAGGGGGTGTTGGGCGCAACCAACGAGATCGTGACGTATCACCTCGGCAGCCTGGAGAGCGCGCAGCAGACAACCTTCTCCTTTGTGATCGTTCCCACCGTCGCTGGGGCCATCACGATCGCCGGCAATGTGACCGGAAACGAGGGCGACCCGATCGCGTCGAACAATACCTATGCCCTGAAGGTGGACGTCGTGGGCGGCCCGCCGAGCGCGCCGGCGCTGAGTCTGCAGCGGCTCGACAGCAAGAGCCTGCAGTTGCGATTGACGGGGGAGACGGCGCGAACCTACCGCATTCAGGCTTCGACCAATCTGGTCAATTGGCTCGATCTCACGACGGTGTCCGGGCCAAGCTCGGTGGTCACCGTCCCGGAACCCGTGGGAGCCAATCTTGGCCGCCGTTTTTTCCGCGCTGTGTGGCCGTGACGACACTCTCAGCCGCGCCTATGGAGTTGGATTCAGGGTGGAACGGGCAACTTGCCCGTTCCTGTGGGCTACCAGCCCACAGGCTTTGCGACCAAAAGTCTCGCTGAATCCTGGGTCCAATGACCGCGCCAGACTCGGCGGCAAGCTGCCGCCGAGCACGGCCAAGTTGGCCGTGCCACCCATTTCAGATGAATACTCCAGAGTACGGGAAGATGGGCAGGAAGGTCACTCCGGACTGAACGAATCGCGGCTAACCGAGAAACTTCTTCGCCGCGATGGTGGCGTTGTGCCCGCCGAAACCGAACGAGTTATTGAGGATGACATTCACCGTCATTTCGCGGGCCGTATTCGGCACATAATCCAAATCGCATTGCGGATCCGGATTCTCCAAATTGAGGGTCGGGGGAACGACGCTCTCGGAAATTGCCTTGGCACAAACGGCCATCTCGACCCCGCCGGCCGCGCCGAGCATGTGACCGGTCGCCCCTTTGGTCGAGCTGACGGCCACGCGCCGGGCGTGATCGCCCAGGACGGTCTTGATCGCCTGGGTTTCACAGATATCGCCTTGGGTAGTCGCGGTGCCGTGAGCGTTGATGTAGGAGATTTCGCTCGGATTCAAGCCCGCGGAACGCAGGGCCATGCGCATGCACCGGGCCGCGCCTTCCCCCTCGGGCGCCGGGGCGGTCATGTGGTTGGCGTCGGCGGTGTTGCCATAGCCGACCACTTCGCAATAGATCCGCGCGCCCCGCGCCCGGGCGTGTTCGAGTTCCTCGAGGACCACGACGCCGGCGCCTTCCCCCATGATGAAGCCGTCGCGGTCGCGGTCAAAGGGGCGGGACGAACGGGTCGGCTCGTGATTGCGCGTGCTCATCGCGCGCATGGCGCAAAAACCGCCAATCCCGAGGGGAACGATGGTGGCTTCCGCGCCCCCCGCAAACATGACTTGAGCATCGCCCATCTTGAGCGTGCGCCAGGCTTCGCCGATGGCGTGGGTGGCGGTGGCGCAGGCCGAACAGGTCGAGACGTTCGGACCGCGCAATTTGAAAAACATCGAGAAAAGGCCGGACCCCATGTTGAGGATGAGCATCGGGATCATGAAGGGCGAAAGGCGGCCCGGCCCTTTGCTCAAGAGAACCTTGTGCTGCTCTTCGACCGTGTGCAGGCCGCCGATGCCCGATCCGATGAAGGCGCCGATTTCGTCGCGATTCGATTTGTCCAGGTCGAGGCCGGAATCGAGCAACGCCTTGTGACCGGCCACCAGCCCAAATTGCGCAAACCGGTCGGAGCGCCGCACTTCCTTGGACGAGGGAAACGAGGGCGTGGGATCGAAATTCTTGACCTCGGCCGCGATCCGGCAATCGTAAGCGGACGCGTCAAAGAGGGTGATGGGGCCGATCCCGCATTGCCCGTCGAGCAGGTTCTTCCAGAACGAATCGATGTCGTGCCCGAGCGAGGAGACGACGCCCAACCCCGTGATGACGACTCTGCGGTCTGAGAAGGTGCCAGCCATAAAAACCGACGGGGCAGCCCGTGCTGTGCTCAGCCGTCGCTGCCCCTCCTGCAATGGTCTCGAATTCTATTTCTGCTGCGTATCCTCGATGTACTTGATGACATCGCCGACGCTCTGAAGCTTCTCCGCTTCCTCGTCCGGAATCTCCTGTCCAAATTCCTCCTCGAGGGCCATGACCAGCTCGACTGTATCGAGGGAATCGGCGCCCAAATCCTCGATGAATTTGGCGTCGGGCGTGACCTGATCCGCATTCACGCCGAGTTGTTCGACGATGATGTCTTTGACTTTCTGTTCAATCGATTTATCGGCAGCCATGAGTAACTCCGTTCTAAAGTTTTGCTGTTGTCTATGCCACGCTCAAGAGGGCGTCAAGCCCCGATTCGTTAAATTATTCCGCCGATCCAGCGCGGAGTTTCGCGGGTTCTCGTGTTGAGCCGTTCACAGATCGACCCGCGGCATCCATCGTCTTCTCCGCCGCCATCACATGACCATTCCGCCGTCCACGGTCAGCACTTGACCGGTGATGTAGCGGGCTCCCGGACCCGCCAAAAACAAAACGGCTTGGGCGATGTCGTCGGGCTGGCCAAAACAACGCAGCGGGATCGTCTCGAGCAATTCCGCGCGCATCTCCTCTTTGAGAGCGGCGGTCATGTCGGTCTCGATAAACCCGGGGGCCACCGCGTTGACCGTGATGCCACGGGAGGCGAGCTCCCGGGCCACCGATTGGGTCAAGCCAATCAAACCCGCTTTGCTCGCCGCGTAATTGGCTTGGCCGGCGTTGCCGATCAAACCGATGACCGATGTCACATTGATGATTCGTCCGGAGCGCTGCTTGATCAGGCTGCGGGCAAACCCTTTGGTGAAGAGAAAGGCGCCCTTCAAATTCGTGTCGAGCACCGTGTCCCAATCCTCGTCGCTCAGCCGCATGACCAAGCCATCCCGGGTCACGCCGGCGTTGTTGACCAGTATATCCACCCGGCCGGTCTCCTTCAAAATGGCCGCCGCCGCCACCGCCACGGCGGCTCCATCGGCCACATCGACCGCGTAGGCCCACGCTTTCCGGCCCGAGGTCCGAATTTCCTCGGCGACCCTCTGCGCATTCTCGGCCGTGCGGGAGACACAAACGACGTCCGCGCCTGCGGCGGCGAACTTCAGGGCGATAGCCCGGCCGATGCCGCGGCCGGCCCCGGTGACCACCGCGATTTGATGGGCGAGTTGACTCATAAACGTGTCTCAGTTGTCAGCGGTGGCTCGCCCGATGTCAACCTCAGCGACTTCACGGTTGCGTCGAGGCTGGCCGCATCCGCCACATTCAGGATCTGCGCGGTCTTGTCGATGCGTTTGAGGAAGCCGCTCAAGGTGGCGCCCGGACCGAGCTCGATGAAACGGGTGAATCCCTCGCGCAGGAGATGGCGCATCGATTCCTCCCAGCGGACGGGCGACGTGATCTGTTCAATGAGACGGACGCGGATTTCGGCGGGCGTGCCGTGGGCTTGAGCGGTGACGTTGCTCACCACCGGGACCGACGGGGTCTGCCACGCCACTCCGGCCAACACCTGGTCGAGTTTGGGCTGGGCGCTGGCCATGAGTTGAGAGTGATAGGCGCCGGCGACGGCGAGCGGCAGCGCGCGCTTCGCGCCCCGGGCTTTGGCCAGGTCGCAGGCTTGGGCAATCTTCTCGCTGGCGCCGGAGATGACGATTTGGCCGGGGCAGTTCAGATTGGCCAGCTCGACGCCGGTGGCTTGACACACTTCGCGGGTGGGGCCTTCGTCGAGCCCGATCACAGCCGCCATGCCTCCGCGCGTGGTTTCACAGGCTTCCTGCATAAAGCGTCCACGCGCTCGCACGACTTTTAAGCCGTCCTCGAAGCCGAAAACCCCGGCGGCGGTCAGCGCGGTGAACTCCCCGAGCGAAAGTCCGGCTGTGGCCTGAAACGGCCAATCGGGAATCCGTTCCTTCAGGAGTTGAAAGGCCACCCATCCGACAAGAAAGATTCCCGGTTGAGCGTGTTCCGTTTTGGTCAATTCCGCTTCCGGTCCCTGGAAACAAATGGCCGCCAAATCGTAGCCGAGCACGGCATTGGCGCGGTCGAAGAGCGCTCGGGCCGTCGGGAATTGTTCCGCCAGGTCATTCCCCATGCCGACGGTTTGGGCGCCTTGGCCGGCAAATAACAACGCGGTCTTGTTCATGCGGCGTTTGACTAAACACGACAGGCCGGTTTTGGGAAAGGAGTTTTCTGAAGGCCCACGACCCATGAACCGCCCGTGGTGGGGCGAGACTCCGTCGAGCCCTCAAATGATTGCCGGTAGAAATGTCAGGGCTCGACGGAGTCTCGCCCCACCCACGCCGGCCCCAGATTCATGAACCCCCGCAGTGGAGCGAACCCCGACTTTTCTCAAAGCGTCTCCAGCGATCCCAACCGCGGATCATTTCGGTTCCGTGTTCCGTTCATTGGTCTTCCGATCCGGGCGCGGACATTTGAAAAGCGTGGGCCGATGATCCGACGGATGCCGCACACGCCCCAGGCCGTTGTTATCGGTGACGAGCCAGATGGAATCGCGATCCACCGCCAGGCCTTCCATGAGGCCGGTTGGGTAAAGCGTGTGGTAAAGCACGTCCGGTTGCGACTCCAATTCGCGAAAGCTGTATTCGGCCCGCACGGCGTGGGTCCCAGGATCCACCGCCAGCACGCAGCGGCTTTCGCGCAACAGGATGAAGAGGGCGCCCTCGAACCAGCTCAGATCGGAGTAATCGACGTCGCGGGCGTTGCTTCCGCTGGGACGCACCGCGAAATCATCGAGCACTTCCAGAGTGGCCAGATCGACCACGATGATGCGGCCGCGGCTCCGTTCGTTGGCGAGGTAGAGCCGGCCCGGGCCGATGGCAAGGCCCTCGAACGAAGCGTTCCGATCGATGGGATGGAAGTACTTCTTGACCGGCCCCCAGTCGATGTTCAGACGTTCGACCGTGTCTTTTTTGGAATCCCAGCGCAGGACCCAGCGGCGGGATTCCTCGCACAAATAGAGCCGGCCGTCGTCATCGCGCGCGAGGCCTTCGCAATCGAAGCGCCCAGTCTTGTCTGCACCCAGCGAGCCCATTTGTTTCGGCGTGAATCCGTCCGGCACTGGCATCAGCTTGGCCGCGGTGGCGTTGGGCTGGAAGGCAATCCGGTAGATCATCGGCCCACGGTCGTTCACCGTCAGCAAGTCGCCCGTCGGGGTCAGGAGGAGGGCGGAGGCGTCGAATCGCTCACCGTGGGGCGAGTCCAACGGCCAAGTCTGCTCGGCGCGCAAGGTATAGCGGGACCAGGACGGAAGGCGGGCTGGGCTGGCGGCATGGAGAGCAACG
>CAYHFE010000191.1:0-12145 GCA_964355375.1 uncultured Verrucomicrobiota bacterium
GGTATTTTGCCTCCTCCTAAACCGGTGGCGGGGTGAGACTCCGTCGAACCCTGACCTTCTTTCCGACCAAGATTCCAGGGCTCGATAGAGTCTTGCCCCACCGATGGACGGGTTCATGATTCCAAGGCGCGCCAAAATTGGCGTCGAAGCTACCCTCAGACCTTCGGGCACCAGTCTTTTCTCAACCTCGAGGCGCCGGCACTTCGGAACCGGCCCCAGAGTCCGAAACAACCAAACCTAAAGTTGGGACCGATTCGGTCGATTGTAACCCATGAAGCGAATCCCATTCGCTTCCAGGAAACGAGGAAGGCTCCTGAACCAAGGTCTTCCGGCGGCAGGGACGCCGCGCACGAATCGGACAAACGGATTTGTCTTATGGATACGGTCAAAACTGAGACGCCACCCCGGCGAGAGAGCCCGACTTTCGGGCAACTGATGGCCAATGCCTACTCCTCCGCTTCCACGGTGATCACGCCGCTCGGATTTTCCATCGTGACCGTCGGAGTTCTCACGCCACTGGGCGTCGTTCCCGTGGTGACTCTCCAAAAGACCCAAGAGTCTTTCGGAACCCACTGATTTGGGGTCCCCGAGCCCGAAAGGCCGATCCGAAGACGATTGGACCACCGAACTTGAGCACCAAAGCGGAGGCGAATGTGCGCGTCTCCGCCGCAACGCAAGAGAAGAGACAGTGGGATGCAGGCGAGCTGGTTGAGCCCGCCTCGCTGGCGTACGGCGGCCGATCCTCGCCTGCATCCCGTTCGCGAATTCGAGCATCGCCCAAGCCTCCCGAAACGAGATGGGAGCGAAATGAACTCCGGCTCAGGCCTGCTCCATCCGCTCGCGAACGGCAGGGAATTCGGTCGCGCTGCGAACCTGGATTATGAGTCCCCGCTTTCTGACCGCGCTCGAGACCTTCCGTCATGCCGCCCAAACCTTCAACCAACGTGATCCCAATTTGAAGCCGCTGTTGGAGCGCGCCTTTTCGGACGACCTCGATCGGGCCTCGGACGCGATCCGCCGGATCGAGCGCGAATCTGATCCAGCGCTGGCCGCGCTCGCGTGGGGCTTCTTTTGGATTCGGCAGGGAGACTTTTCTCAAGCCCGGAAGGAGTTGACGTCCGTCGATCGAACGGGGCAAATCCGAACGCTGTGGGGCGGGGTTGCGCTCATGATGCTGGGAGAGCTTTGTCTCGAGATGGGAGAAACCCAAGCTGGCCAGGCGTTCCTTCGCCGGGCCAAACTCATCCTGGAGCCACCGACCTGAACGGTTAAGCGCCTATTTTAAGCGATTCCCGGGATCTCCATGAAGGCATAGCAAATCATGTGGCAGATTCCCATGTGTGCGTCCTCGACCCGCCCATAGTGCCCGGAGCCAATCACGATCACGTCCTGCGCCAGTTCTGCCAGCCGGCCGCGTTTGTCTCCGACCAAGGCAATCGTGGACAATCCGTTTTTCGCCGCCCAATCGATGGCTTTAACGACATTCGGAGAATTCCCGCTCACGCTCATGGTGAAGGCGAGATCGCCGGGGCGGGCGTAATTCGTCAGTTGTCGAACGAAGATATCTTCATAGGCGTAGTCGTTCCCCAAAGCGGTCATCCAACTGACGTTGTCATTGAGGGACAAGATGCGAAACCGCCGGCCAATCTTATCGGACGACCCTTTTCCGAGGTCGGTCGCAAAATGGGACGCGTTGGAGGCGCTGCCCCCATTGCCAAACACAAAAATCTGCCGGTCTTCGTCCAAGGCTTTGCCAAACGCGCGGATCAATCGCTCGACCGCATCCGCCGGAATTGATTCCAAAGCGGCCTTCTGACCTATAATGTAATCTGCAATCCAATCTTTCATTGGCGGCGAGTATGGCAAAAGCCAAGGGCTTGAGGCAACCCTTTGTCGTGAGTTTGGTTGACACCGCTCCAGGTAATCCGATTCATGAGTCGAGATGAAACTGACGGCGACGCACCCCTCTCTCTTGTCGCTGGCCTTGGGCTTTTTGTTCTTCTGATGCGCGGGGGCAAAGTTCGCCGGAGCCGGATTCGCCGGCTCATCAGAGCGTGGCTTCAACCTGCCTTGGAAGCAGGCCCGAACGGAACATGGACCTACCCCCGGTTCAGCAAGGCGAGATGCTTGGTGAAATGCTTCTCCAAAATCTCCAAGTGCAGGTCGGAGTGGCGGTGGAGCTGCTCCAAAATCCCCTCTTTGAACCGCCGTCCTTGGCGATCTGTCCCGACCGTCAAGACCGACCCGAAGGTCACATGCAACAACTGGCGTCCGACTCGCTCATCCAGAAACAGTGCCTCGTCGCTCGTCCCGGCGTAGGGCCGAAGCCCTTGGATTTCCGAGAGGGTCGTGGACAGATGATAACTCTTGCGGTCGGTTTCAAAGCGATCCCGGCAAAACTCGACAATCTCCCCGAAGAGAGCGGGCGCCGTGCGCGCCACCACTCGCAGCGCTTCCAGGTAGCTCGTGCCTGCGGTCTTCACATGCAACAACTCTCCGCAGACCCGGCCCACGATCGGATAAATCGAAAATTTGTCCGAGCCGCTATGGACACTGATCTTGTAGGGACCGCAAAATTTCGCCACCGCCACATGCTCCCGCAATTGGGCTTCGAACCGAGAGAAATCACCCCGATAATCGATCCCCTTCTCAAATTCGCCGACAAATCGCGGAGCCAGGCTCACCACCGGCACTGCACGCCTCTTGAGCTCCAACCCCCAGAATAAATGTTCGAGCGGACTCGTCACCGCTTCCGTTTCATCGATCGACACCTCAATTTCGTAGGAACGGCCCGCGCAGGACTGCTTGATGGCACCGGCAATCTCCGCCGTGTGAGCGATGGCTCGACCATACTTGATCGCCGCTCGCTCGAGCAACTCCGGGGTAAATTTCAACTTGAGCTCTGCCGAGACTTCATAGTTCTTGCCCAAATACCAATCGGTCCAGCCGCATTCGGCAAAAACGCCGTCCGTGACCAATTGGGCGACGGCTCCCTCCAGATCGGCGGGCGACATCCGATCCGCCTCATTGGAGACGAACGCCGACGGATCGATGGTGAAGAAAGTGAAGCCGGCGGCGGCGCTCCTCTGGACATCTGGAATCGTCTTGTGATGGTCGGCATCCGCACCCCAAGGCGCCGTGAAGCCCGCCTCGGCCAAGGCATTCTGGGCCGCCTGCAGCACTTCTTGCGGACTACGCTGAGTTCGCTCCATCTCGCGCACCGATTGCTGGGCAAAAATTGGGGCGAAATCAAATTTCCTGGACGCGGCCAGATGGCCTGGAGTTCCGAGTCCCAGGCGATCGCCGTAGCCGAAAGATTTCTTCAGTCCTAAAACAGATGGATTCGTCATAATATCTCGATCCACAACCTTTCAAACCTTCGTCCCCCAAGGCAAGACGATTCATCCATCCCGAAGTTTGCGTCGCGGCGAATGACCGAAGCTACGGCGGGAGGAAATTCCAGATCGAAGGGTCGCTCCCCTTCGCCGAGTGATCGGGGCTGCTACCGAGATCGTTTCGATCTATTTGTATTTGCGGGTGGTCCGCTCCCAAAGCCAAAGGACGTCGGGATTGTTGGCATGACTGACGGCGGGCGGGCTCGTGGTCCGCTTCACGGGCGGCTTGGTCCGCGAATCCCTCCACTTCTTGATTTCGGAATGGCCGTCAGCGAAGGAAAACCCGCAGGCTCCGTTGTGGTAACTGGCCGGAACGTCGGGCAACTTGGCCTGCGCGGGAGCCGGGTAGCCATTCATATCGATACAGAAGAACCCGTCATTCATGCTATCGGGATGCTCGTCCACCAGCACCCAAGTCATGCTCGGCCCCGGGTCGGTCACATCGGACATCTTGGTGTACTTTCGGAATTCCGGTCCCCCAAACCACGTCCATTCGCCCTGATTCATCCCCATCCACGAATTCATGGAGTTGCTCCGGCATCGCTGGGTGGCCTGCCCCTTAAGCGGCCCGGAGGTCGGTTTGACGGTGTACTTGTCGGCCGGACACTTGTAAACGGCGACTGAGCCACCCACATAAGGCCAGATGGCGCCGTCCTTGAGTGTATTGTCCACGTCCCAATTCGCCGCTGTGCTGTCCGACCAATCGAGGATCCCATGGGTCCAGGCGAACCGGTAGTTCGGACTGGACTTGTCATCCGGCGAGTAGGCGAAGGGCAGTTTCTCGTTATTGTCATCGACGTACATTTTCCAGGCCAACATCAATTGCTTGGTGTTGTTCATGCACATGATGCCCTGTCCTTTGGCCTTCGCCTTACTCATGGCCGGCAAGAGCATGCCGGCTAAAATCGCGATAATGGCGATGACGACGAGCAACTCGATTAACGTAAACCCACGAATCGTCTTAGAACGATGTGTCATCATGGATAGAGTATAGGTGAGCCCAAACACTCGTCTCAACCGGCGGGGCGGTTCGAAACCGATTTCCCGGTTACTTGAGTTTCCGGGTGGAGTGTTCCTGGAGCCAGAACACGTCCCGATTATTGGGCGATGCAACATTGAGGGGGATGGAGCCGTTTTTCTGCAGCTTAGGCACGGTCCGTGGATCGACCCACTTTCGAACTTCCGAATGCCCATCGGCAAAGGACAACCCGCCCGAACCATTGTGATAGCTGGCCGGATAATCCACCATCCTCCAGGAAGCCGGCTTGTCCGGATAGCCCGTCATATCCACGACCCAGAAACCGTCGTTCATGCTGTCCTCGCGTTCGTCCAAAAAAACGAAACTGCTGGAAGGTCCGGGATCATTGAAGTCACCGGTTTTCAAATACACCCTCCACTCCGGACCGGACCAACCGCCAAAAGCGCCGGCATTTCCGCCCACCCAGTTCAGCATGGTCATGCTGCGAACGCGTGGCATGACTTTGCCCGAAACCTTCACCGTGCTCAGGTCCGACGGGCACTTGTAGATCTGGGCGGAGCCTCCTGAATGCTGCCAAAGAGGCCCTTTGACGATATCCTGATTGATATCCCAGTTCGATCGATTATTGCCGTCGTTGGCGGTCAACGAACTTGTTCCCATCCAACCGTGGGGCGTCCCGTAAGCCCAAGTGATCCGGTCGTTATTGTCATCGGCATAGAAACGCCAGGCCAGCGTCAATTGTTTGTGGTTGTTGAGGCAGGCAATCCCCTGGGCTTTGGATTTGGCCTTGGCCAACGCCGGAAGAAGCATCCCGGCGAGGATGGCGATAATGGCGATCACCACCAAGAGTTCAATCAGCGTAAAACCGACGTCCGAACGCCGCGGTCGTCGAAGTAAATTGAACGAGGTAATTCGGGCGGTTCGCATGACAGTTCCTTTTGAAGACATTTTTGCTAAGATCAATAATCAGTACCGCAATCCCCCTTGAATGACAAGCGTGCTTTTCAATGCACACCACTCGAATCTTCGAAATCTCCGTGGAAGACGCCCCTACCCATGAACTGGGGTTGTTTGAATGGGGAGCGCGTCCCTCCCGGCTGCACCGGTCGGCGTCTCGCCGACCGGAAACAACCCGGAGCGCTGCCACGAGGGTTCGGCGGGACGCCGAACCCAGCAGGCGAGACGCCCGCGCTCCCCATCGCACCTTCAGGTTCATGGCCACGATTCACGTCCAATCGTTGGAGGTTTTCCCTCTGCATGAACCAAAACACCGGTTTCCGAACGGGCGATAGCCTTGTGAAGTGGCCGAAGGCGCCCGCTCGGAGATCAGCGCTCCACCACAGCGATTTCTCGTCCCTCTGCCTGGGCAAAGCCGGACGAAGATCTCCTTGAAGCTCAGTGCGGTGACCGGATTGACCCGCCTCAGCGGCCTCTCTCATTTGAGTGGGAAAGCTGGAATCGTGTCGCCCCGATTCCCGCTCTTTTCGCCGGGTTGGTTCGTCACGCTCTGGGCCGGGCTCAACGATTTCCTCAGGTTCAACAGGGTGCTGGCAAGATCGGCTCCAGCCTGTCCCTGGGCGGCCGCCCTCTTCAGCCATTTTTGCGCCTCCACCTCATCCTTGGAAACGCCCTGCCCGGTGGCATAAAAGACTCCCAGGTTCTTTTGAGCCCCCGCGTGACCAGCCTCGGCGGCGAGTCGGTACCATTTGGCGGCCTCCGCTAAATCCTGAGGAACTCCCTCGCCCCGGGAATGTCGGAGGGCGCGCGCATAAAGGGTTTCGCCGTCCTCGATCTTCGCGTCGCCGGAAGGGGTTCGCGGAAACTCTGAATCGGAAGGGTTGGTTGACCCCGCCAGCGGATGGCCCTTGGCCAACGCGATGATCGCTCCCGCCAGTTCAGCGCCGGATTGCCCTCGCGCCGATGCCTTTTGCAGCCATTTCTCTGCTTCCGCAAAATCTTGCGGCACACCTTTGCCAGCGGCGAAGAGTAAACCCAAATTCCGCTGAGCCTCGGGGTGCCCCGCCTCGGCCGCGGCCCGGTACCATTTGACCGCTTCGGCGAAATCCTCGAAGCCCTCTTCCCCCGTCGCGTAGCGCCGGCCCAGCCGAAAGTGCTCTTCAGCCGCCGCGCTGACCGCCGCATTGGTGGACGATGAAACCAGATCGTTCCCGGGAGTTGGCTCGAACAACGGGTCACCCGGACTTGCGGAACGCGCGGCCACAGGAAACGCCAGGTCGGAGGCGCCGCGGACGCCGGCGAACCCGGCCCGTCCGACGGCGTCCGCCCCGGTCGAGTTGGCCAGATTCGCGATCACTGAGGCGGCCGACTGAACCGAATCGGAATTCACAGAAGAAGCTCCGTTTCCAGATCGGCTCTGCATGATCATTCGGTCCAGATCCGCCATCGACACGGATTTGGTCACCAGCGAATCAGAAGCGGGCGGCGTGCGCCGACTGGCAAAGAGAATCCCCATTCCGACCCCCAGGACGACGAACGCGAGGATTGCTCCCGCCACCCGCAGAGACCCGACGAACGGTTGCCCTCCGCTTGCCGATTCGCTCGCGGCGGCGGTTGCGGAAGTTGCCGGTTCTTTCGGTGCCCCGCCCGACGGACGGAACTCCGCGGGACCGCCGCGCGGGGACGCCGGCGACGGTTCGGCTTTGGGTCGCGGTTTCGGTCGGGATGGAGAACGGGAGGGTGCGGCGCTTGCGGGGGATGGACGCGAAGCCATCTGGCTAAGCCGGAGGGCCATCAGATCATTCGGGCGCAATTCCTGGATGCGTTCGAAGGCCAAATTGATCTGCTTGATCTTCTCCTCTGCTTCGTGCTTTTTCTCGGCGCTCCCTTGGACCAAGTCAGGGTGCCAAAGCTTGACCAAATCGCGGTAGGCCTTTTTCACCGCTTTCGGCCCGGCTCCCGGCTCCACGCCTAGAATCCGAAAACATTTCCCGATGTCATCCATGGGATAAAAAGGAACCTTCCTCCGACGGAGAGAGGACGATTCGAAGTTACACTTTCAAATAGTTGATGATCGCCAGGACCACCAGGAGGATCGCCAGGAGGATCACCACCACCAACGCCTTGGTTTTCCAATCGAGTTCCCCGTCGGAGGCCTGATCCTCGACGATCTTCCGCGCTCGATCCGCCAGCGCGTCGTCCTGCAAAGCATCCCAGGCCTCGATGAAATCCTTCGGCGCATTCTCTCGCCGCATCTCGGTGACGAGGATATTGACCGCGATTTTCCGGCGCGTCGGCGCGAGGGTCAAGATCGAGAGCAACTTCTCGCGTTCTTCCGAATTTTCCCGGGTCACGGTCAAAAGAGTCAGAAGCGTGTCGCGCGTGCCGCCGGCTTTCATCGCAGAGGGAAGTCCGTCTTGCTGACGCAGCCTACGCCGATGAAATCGTCCGTCAAGCAACATGAAAACCTCCTGCGATTCAGACAGTGGAGAGGGAGCGTGATTTCCGAAGCAAACGAGCGATAGCTGCCAGCGGCGAAAGAATCTTGGAGGGAATGCTGGCGATTTGAGATTGGATCTTCTTGGGTTGAGTTTTCTTCGATGAATTCGCTTTGAGAGTTTTTGTTCCTTCTTCCTTTTTGTCTTGTTGGGTTTTCTTGCCGGTGCTTCATTTTCTTGCCTGGGTTCTTTTGGATTGGGTTCCTGATGAGTTCCCAATCGAGCCCACGCAAGTGCTGCTCTGCGAAGCCACTGGCGGCTACGAACGCCCGGTCGTCGCGGCCCTCCGCCAGGACAAAATCCCGGTCTCCGTCCTCAACCCGGCGCAGACCCTCGCGGCGGCCAAAGCCCAAGGAATGCGGGCCAAAAGCGACCCCTGTGATGCCAAGGGCCTGACCGATTATGGCCAACGCTACCAGCCCAAACCGACCGCCCCCGTTCCTCCGGAACTGCGCGAAATGACCGAACTGGCGCTCTGGCTCAAGCAGCTCATCGACCAACGCGCTGTGGCCAAAACCCAAGCCGAGCACCCTGACAACGCGTTGGTCCGCCAACAGCACGAGGAGTTGCTCGCTCACAACGACGAGCAGATCAAAACCGTCGAAAAGAAAATCAAAAAGCGAGCCCAGTCCCAGCCCGAGTTCCAGCAGCGCCTGGACTGCCTGGTTGAAATCCAGGGCGTGGGTTTTCGCACCGCTCTGATGATGTTGATCATGATGCCTGAGTTGGGACAGATGAACCGTGGCGGGGCGGCGGCGCTCGCCGGCCTGGCGCCCTGGACTCGGGACAGCGGCACCATGAAAGGCAAGCGGTGCATCGGCGGCGGACGCGCCCAAGGGCGTCCCGTCCTCTACATGGCAGCGCTCAGCGCGAGCCGTTGCAATCCGGTCCTGGCGCCGTTTTATGCGGCCCTCAAAAAACGCAACAAGCCGAGCAAGGTCGCCTTGACTGCGGTCATGCGCAAGCTGGTCATCTGCATGAATCACAAACTCAAAGTCCTCGTGACAACGCCGCCCGCCCAGAAAACAAAAACCGCCACGAAACCAAAAAAAGTCCATGCAAACTAAACACCGTTGCTGGGCTTTGCGGCGGAATTCCGTTGGGATTCCCCGTCGCATGCATACCGACACATTTCTCATAACTCCGTCACGCTTGGAAAATGTCCAAACTCCAGCGGCGGGCTGGTAGCTCGCCGAAACGGGCAAGTTGCCCGTTCCACCCTGTAAGTAACTGAATCGTCGCCGCTAAGTTATTCCGCCGCGATTGACCTGGCCGATTATCGGGACGGCAGGGCCGGCAGACTCAAGACTCGGCGCAAGTGCGGCTCCAAGCCTTTGGCGCAAAAGTAGAATCCGATCGAGTTCGCGTGGACGCCGTCCACCAGGCCGAAGGCTTGCTCGCGCGAGAGCATCTCGAGACCATCCACGTACCAGATCGACACGTCACCTCGCACCCGTCGAGCCTCGACGAACTCGCGCGCGATCCGGCGCTTCTCGTCCTGGCGCGCTTTCATTTCCGGCGACGACGCTTCCGCCGGAAAATAGTAGGGGCCGGTCAGAAGGATTGGAACCTTGGGATGCTGGGCGCGCAACGTGTCCACGAATCCCGGCATCGTTTCTCGGTAGACCTCCGGGGTGGGATTACCCCAGTAGTCGAGGACGAAACAGGCGGCATCGATCTCGGCGATGGCTTGAGCCACGGCCGGTTCGCCGAGACCATTGCCGCTGAAACCGAGATTGACAAAATCGACGTTCAGCCAGCGGGAGACGAGGGCCTGGCAACTGAGGCCCGGATTCTCGGCGCAGCCCCCTTGGGTGATGCTCGAGCCGTAATACACGACCGGCTTGGCCACCGCGAACGCGGCGGGCGGTCCGACCATCGCCTTTCCATCCAGCACGATCTCTTTCACGGAGACCCCTTTGTAGAGCGGCAAATAGATCACGATTTCCCGCACTTCGGATTTTGCGCCCAGCGCCCATTCCTTGACGATCTGGCCGCTCTTGTCCGGCCACGCGCTGTTCGCGTACTCCCCGTTCACATAGAGGTCGAGGCCGCTCTGACCCACGGTGGTCATGTGATGCATCGTGGACCCATCCGGATTCTGAGCCACCACGAGAACTCGGGTCGAATCGGTTTGGAAACGAATTCGCCCGCCGGACGGTTGCTGAGCGAGCGACCAAACGGGCGGTCGAAATGTCTCCTTCAGACGAGCCGGGAGCCGGCGTAATTCCGGCTTGTCCTCATCGAACCACGCGAGACCACTCACCTTCAAGCGCGGATCAGGAAAAGCGAGGTGTTGAGCATCGGGCGAGTCCGCGAGCGACGCCGCGGACGCGCCGGAAACGAGCGGCGCCACCGTCAGCAAGAGGGACCAGAGAAACGCCGAGCCGAGTGAGCCTGGAGCAGCGGGGAGGGATTTCATGACTTCGATTAAAGCGCAAGGAGCGCCGGCCGCCAAGCCGCGAATGCCGACCGACATGGACTGCTTCAAAACGACGTGGGCAGCTCCAGGGCTGTCTGCAATCGATCGAGGTAGGCATCGCGAGAGATGGAAATCGCCCCCATCCGCTGGGTGTGCGGCGTGACCATCTGAATATCGAAAAGGGCAAAGCGACATTCCCGCAAATGTTGCACCAAATGATACAGGGCGACCTTGGAGGCATCGGCAACCCGGTGAAACATCGATTCCCCGGCGAAGAATCCACCGAGGGCGACGCCATAGACGCCGCCGGCCAGAGCACCTTCGTGCCAACATTCGAGGCTATGGGCATACCCTTGATCATGCAATCGAGCGTACGCCTCGATGAACTCACGGCTGATCCAAGTCTGGTCCCGACCGGGCGCCGGAACCGCACAGGCTTCCATGACTTCGCGGAAGGCCCGATTTGTCGTCACCGAAAAAATTCCGCGACGGATGGTCTTGGCCAGACTGTGAGACACATGAAACCGATCCATTTCAATAATGCCCCGCGGATCGGGCGACCACCAGGTGATGGGCTGGACGCTCCAAGGAAAAATTCCGCTTCGATAGGCCAGAAGCAATCGGGCTTCCGACAAATCTCCTTCGATGGCGAGCAGCCCGTTCAGGGGACCGGACCGGATCGCACGGCGGGGATCAGGGAACCAAAGTCTTTCGTTCAACAACACCGACACAACAAATCCTTCCGCAAACCGCGTTGTTCCCTCCCCTCTCGCCGAATCCGGCTCTTATTCCACTTTGTTTTCAAGTTGAGCGCAATTAGAGCCCTCACCCGTCCTTCGGACACCCTCTCCCATCCGATGGGAGAGGGACGGGGTGAGGGAGCAGTTAGTCTCATCTTGATCGCAAATTCGAATTACGTCAGGCAGGACGGAAGAGACTTGAGCGCAAGGCGACGTCCCGCTTTGCCCGATCGAGTTGGAAGGCGAGACGTTCGGTCCGTCATGACGTGGAAGCTGATCCCCCCAGTCCCGCCAGCAGGAAGGTTTGGAAGAACCCGCTCACCTCCATCACCCAAAGGAAATGGGCATTCTCCGCCGTCAACTCGGTCTTCTGGCCATTCTTCTCATCCGGCTCGCCCAGAATGAGCCAACTCCCCACGCGGAGATCGTTCAAGACCTGGAGCAACCATTCCACTTGGGCCCAACTCAGCGAGCATCGAAAGCCCTCCGGACCCGCGACAAACCGACCTTCCTCTTCGATCATGGCCAGGACTTGGCGACGGTTCTCCTCCCGATGTTCGGCCAGCGCTTCATCGAGAAGCTTTTGACAAGTCTGGCTCACCGGGCTGCCCTCAGTCCGACTGACCCGATGGTGGGAGGACGGGATCAGCGGGTAAAGCCGGAGAAGATCAATGAACAAGCCCTTCTCACGCTGGCTCAGTTGAAAGGTAAAGTGGTCCCCGTCCGACGCAAGGATTCTCATCTAATCATGCTCCATCGTCGCGTGCAGATTGTACTTCTGGAGCTGGTGCACGTAGTGCTCGGCCTTTTCCAGGCTTTCCCGCACCAGCACGCTCTTCCCTTGTTTATGAACTTGCAGCATGTGCAACTTGGCTTTCTGTTTCGGCCAGCGAAAAACCACCTGAAACACATGAGTCACATAGTCCATCAGGTTCACCGGATCATCCCAACAAATAACCAGGTAACCCGGCTCCAGACTTTCCCTGGGATCGGTCTGCTCGTCCTGTCCGATGTCGGGTCGGACCAATGGTTCAGCCACTTCTGCCATCCGCGCAAGATAGGAGGCGATCGGCGAAAGATCAACCCCCGCCCCGCGCGAGCAGCAGTTCTCATTTTGACTCAGGACACTGTCCGTTCCACGCATGTAGTCCCGG
>CAYHFE010000192.1:0-12092 GCA_964355375.1 uncultured Verrucomicrobiota bacterium
GGGAATCGGACGAGCCGAAGGCGCAACGGATGGTGGCAGCGATGCTGCAGGAGGCGGGTTGGAAGGAAGCGGAGTTGGAGAGGCGGTTGAAAGGGGATGTGAAAAAGGGGCGAAGGGCGGCGCGCTTGCGGGCGGAGACGACGACCTGCCTGCCCTGTCTGGGTGGGCTCACGGACAGGCCGGCCGCAGGCAGGTGACGTGGCGCTGGATTGCAGAACGGCTGGCGATGGGGCCTTGGCGGACGGGGGTCAACGCCGCGCAGAGAGCGGGGTTGACCCGGCGGAAGTGATTCAGGCAAACCTACTCCATTAGTCAGCTCTGACCCCTTTCTGCTCTATCGCGCGTGATTAAAAGGCTCGCCCAAATTCGCCAGCAGCAACAGGATCGCTCAAGTAGGAACTCAATGAACATCTCCGGTAATGGCAATGGCAGCGGTCACAAAGCACAAAGGTCACGCGCCTATCGCGAGGAGCTTGCCCGCAAGACCGGCACGCACGTTACTCGAACCCGCATGTCCATCCATCCTCGTCGTTCCCAGTAACTGATTACCCGCAATGGCTCTTTCCAAACAACAACTCGGCAGCCTCCTTTGGGGTGTTGCCGATACCGGACTGCGAGGCAAAGTCGAGGATTACAAGGCTTACATTCTCTCGCTGCTGTTCTTCAAACGGCTTTCGGACAATTACGAATGGGAAACCGAAAAGCGCGTGGTCCAGTTTCGGGATCAATACGACAAAGAACCGAACCAGAAACAGCTCGCCCGGCTTCAGGAGGAAGGCCACTCCTTTGTCATCCCGCCCAAATGTTTCTGGCAGGACGTGCGCGATGCTCCGCTCGATAAGAAGAACGAGCGTTTGCACGAGGCAGTGAACGCCATTGCCGAGCGGAATCCGCCACTCAAGGGCATCATCAACTCCGTCCGTTGGAACGAACCCGCGCCGGACGGAAGCGGCAACAAACGCCTCGACCCGGCCATTGTCTCGGGCGCAATCAACTATCTCGACCCCATCCTGCTCGACAATTCCAACGTCTCGCCCGATGTGCTCGGTGACGCCTACGAATACCTGATCAAGAAGTTCGCCGACGAAAACAAGGCGGGCGCGACGGCCGGCCAATTCTACACGCCGCCGGAAGTCCGCGACATCATCATCCGCTTCATCCAGCCGCAACCGGACTCCACCTTCTACGATCCGACCTGCGGCTCGGGCGGCTTCGACATTGACTCGGCCAAGTTCGTCAAAGACTTGTGCGGCGACGCGCGGCGCATCAGGCTCTTCGGTCAGGAAACCATCTGGAACACCTGGGTCATCGCGAACATCAACATGCTCCTGCACGGCCTCGACGCGCAGATCAAGCAGGGCAACACCGTCAAAGACCCCAAGTTCAAAACCGACGACGGGTCAAGCGTGCGCCAGTTCGACCGCGTCGGCGCGAATTTCCCGTTCTCCGAGGAAAACTGGTGGCTCAACGGCACGCCCAAAAAGGACGCCAAGGGCAAACCCGTCCTGAAGAAGGACGGCACACCGCAACTCGAATACCCGGACAAGGACGAGTTCTCCGACCCGTTCGACCGCTTCATTTACGGCATCCCGCCGTTTTCAATTGGCGACTTCGTTTTCCTCCAGCACATCATCGCCTCCCTGAACGAGAAGGGACGGGCGGGTGTGGTCTGTCCGCAGGGCGTGCTCTTTCGCGGCCAGCCGGCCAAGACCGAAGAAGAAGACGGCATGACCCGTAAGCCGGACGATGAACACCTCATCCGGCGCGGCTTCCTCACTGGCATTGGTGACGATAAGCGCAATCTCATCGAGGCCATCGTGGTGCTGCCAGGAAACTTGTTCTACGGCACGACCATTCCCGGCGCGATTGTGTTCTTCAACAAGGACAAACCCGCCGCCCGCGCCGACAAGGTGCTAATGATTTATGCCGCCCGCGAAGGCTGGTATAAAGAGACTCCCGACCAGAACATCCTGCTGCCGCACGACGTGCTGCGCATCATCATCCAGTTGCTCGCCTGGGGCGACATCGAGGTGGCGCGGCGGATTCTGCCGGAGCACAAGACCCGGCTCTACGCCAACATCCAGGAGCGGCTGGAGTTCGAGAAATCCGAAATCCAAACCAGTCACCGAGACGAGATGGCCGAGCGCGGCACGGTAATCCAGAAGCTCGCAGACAAGACGCTCACCAATGGCGAGCGCACGAAACTTGAAAAACGCCTCGTCCGGCTGAACGAGGACATGGAGAAGATGAAGCAGGAACTGGCCGACGCCGACAAGCGCGCCCGGCAAGAGCGCGAAGCCTTGGACCGCGTCGAGGCCGAACTGCTGGAAATGTTCGCTAACCCGGAACTGCGCAAACGCTACTTCGCCATCGTGGACCTCGCTGAAATCGAAGAGAACGAGTTCAACCTGCACATCCCGCGCTACGTGGACACGTTTGAGCCGGAGGAAGAAATTGACATCGGCGCAGCCACCAACGCATTCGTCGCTTCAATCGAGAACGAAACCAAACTGGCGCAATCATTGCGCGCCGCTCTTTCCTTCGCCAAACGATGACACCCGGGTTTTCAAAAGTGAGATTGCGCAAAGTCCTTCAAGAAAAGAGCGGTATCACTTGGAGCGCAGAACAGGAAAACCATGCTCCTTTGCCGGACGCATTGCCCGTTCTAACGGTGACAAATGTTCAGGAAACGTTGCAGACAGAGCCAATGCTCTACATTCGTGGCGTCTCGGAGCGTGACCGTGAACGCAAAGCTGCGAAGCAAGGATGGACTATTGCCGTTGGCTCAAACGGAAATCGTGCACGCATTGGCAACTGCGTTTACATCGAACGAGACACCGAGTATCTGCAGGAATTGATCGAAGGCAAAAAGGATTTGAACGCGGATATTGAGCAAATCCTGCGCGACCTGGAAAAGCTTTACGGAGATGTCGAACAGGTTGGACTCATGCCGCAACGGATGGGGTTCGAAGACCGGGGGCGGTTCGATCTTTTCCTCGACATCAAGCACGCCACTGGCGAGGCGTTCGACGAGACGAAGGCGCGGCAGTTCGTTGACGTGCTCGTGGTGGGCTTGAAGAAGGGCCTTTATGCCGGCTGGCAGGAAAGCGATCAGGAATGCCGCCGGGTCGAGACGGATATCAAAGCACTGGCGGACGGGGACGATTTCGCGTCCCTCAGCATCAGCGACAACGCCAACCTGGTCGAGACGCTGGTAAAGCGGCTGGTGCAACACTACGGAATAGAGTGATTCGAGAACATGGACGCCTCTCTCACAATCATTCGACGACCGGTGAAACACGCGCGGTTGCGCGTAAGGGAGGACACATCCGTCCAGTTGATTGTCCCTCACGGCTTCGACCAGTCGCTTATTGATCGTATCCTACAGAGGAAGGCGACGTGGATTGCGCGCCACCAGCAGTTCTTCCGCAGCCGGATTTCAGAGCACCGAACACTTGCGGCAGACGAGATTCTGCTTTTCGACGAAGTCTTTCGCTACGTGCCAAGTCCGGAACTTGCCCGCAAAGTCGTCATCGACGAGGCCGCCAAAGAAATCCGCACTGGCCGCGACTTCACTCGCAAAGCAGAACTGAACCGCTGGCAGCGCAGACACGCCCATAATTTCTTGAGCGCCCGCATTGCCGAACTCAGCGCGTCCCACCGTCTGCCATTCAATCGCCTGTTCATTCGGTCGCAACGAACGAAGTGGGGAACATGTTCAGGCAAAGGCAACATTTCATTGAATTGGCGTTTGATTTTTACTCCCAAGCACGTAATTGACTACGTGATTCTTCACGAGCTGGTCCACACGAAAGTTCTTAACCACTCGCACAGCTTTTGGGTCCACCTTCGGGCAATTTATCCTTGCGCTGCGGCTGCCATCAATTGGTTGAAGCTCAACCGCCGCGTTTACGCTCTTTACGGCCCAATGCCGGAGAAAGTCAAAATCGTGGAGGACGCCGCTGAATGAACGAAGATTTTCCAATCCCAACGCCAAATCGCCTGCCGACCAAAATCGCCCCATGTCCCATCGTGGAGGCAAGTCTCGAAATCAGGTTCGTCACATCAGAGTCCTGGCGAACGTTGCCGGGTCTGTTGTTTGCTCACATCCGCGAGCGTTATCCAGAACAGAAGGACCTTCCCTTGGCGCAAGTGCCTGAAGAGATACGCCGTCGGGAGCCGGCTTTTGCATACCAGCCGCTTGTTCAGTTCCTGAGCCGGGACTTTCTCATCCAGTTTGGGCCGCGCGTCGTGAGTCTCGTCACCAAGCCGAATGAATATCCTGGCTGGGCCGCGATCGAAAAGGAGATGACGTGGTTGCTGACCCAATTGCAGAACATCGGATTCATCTCGGAAGGCGAACGCCTGGGCGTGCGTTACATCGACTTTTTTGGCTTCGATGTCTTTGAAAGACTAGAGTTCGATCTTGTCGCTGGTGGAAAGCGGTGCACCGGAGCCGAGCTTTTGGTGGCCACGGTCTTGCGCCGTCCACCTCTCACAACACGTCTCCAGATTATGAACAGCGCCATTTTGGGAACGGGTGAGAGCGTCCGCCGCGGCAGCGTCCTGGACGTGGACGTTTGGTTGCGTTCCCTGGATTTCGACTTGTTTCAGAATGGCCTCGTCAAATTTGGCGAAGCTCATCAGTTCCAGAAGCAGATTTTCTTTGGCTTGTTAAAACCCGAATTCTTGGCGACATTGAGCCCGGTCTACGAATGACAACGATTCTGCCGCCACCACGAGCATCTGCTTATCAGCTTTCGGACGATTTGCGCGACGAAGCCGTCCTGCTTGGGGTGCGCGCCGCAACACCGAGCGAAGCGGATCGGGAGGAGCTCTTATTTTCCAAACTTGGCCCCAAAGGATGGGGGCGCCTGCATCATTTTCGCCATTACTATTCCGTCGGCTGGGGCGATGGCTCCGGCAAGCCTCTCTCGCCCCGCGCGCTAGAGACGTTTTACCGTTTCCTGGAAACCGTTGTTTTCAACGGCCCATCGCAACCGAGCGTTTTCCTCACGGACAAGGGGTGCATCGAGCTTTGCTGGGAAGGCAAATCCAGCAAGGCGGTGCAGGTGGAATTCCGTCCGGCGGAAATCGAATTTTACGTCGAGGCGCAGGATTCTGAAGGCACCGTTCCGAACAGCAAGGTGACGGAACTCGCCCGCCGCTTAAGCGACGTATGAAGCCATGCCCATCGCGGCCGAGGAGGACATAGTTCGCGCGATCTGCACGGATAAGTGGGATGGAACCCGGGTGTCCCCTAGCCTGTTCGCCGGAGTAAACACGTCCGTCAGCCGGTTGGCGGTCGTTCCCCTTGCCGAACATTGGGACATGTTCCGAAAACACCTTGAAAAACCGCCAGAGAGGAGACTGGAACTGATTGGGGAGATCAACGTGAGCCAACTCCAGCGCATAGGGCGCACCTACGCAGAGCCAATCGAGCTGACGGTCGAACCGAAGCCGGAAGACTGGAATCGAGCCCATGCAGAGATTCCACAGAAAGTCAGTCGTGGCTTAGCAAACAAGATCGTAAGCGCTTTGGACTTGCATCGTCCACCGCCGCGAGAGCCACTGCTTTCCAATACTGCTTAAATCGCAAAGGACACGAATCTACCTCGGCTCCAACCAACCCCAAGGAGGCGCGCAATTATTACTACGTAGGGGTCAGACTATAGTTTTGGCCATGTCTGTGGAATAGCCGAGCGTTCGGGTCATGCCACGCAAGCTTCCCCAAGGCGGGGAAGAAATCAGGAGAAGACACCTCTCCTTCGGACCAAACTATGGTTTGCCCCCTGCGCTCGCGCCGCGTTTGTCCTGACCCGGCGGGGCGATGATGACGACTGAATGAGGCGGTCTTAGAAGGCGATCACGGTGATGGTGATCTCGTCCTGGTAATTCCCGGCCGTGGCGCCTCCGACGCTTCCGATGGTGACTTCGACCGGCAGGCGGCTGCCATCCTGCGAAAGAGAAACTCCGCTGGGAAGGCTGATTTGGGCAGGGCTGGCCAGGTTGAGCAGGCTTCCGTTGACCGTGCAGGTGTAGGGCACTTGGTCCGTCTCCGGCGACGACATCAACTTCATCACCCCTCCGTTGCGAGAGCTGAACGAGATGTTGCAGCCCGTGTTCTTGCGCACCAGCAGGTCGCAGCCCAGGCTTCGCCCCGTGGTCAGGGTGCCGAAGTTCAAGCTTTGACTCGCGCTGCTGCTGAAACTCGAGCCGCTGGGCACCACCGCCAGCGCCACCGCGGCGGCAACGACGGCGGTGACGGTAATCGTGCGGGTGTCCTGGGGCGCGCTGGTGTCGTCGTACGTCCTGTAAATGCTGACGGTAATCTGGTCGGTGTAAGTCCCCGGCGGCACGAGTTGACTCGGCGGAATGTAGAGGGTGAAGGAAAGAGGAATGACGGTTTGTTGAGGGTGGTCGGGCCGACCGGTGATGATTTCGCTGGCCGTCGCGGTGGGCGGCGCCTTGAGGACGTAGGTCAAGGCGCTCGTCACGTAAAGCTGGTAATTGAGACGGCTGGCCCCGGAGGCCATTTGGCGGTTATATCCGCCGCTGGTCGCCGAGGGACCCGTTGCGACGGCGAATCGTTGGTTGCCCGGCGTCTGCTTGGAGATCACGAAATCGACCGTGTTGGGATAGACTGTTCCCGAAAAGCAGTCGTAGCCGCCCGGACCGCCGGTCCAGGCAATGTTGCCCAGTTGCAGCGTGTAGTCGGCCGCGCGGCAAGCCAACGCGGCGCCGAGCAGGAACAAACCGAGAATGAATGCGCGCATGGTTACTCCGTGGTAGGAATCCGGATGGTTCCGAGATCGACCGTGATGTTCTGGTTGCTCGGAATTTGAATCGTGAAAGGCGCATCCGGGTAATTGTCCAGAGTGGCGCGGTAGGGACCCGCGGCCAATCCGTGGAGATAAGTGACGCCTTCCCGGTTGGTGATGAACTCCGACTTGGTGCCGTCGGGCATGGTGAGCGTGCCGGACTGCAGGGTGGCGGGCTTGCCGTTGGCCCAGGCCAGCGTGGCCGTGACGTTGGCGGTGGGCACGTGACCGATGCGCACCAGCGTGCCGCTGCGGTAGGTCGGCTTCAGCAAGACATCGCCTTCCTGCGGGTCAAACTCGGCGCTGCTCTGCAATGGCTCGGCCACCACGCGGGTGGGATGATAGGAGGTCACCTGCGGGAGCACGGCCGGCCCCAGCGCATCTTCCCGCGCGGTGTAGGAGCCGCGCTGGGGCTGCACCCCCAGGCCGCCTTGCTCGCGCAGGCTTCCCGAGCTGGCAACGATGGCGAATGAATCCTGGACGGGCCGGGAGATGCCGAACTGCCCGTCCGCGTAGACCAGAGCCGTGCCCCAGCTCAGGTTCGCCCGGTCTTCCCCGCTGAAGTCGGAAGTCTGACTGAGCGTGAGTTCGGCGCGGCGGCCATAGTAGCGTGCGTTGCCGGACAAGGTCTGCTCGCCGGAGTTGTTGGCCATGCCGAGAGCGCCGCTGAACGAGTCCACGGTGCCCAGCGAGTTGAACTGCAGTTCCGCCTGGCTGGCCCGACGACCGGTGTCATGGCTGGCCGAGGCGGTGACGCGCTGGCCCAGATGGACGATGAGCGAGACGAAGCCGGTCCATTCTTTGGTGACCGCCCGCCCTTCGCTGCGCTGGACGGTGACATCGGTGTTAATCCGTTGCCACCGGTGAGACAGGGTCAGACTGGTGGTTCTGGAAGCGGTCTGACCCCGCCGGAGCTGCTCGCCGTAGCCCAAGCCCGCCGTGAATTGATTGTTCAGACGCTGGGAATAGCGCGACTGCCAATCCCAGGTCTCGCCCGCCGCCACCGTGCGGGCGAAGGGTGTCAGGGCGGCGAAACGGTCGCTCGCGTGGCGTAGGGCCAGGCTCAGCATGCCATCTTTCAAGAGGCTGTCCGGCGGCGCGTAGTAGCGGTATTGCAGCCGTTCGGCGTGGCCCCAGCCCAGTTCGCGGCTCCGGGTGGAAACGCTCCCCAGGTCGAAGGCCCCGATGGCCGTGCTGACGATCCATTCGGCGCCGGCTTGCTGGCTGCGCTCCGAGGCCTGCCCATTGACTCCCAAAGTCAACCGATCCGAGAGGCCCCAGCGATGGAAGGCGCTGGCCACCGGTTCGCTCTGATACTCGTAGAAAGGGTTCTCCGGGTCGGTCCGGCTGGGCCAACCTACGGCGTAGTTGAAGGCAGTCTCCCCCTGCCGGAGCGCGCCCGGTTCGTAAAAGAAGGTGGCGTTGATGTACTCCACCCGGCCCACCGGGTCGGTGATGCGCAGGATCACATTGTTGGCGCCGCCGGTGAGCGGGAAGTTGCTGATCTGATGCGGACCGGCGTTCAACTGCATTGTCCGCACCGCCCGGCCGTTCACCAGCACTTCCACCTGGGAATTCTCCTTGAGATAGAAGGCGGACTGTCCGAGCGGGCTGGCAATCCGGTAGGGCTGCAGGCTGTTCTCGCGATGGACGGACAATCCGGCCATCGGGAGGAACGCCTGAAAGCCAGTCACCGGATAGTTCAAGTCGCCGACCGTCCAGCGCCAGCGCCGTTCCGGTTGGTCAAAAACCAGACGACTGTCGCGCTTCTCCCAGTCTTTGTCGGTCGCGGGGTTGATCGCCGCCTCATTTTCCAGCACCCAGCCCCGCAGATTGACGGCATTTTCCAGTCGGAGCTGCGGATCGCCAAAACCCTCCGCGCCGTGCCGGCTGCGCTCCACGTAGCCGACCCCCCCGCGCAGGTTGAGGT
The DNA here is from genome assembly GCA_964355375.1 of uncultured Verrucomicrobiota bacterium. GTDB lineage: Bacteria > Verrucomicrobiota > Verrucomicrobiia > Limisphaerales > SIBE01 > CAYHFE01. The sequence continues at coordinate 8,752 of CAYHFE010000192.1, forward strand.
AGGTGGAGAAATCACTCGGCAGGACGGTCCGGTTCGCCCGGACTTCAGGCCGGCCAATCAAGTTGAGCGCCTCGACGCGCCGTTCCTTGGGCGGGATGGTTAGGTTGAGAGCCAGGTTCTGGAAGTCGAACTGAACCCGCACGCCGGCAGCTTCAAGTTGGGCCGGGCTCACCCAGGTGGAATCATCTTTGGGAATTTTCGCAAATTGGTCGGCGGAAAGCGAACGTTCCAGCTGGGCGCGGAGGGACCCGAGCTGCAGCTCGACGAGCTCGGTGTCTCGGAGGCGCGTGTTGACGTCGCCGACTTCCTGGCGGTTCAAGGTCACGGGCAGGGGGATGGTCTGCTGGGCCGGAAAAGCGCTGCCTCCCGAAAGCAGTAAAACCAGGAAGCAGAGGCTGAGGCCCCATTCATTCATCGGCGGTCAGTTCCGCCTTGTAGCTGGATTCCGTGAACTCGGCCGGCAGGGTGAGGACAAAGCGGCGGGTGCACCCGGCCAGCACGTTCTCGGTCTCCACGGTCCGGAGCACCTCCGACGGAATGTCCCGCCGCCGGCCCTGCGCGTCGGTCAAGGCCAGTCTTGGCTTCATGAGATTCTGATGCGCCTTCCCCTCGTTGATCACCGTCAGGAGGTAGGTGTTGGTCTCCGTGCGGGTAACGCTGCCCGCCTGGAGCCTCGGACGGGCATTGCGCGGCGCCACGTAAATCGCGGCCAGGTAGCGCAGCACCACCTTGATCTGGACCTTGCCTGCCTCCGAGTTGAAGTTGACCGGCAACTCCTCGGCGACCAGGCGGAAAGCCATTTCCCGGTCCAGATTGGCCGGGCCGCGCCAGACCAGCCGCACGCTTTGACTCTGTCCGGGCGCGATCCCTCCCTGCGGCGGGAACACAGCGAAGAGGTCTGCGGCGGGTCGGTTGGTCTCCTTCCCATTCTCGTCCAGGTCGCGCGTCAGAACCGTCACCTGAAATGCCACGCGGTTCGAGCTTTCGTTCTCCACTCGAAACACCTGCGCCGCACCCTTGCCGCTCGGTTGGAAGGTCGCGGACATGGGAGTGATGGTGAATCCATGGCTGGTCGCCGTCAGATAGCACAGTCCAAGAATTGCAAGGAAACGATGGACGCGCATAGCAGCTTTTCAATACGCGAAAGCCGCCTGGGAAGGCGGCTTTCAACTTTTTTTCGTAGGGCCAGACTGCGTTACTTCACCGCAATCGTCAAGGTGATTGTGTCGCTGTAGGAGTCGGCGGCGATCCAGGGATTGGACGAGAACGTCACCTTCAAATCTTTGTCAACGCCGTTCGCTCCAGTTCTTCCGCTGACGTTGGTCACCACGGATTCGCCACCCGACAACGTGACACCGACGCCGCCGTAGGTCATCGCATAGTTCACCGAGTCGCTGTTCGCTCCAACTGACGGTTTGAGAACGGCCTGACCGGACGCTCCGGCGTTCTGACTCTTGAGCGTGATCGTGTAACCCCTCGGGATGTTGGTCTTTTCCCTCACGGTGGCCACCTTCTGGTCGGTCGCTCCCGCCACCAAGGGCAAGGTGTTGTAGCCGGCTTCTGAGCTCACGGTGATGTCGGTAACTTCAGGCACCGTTCCGCTGATCACGATGCTTCCTTGTGTGGCCGCCCGGCAAGCGACAGCGGTGACGATGAGTGCGGCGATGATGGCGATTTGGTTTTTCATGTAGTTCCTATTTCGATTTCGATTTCGTTTTCTTATTTTCTGTTTGCTTGGCCATTTCTTGGCTCTGCGATGAAAATACATAAGCAGGCCGAGTGCCACATCAGATTAAACCACTCTCTTGATGACGTAATCCATTATCCATCAATATGTTATTGATTGTGATAATTTGAGTGGTTCAAGTTCTATCCAGGTTGAGATCCGAAACGTTCACGAGGGACCGCATTGCATAAACGGGTCTTGATCATGGCTACTTGCGGCGGGACAGCAGTTCAAATTGGCTTCTGGTAAATCCTCTGAAACACCGCGCTCGCTCCTTCGCCCGCGCGGTTCCCATCGCAGATGGCGATGCCGCCGGGGCCGAAGCGGGCGGTGACGGGCTTCCCTTTTTCCCTCAGCCAGGCATTTGAAGTTCAGGTCGCGCATGGGATCACGGGAAGAGGCTGCGAATCTTGGCGCGCACTTCCTGGAGCTTCGCGTCGTGAACCTTCCCCGCCGGGTAGAGAATCACCGATTGCTCGACGATGAACAGGCGGTTCGGGCGAACGAAGCTCACGTAGGGGTCACGTAGGGGTCACGTAGGGGTCAGACTATAGTTTTGGCCATGTCTGTGGAATAGCAGAGCGTTCGGGTCATGCCACGCAAGCTCCCCCCAGGCGGGGAAGAAATCAGGAGAAGACACCTCTCCTCCGGACCAAACTATGGTTTGACCCCTACCCTGGCCTGCGCCAGACGTTGCTCCACCCACGCCCGTAACCGCCGGAGGTTATCCCGTGCTTCGTGCCGCGCGAGCCTCTCCTCTTGCTCATCCGGCTCGCCGTCGTACCGAAAAAGCACGGCGTACGGCGTCAACCAGCGTAGTTCCTCGCACTCGGCAGGGGGCTTCAGGCCGTGATCGTCCGCCAGATCAAGCAATCCCGCCAGGTTGTGCGTACGCGGCGGAGTCACACCGGCCAGGAACAATGCCGCCTTCAAAAGTTTCTCAGCAGCCTGTTGCGCGTGGAAGCCAACCATCGAATCCGGTGCGGCCGGATCGTCCAGCAGCCGGTCGAGGACATATTCGTCCTCGGCGGCTTTGGCCAGCATGCGTCGAGCCTCGTCAGACACGGCCATAGAGGAGCTTTCCTTCGTTGGCGGCGGCGTGATAGAGCGTCCCCGGCACAGCCGCGCTTTCCCGAAACCGCCGGGCGCTGACCACCACCACGTCCGCGAACAGTCGCAACGGCCGCAGCAAGTCCGTCAGTTCCACCATTTCCCGGCGGGTGGATCGTGGCGGTTGCGGAAGCACCACCAGAAAGTCCACATCGCTGCCCGGCCCGGCATTACCACGGGCTTGGGAGCCAAACAGAATGATGGCAGCGTTTGGCCGCGCCGCGTGAAGCCGCGCTGCGGCTTTTTCCACTGATTCAGGCAAGGTCATTTCGAAAAGGTGTCATAAAAGGTGTCAGTTCCTAGTTTATTAAACTTTCAGCTCTCCCGCTTTTTTGCGGTGCTCATAAAGGCGTTTGTTCAAATGCGTCCAGGCTCCCACCTAAAAGGAAAAGGTGTCAGTTCCTAGTTTATTAAACTTTCAGCTCTCCCGCTTTTTTGCGGTGCTCATAAAGGCGTTTGTTCAAATGCGTCCAGGCTCCCACCTGGAGCCGTTCCGCGATCCATT
>CAYHFE010000193.1:0-12092 GCA_964355375.1 uncultured Verrucomicrobiota bacterium
TCGGCGGCAAGTTGCCGCCGAGCACGGCCAAGTTGGCCGTGCCACCCATTTCAACGCATCCTTTCGGCTTGGATCCTTCAAGACAAGACCTTCCGCAATTTTGAAACCATCACTCCCTCGCGCATGAATTCCAGGACGACATGGTGTTTGGCGGTCTTGGCGAGTGTCTTGTTCGCCTACGTTTTTTTGGTGGAACGTCAAGCGACCGACGCGCCGACGCGCGATCTCCCAGCCCCGCGCCTGTTTCCCGAACTGGATCCGGCCAAAGTCTCGGGTCTGGAGATCATCCGTGGCACGAACGTGATTCGGGCGGAACGGTTGGCCGACGAATGGCGGTTGACCACGCCGCTCTACCCGGCCGATTCCACGCGCATCGACAACTTCATCCGGGCCCTGCAACTCCTGCCGCAACGCGGCTACATCCCTCTCGCGGAGCTCCCTGCCCAAACCAACGCTCTGGCCTCCTTCGGACTTGATCCGGCGCAGGCCTCCGTGACCCTATACACGGGCACCAACCAACTGCGCTTTCGGGTCGGCGCCAAAACGCTCCTCAACGAGCAGAACTACCTCCAAAAACAAGGAGATGGGGGCGTCGCCATCACCGATGCCCAACCCCTCCATTCGCTCCCGGCCTCGGTCACGGAATGGCGCCAACCCAAGCTGCTGCACCTGGATCGTCTGGCCTTCGATCGAGTGGCCGTGACCAACGGACCCAACGCCTTTGTCCTGGAGTTCGATGCGACCAATCAGCTCTGGAACCTCACCACGCCCCTCCCGGCGCGGGCCGATTTTGCCACGGTCAACTACCTGATCCAACAACTCCGCCACACCCGGATCAGCCGATTTGTCACCGACGATCCCAAAGCGGACGCCGAGAAGTATGGATTGCAGGCGCCGGCGGTGGAGATGGCGCTCGCCCAAGGGACCAACCCCGTCTTTCAGCTTCAGTTCGGCGCCAGCCCGACCAATGATCTCACGCAAGTTTTCGCCCGACGCCTGAGCCACAGCAACATCGTTCTCGTCCCGAAGGAACTGGCGGATTTGCTGCGCGCACCCCACGAGAATTTCCGCGACAAGACGCTCCTCCCCTTCGCCGCCGCGATCGTGGACCGCATCGAAGTGAAGGCCAAAGAAACCTTCGCCCTGGAGAAGGGAACCAATGGCGCGTGGCGCATCGTCCAGCCCTTTGCCGCGCCGGCGGACCCGGTCATAGTGCAGCGGTTTTTCGAGAGCCTGGCCAAGCTCGAGATCAGCAAATTCACCAAGGACGTCGTCACGGATCTGGCCGCGTTTGGATTGGCGCTGCCCGCCCGACAATATATTCTCCGGGCTTCGGTCACAAATACGGTCGGCCTGACCAACCGGATCGTGGCCCAGGTCGATTTCGCGACCAACCAGGTGGATGAAGTCTATGCCCGGCGCGGCGATGAAGGTTCGGTCTATACCGTCAGCTTCGGAGATACGCTCGCCTTGCCGCAAGCCGCGTTCGAACTGCGGAACCGGCGCCTCTGGGATTTCGCCTCGAGCAACGTGATCCGAGTGCTCATTCAGCAGCATCAACGCACGAACCGCCTGGAACGTTCCGCGACCCGGGCGTGGTCTTCGGATGCCGTGCAAAACGAAGCGATGGAAGAAACCCTGCATCGGCTCGGGGAATTGACCGCGATCTCTTGGCGAGCCCAGGGAGAAGCCAATTTGAAACTATTCGGATTCGCCGAAGATCCGCACCAAATCATCCTCGAGGTCAACCAGGATGGCAAAACCCAAAGTCACACCCTGAAATTGGGCAAGCGGCGCAACCTCGAGGAATCCTACGCTTCCGTCGAACTCGAAGAACAGAAGCCGGTCCTTTTCCTGATTCCCAGCTCCCTCCACGCGATGGTGGCCACGCATCTCAGCGTGCCCTTGGCCGCGCCGAATCCTTGATATGCCCGCGCCGGAGCTAACGCGCTTTTGGCGACGATGCCGAACGGGCCTCCGGTGGTGCCGCGGGCTCGTCTTGTTTCTCGCGCTCTTGGGGGCGGCCGCCTTTTTCTTTCTGAACCGCGTGGGCGTGCCGCGTTTCCTCAAGGATCGGCTCGAAACCGAATTGCGCGCCCGCGGTGTGGACATGCGGTTGGACCGGGTTCGTCTCCAGGGATTCCGCGTTTTCGCCGCCGACAATGTGCTCCTCGGAGGGGAAACCAATCGTCCCGGACTCCACCTCTTCATGCGCAAGGCCGAGCTGCGGCTGAAGGCGGACGCTTTGCGCCAACTGCGGTTTGAGCTGGAAGCGATCGCCCTGGAACACGCCCAACTTTCGCTCGTCGCCCTCGCCTCCAACGCGCCCCCCGCCCGCCTGGACCTCGACGACCTCGCGATGGAAGTCCGCTTTCCGACCCATCGCCAGTGGGAGCTGAGCCATCTCCGGGGACGCCTGCTCCAAGCCCAACTCGAGGTTTCCGGGATGATCACGAATCCCGCGGCCCTGATGGATTGGCTGGCGCCGTCCGAGCCACTGAAAGCCGACGAGGTCTCGCAAACCTGGCTCCACCCCCTCATCACGCTTCTGGAAAAAATCCAGCTCGATTCCCGGTCTTCGCTGACCGCGCACATTCAAGGTGATGGGGCCGACCCGAGCAGTTTTCGGGTGAACTTGCGGTCGCGCATCCCCCGGGCCGAAACGCCTTGGGGCAAAGCCGAGCAATTGCAGATGAACGCCACCTTGGCTCCGTCCCCCCGGAAGCAAGACCTTAGAGAGATCCAGTTAAGCCTGACGTTTGATCAGGCTCAAACCGAGTGGGCGAGCCAGGATCAGGGCCGAGTCAACGCCGCTTTGGATTGGTCCGCGACCGACCCGAATGACCGGCACGCCGAGTGGCGCTGGCGCAATCGGCGCACCCGCTCGGCTTGGGGAGAAGCAGATCACCTCGATCTCATTGCCACAACCCGCCGAGCCACCAATGGAATAGCCTCGTTCCTCACCGAGTTCCGCCTGGAATCCGGATCTCTGCGGGGTCAGTGGGGCCAATCGAGCACTAATCTTCTCACGGGAACGATCCTGCACTCCGCGCCGCCCCAGACTGCCTGGGACACCACCTGGAACCTGGCCACGAAGCGGATCGACACACGCTGGGGAAGCACCGACAACGCCAATCTCCGGGGCCGGGCCCGACGCTCCGAACTCCGCGAACCCCCGGCACGAGCCAAGCCCACAACGCCCTGGTGGACCCAGCTCGAGCCCATCCAGATCGAGTGGGAAGCGCGCCTCCCCCAAATCCAATCGCCGGAGATGCAAGCCGATCGGCTCGAGCTGACGGGACAATGGCGCGCCCCCAACCTGGTGATCCCCAAGCTGCGTCTGGAACTGTACGGCGGTCAGGTCGAGGCTTCCGGTCAGCTCGACCTGGCCACGCGCGAACTCCAAGCCGACGCCCGGCTGGATTTTGACTTCCGCCGACTCCCCGTCCTGACGGCCACCCATCGGCTCGCCTGGCTCCGCGAGCTCCACTGGGACGTGGCGCCACGAATCGGCGCGCAAGGCCGTCTCATTCTCCCGGCTTGGACCAATGCCGCTCCGAATTGGCGGCGCGATCTCCTGCCAACCCTCGAGTTGAGCGGGACCGTGGAGTGCACCAACACCGCTTATCGCGGCTGGCCGGCAGCCTCGGCCCGATCTGATTTTACCGTCACCAATCTCGTCGCCCGGGCGCGCCGTCTCCGGGTGGCCTCGCCCCAGGGTTCCGTTCAGCTCGATTACGAATGGAATCTCCACACCGATAATTTCCGCTCGGAAATCCAGAGCCAACTGGATCCGACATCGCTGTCGCCGGTCTTGGGCCCCGGTGTCATTCCGGGGCTCGAATTTTTTACCTTCACTCAGCCGCCGCTCGTCCGCGGCTCGGTCTGGGGATCTTGGCGCCAGCCCGGGACCATCGGATTTTCCGCGCAAGTCGCCGCGACCAATTTCACTTTTCGTGGCGAGCGCTGCCAGGATCTCCGAGCGAGCGCCGGTCTGACCAATGGGATCCTCCATTTGGCCGACGTGCGGATCCTTCGAGGCGAACAGGAGATCATCGCCCCGGAGGCTCGCTTTGACCCCGTGCGGGGAGCCATCTTTGTCACGAACGCGGTCAGCACCGTGGACCCGGACTGGGCGACCATGCTGGTCGGGCCGAAGATTCGCGCCGCCATCGCGCCTTACCGCTTCGAGAAACCGCCGCTCGTCCGGGTCAACGGATGGATTCCCACCCGCGACACCGATCAAGCAGATGTCCGGTTTCAAGTGGAAGGACAATTGTTCCACTACTGGAAGTTCCATTTGCCGGAGGTTTCGGGAGAGGTGCACTGGCGCGGAGACAGCCTGACGATCTCGAATGTCAACGCGCGTTTCTACGGCGGCCGCCTGGCCTGGAGCGGGAGTTTCGATTTCACCCCGCCGCAGGGCACCGATTTCAGTTTTCACGGCACGGTCCTCCAAGCGGATCTGCGCTCGCTCATGGCCGATCTGAGCGCCATGACCAACCGGATGGAGGGAGTGCTGGACGGCCACCTCACGATCACCGCCGCGAATTCCACGAGCGAACGAACCTGGCGGGGCGGGGGTGACGCTCAACTCCGGGACGGCTTCCTCGGGGATATTCCGATCTTTGGCTTTATGTCGCCCTACCTGGACCGGATCGCTCCGGGGCTGGGCAGCAGCCGGGCCAGCGCCGCCACGGCCACCTTTCGGCTCCAGGATGGCGTCATCCACACGAGCGATCTCGAAGCGCGCTCGCCGACTCTGCGCCTGCAGTATGATGGCACGGTCGATCTGAATGGGGCGGTGGACACCCGCATGCAAGCGGAGATTTTGCGGGATGCCTGGGGAATAGGCCGCCTGGTCAGTCTCGCCCTGTGGCCGCTCACCAAAGTGTTCGAGTATCACATCACCGGAACTCTCGAACACCCGCAAAGCCAGCCCCTCTATTTTCCCAAGTTCTTGCTTTGGCCGCTCAAACCCCTGCAAACTCTCCGGCAGATTCTTCCTTCCGTCGAGCCAAGGTAGCCACGGTCTCAACCGTAACGGTTCCACGGGAAGCGCGGCTCACCCGACCCATGAACCGAGATTGGAGAGCGCACTCTTTACGCTTACTTGAAATCCTTACCGTTTAGCCTTAGTATCAACCCGTGAAAGCGACTCTTACGAGCAAAGGCCAAATCACCATCCCGATCGAAGTCCGCAGCCGTCTGCACCTCAAAACCGGCGACGTCCTGGAGTTCGACGAGAATGCCCCCTTTCTGAAGGCTACCAAAACGATACCCCCGCAGGCGTGGGAGCAATTCGGGAAAGACTGGGTGGATCCCTTTCCCACACTGGATGCCGCGGCGGTTCTCGATGAACTGCGCGGCCGTGTCGAACTCCCCCCGGAGTCCTCGAAGCCATGAGAACCGCCCTTGATTCCTCTGTCCTCATTCTCATCCAACGGCGTCAACCCGGATGGGAGACTTGGCGCGACGCGCTCACCCGCGCCGCCACCGAGGGGCCGCTCCTGTTGTGCTCCGTTGTTTTCGCGGAGTCCTCTGCCGGCTTTCCCTCCGCTGGCATCGCCTTGCGCCAGTTTGAATCCATCCAGGTTCACTACGACCCTATGTCGCCTACCTCCGCCTACCTCGCCGGCCAGACCTTCCTCCGTTACCGGCGCGAGGGTGGACCGCGCCAGCACCTCATCCCTGATTTCCTCATCGCCGCCCACGCCAGTGTCCAAGCCGACCGCCTTGCCGCCATCGATCGCGGCTATCTCCGCCGCTACTTCCCCGACCTTCCACTCCTTTCCTGATCGGAAAGGAAATGAGAATCGCTGGCCAAGCCCTCTGGCTCCTTTTCGCGGGTATTGGAGTGGGCGAGATCTTCCAACGCGGCAGAGGGCTGCCGCGCTCCAGGATGCTGGCGCGCTCAATCTCAGTTTCGGATCCCACCCGACACCCGGCAGGTCGGGCATGAGCGAGCCAGCCCACTCGACGATCCCGGTTACCGCTTCGGCCACAACAGGTGTCGATGGAGAAAATCGAACGTTCCCTGGCCATGGATGGTATGGGGACCGACGAACCATTCCAGTTCGCAACGATCCTTCAGGCCCAGCTTGGCCTCGTAGAGAAACCGCACCTTGGCAAACTCGGCCCCGACCGCCTCAGCGGGGGCCACGCCGTCGAAATGCCCGCGCTCGACCATGAACGGCCGCGGCGCGATCAACGCCGCCATTTCCGAGTAATTGAAGGTGCTGCCCAAGTCGAACTCGAAGATCTCGTATTCGCCAGTCCAGACGTAGCTATACGGGCTGCGGGTCGAGGCGTTCTTCCAGACCCATTCGTTGAAGTCCGCCGAACAGATCGACAAACAGTAATCCGTGACCAGCGCCGGCACCCGCATGGCCGTCTTGCCGCCGTAGCTCAAGCCGTAAAACGCGATGCGCTGGGCATCGACGAAGGGCAACGTCTTCAACCATTGCACAATCTGTTGATGCTGCGGTGTGATGATGGAAAAGAGCGTCTTCTTGAGCGGGTTGGCTTTCCGCTGCAAAGTGCGAAAGCGATCCGTGAAGAGGTAAAGGTTCTGCGGGGCAAACGTGATGAACCCTCGCTCGGCCAGTCGCGCGGCGAAATCATGATAGGCATCCTTGTTCCCTTCAATGATATCCTGCGGCCGGCCCTCGAGCCCGTGCTGGCAGACCACCACCGGCCGTTTCTCATCCGGTCCGAGATCCTTCGGCACCAGCAGGACGCCGCAAGCGATGACATCCGGAAACACATCAAGCGCCACTTCGTACCCGGTCCAGGTGGGCGTCTCGTAGGCCGCCCGCGAACGCGGATTCGCCGGCAACATCCCCTCGTCAAACCGGCCAATGACGTCGTCGTAGAAGATCTGTCGGTAGGCGGCGGAGGATTTTTCGTACTTCTCGGCCGAACTCGTGTCGAGCTTCTTCATGAATTCCGCGCGGACGAAGGGGCTGTCGGTCAAGAGCGCTTGGCTGTGGCGATCGATTTCATGCATTTGCCGGGTCAGCCTTGCTGGCGCCCCCGCGTCCTGCAGCGCCTGGACCGGAAGCGCGGCCAGGGAAGGAAGCGCCGCGCCCGGAGCCAGCGCCTCGAGAAATTTCTGCAGAACGTCGCCGCCGCCATACGGCCCCACTCCCTCGCCACTCACGGCCAGTTGGAGGCGCGGCGCCGGACGGAGCCCCTGAACCAGCCGTTGAGCCCGTTCGAATTCCCGCCTCACCGCGTCCAGTTTCGGCGTGACCAGCCTGGCGGGCGCACCCCCGCCTTGGCCGGTCAAGGTGACCTCCGGCCCTTTCGCGGCTTCAATAATCAACGCCCGCGGGGCCACCATGCTGGCCAGTTCCGCGTCTCCAAACTGTTCCAGCAAACCGAAGACATTCCGATCGATCGGTTCCTGCCAGATATTTCGGCGATCGTCGAAGTAACCGCTGACCGCCGCCGCGTCGATCCGCGGATCCAAGGCCGCCGCGTAGAGCGCGAGCAGACCGCCTTCCCCCCATCCGAACACCCCGATCCGGGCTTCCGCCGCCGAAGCCGAGGACGAATCGCCCCGGAGCGATTCCTCGCGTGCGAATCGATCCACCGCGGCCAGCACCTTCTGCACTTCATACCCGATGAGATGGCGGCCCAATTCAAACGCCGAGCGGTAGAGGAACTCGCGATTGCTCAGATCCGATCCCCGGGTCGTGTGTAAGACCTTGGGCTTCCCCTGCGCTCGGCTGATCAAGGCGGGCACCAGAACGCGGCAGCCGCTTTCCGCGAGGCGGCGGGCGAACTGGGATTCCGGCGCAACCCCCTCAGCCAGCCCGACAATCTGCTCCGGCGTCTGGTCGGCATCAGGGAGGGCGATGACATCGACCCGCCGGCCCAGCCGATTGGTGTTGGTCAACCCGTATCGTTTCTTCATTTCCTCAGACAGGCCCGATGGGGCGGTGTTCATGGGAGGAACGAGGAGAAGCCCTTCGCCATGGACGTCGCCAAAAGCCAGCCACCGCACCGCATAAACCGTGAAGTTGGTGCCTTGTCCGACGACCGGATTCCTTCCGACCTCGGAGATCACTTGAAATCCACCCGAGCTCGACCGCGCATCGCGGGCGCCGATAATGTGAGCAAGCCTCTGACGATGGGTCGTCAGAGACGCGCTGTAGGCTTCCGCTGAGGAAAAGTCGCGTTTCCAAAAGGCGGCCCGGTTCTCGACCGATTCGTCGAGCTTGCGCAGAAGGAACCGATCCACGCCCGCGACCAGATTCGAGGCGAGGTCGCCCGCGAGGGTCAGCGGTTGGGTGCCGGGGAGCAGCTTGACCTCCGCGGCGGGCGCCGCCGACGCCAGGAGTTGCAGACCGAGGAAAAGGAGTCTGAAGGCCGACCGAGAGGAGCGTTGATTCATCGTGTTCATTTTGGTGAAGGGATGGGTTGGGTCAGTCGAGTCTGGCCACGGCGCATCCGCAATCTGAGGCACCAGCCGGCCCCGGGGCACCATCGATCACGCAGGTCTCGATGCCGAAATTGCCGAGGCCGGCAGCGACGCTTGCCGTGCGCGATGGGATGTTGGAACTCTAGCTCTCTCCGCCGGATGATGAAAAGAAAACAAAAATTTAGACCATAGACAAACCTGGAGCGAAACCGCACATTCGTCCGCGCTATGAGTCTTACCATTGAGGGCCCCACGCCCTTTAAGATCGATCCGGCCACCGGAGTCGAACCCAAGGTTGGAACGCTTTTTCTCAATCACAACACTCTCGTCACCACGTCCCCTGCCACCCACTTCTTCCAACGCCAGCACTTTCTGGAAGTACTGACCGCGAAGCGCGTCGCCCAGGGACTCCCGCCATTGAGCCCGGACGAAGAGAACGACGAGATGGCCGAGACCGTCTCGTTGTTTTTTCAAGATCAAACCGTCCTGATCCGGCCCGTGCCGGACGATATGGCCGTGGCCCTGGATGCCGATCTGCAATTGCAGTCCTGGGAACCGGCCCCCAAGCATCACATCCGCTTTTTGCACGCCCGCCATCCCTCGGTCCGCGACGCGCTCCGCGCCCAAGGCGAGCTCTGGCGCATCAGCCAGCCACCCCAGACGGTGCAGGAGATGGAGGCATACATCCGGGGCAGCCAGGTGGCGATCGGCGGGCGGCCCATTTACCGGATCAATCGCACCACCGGAACGCGCTGGCTCACTCTGCAACAATTCCGCGACCTGGCGCAATGGCCGGACGTCGAGTTCATCCAGCATCTGGTCGAACTGTCCAGGCTGGTCCATGCGCACAACCGGCAGTCGCAACCGGAATGGTGCTTCGTCCCCAAGACCATCGAGAAACCCGCGCTCTTGACCACCACGGATTTCACCGCCCTCTCGGTCGCGGAGGCGCGGCGCCTTCATCAAGAACTGGTGGCGGCGCTGACGGAGGAGGTGCCGAAGGATCTGCGGAACGACGACCCGAAGCACGCGATTTGGCGCAACGAAATGTTCGAGCTGCTGACCGAAGAGCTCGAAGGCTCGCTGACCGCCGATGTGGTCGGCGAATTGAGCGAAACATTTTACCGGCAAGTCTTGTGGCTTCCCGGAGCGCGCTTTGAAAACGGCGAACTTATTTTCGACGGCCTGTTTGACGTGGCGGGAAGCTCCGAAAGTGACCCGGCCACGCGCCAACTTTGCGACAAGTGTGTCCGCGGGTTCATTCTGAATTTTCTGCGGGAGTTCGGCGAGCTGGAGTATGTCAACGTCGGACGAATCATCAGCGCCCAATCCTCCCGCCAAGCCGGAAGGCGCGCCGTTTATGTGGCCGAGATCAAGCCGCGGAATCAGTCGAGCCGGGTGCTGCGGATCATTCGCTTGCAGCGGTGGGGCATTCGAGAGCACCTGGACCGCGGCAAGGATTTGCTTACCGCCATCCTCGAAGCCCACGAGTACACTCATTACGTGCTCGACCGTCGTCTGGGCTGCCAGCAATTGGGCATGCAAATTCCGCTGCGCATGTCTTGCTGGGATATTCCGGAACAATACCGGACGACCGACGACGCCATCCTTGATATCTGGGTGACCTACTTTGAACGCGATTACTTCGCCGGGACCGCCGCCACCAAAATCAGCCCGCACAAGCTGCGCCACCCGGAGTACGCCCTCCGTTTCGGACATTTGCTCGGCCGGGCCGCGGCGGCCAATCTGGTCGTGGGCAAGACCGAGGAAGACACCACCCAAGTCATCTTCGACGTCGGCGATGAAGTGGTCGTCGAGAACGAGGACAACATGCCGGCCCAAGTGTTGATCTGTGATCACAGCCGGTCCTTCGGCAATTACCGGTCGCCGCTCATGGTCCTGGCCGGACCCTACGCCCGCCCCGTCAACGAACGCCTCCACCTGGTTCCCGAGCCAACCCAATTCGCCGAAGCTTTCTTGAAGGGATTCCACGATCGCTTGACGGAAATCCGCGCGGAGTACGTTTCACGCAAGAACGCTTTCCGCCGGCTCTTTCAACATCAACCCCTCGAAGAGGAAGGGAATTTTCAGTGCCGTTGGCTGAAAGTGCTCGACCGCCTGGCAGAAGCGGATCCCGCTGCCCTCACCGCCGCGGTCCGCCGCGGCATCTCCGCGTGCAAGCAGTGACTCAGGCGTATCGATTCGGTCGAGATGGGGAGCGCGCGCGCCCTGGCGTGCGGTGGTCAGCGCCCTCGCCGACCACATTGGCGCCTTCGAACCAGTCACCGTTTAGCGACGGAACGAGGCCGTCGCTCCGACCGGCGGGGCGCCGGTCGGCACACGCGAGGGCGCGTATGCTCCCCAGTCCTGAATGCATGCTTGCGGCTCAAGGGGAATAGCCGAACGCCTCAAAAAAGCGGCCCCAACATTCTCGCAAAGCGCGCTGTTCGCTCGCCGTTGGCGCTGGAAACGTGTTTTTCCGATACCCGGACAGAGTTCCCAGATACTGCGAGACCCGGTCCTCCACTCCCGAAAAATCCGGCAGTCGGAGAACCGCGTAGGCTTGGCGCAGGGTGCCGATCGGATCGCTCTCCAACGTCTGGAAGGGCACTTCATAAAACTGGCCGTTCGGGATCAGGGATCGATCGGCCAAGAAGGCCTCATGCACCGCCTCATAGAGCGCGATGACGCCCTCCATCTCCTCGCGAAGATCGAAGCGCTGCAGCGTCCAGTAAGGCACGACCGTCCTCATCAAATTCCGGAAGGACTGATAGACCACGAATGGATGCCGGTGGATGTGGATGAATCGGGCCGAGGGAAACAGCTCGAGAAGCCAACGCACGCGCGCGGTGTGGCCGGGAGATTTCAGGACCAGCGGCCGTTGATATTTCCAACTCAATTTCTGGACGAACGTGCGCAACTCCGATCGCCACCGTTCCCTCTCCTCGGCTCGGACATCGCGGAGACACAGATACCGATCGTAGCGCTCCCCGGACTTCGGAAAGACCCAGCGCAGCATGTTGGATATTCCGCAAGCCGAGGCGAGGGCGAACTCGTCTTCCGCGGCTTCCTTCGCTCCGAATTTCACCTGGTCCATCGGCCGAACATCCGGCGCGCACGCCTCCAGGATGTGACTCCCCAACGCCTCGGTGAGGAGAAAGGTATGCGGGTTCATGACCTGAAACAGGTTGGGAAACGCGAACCGCTCATCCACCGCCAAGAGATTGTGCAGATGGGTCGTTCCGCTCCGCCAAAACCCCAGAACAAAAATCGGCGGCTGAACCTCACATTCCCGGAAACGCTTCCCGTACCGCCATTCTTCCACCCTTCGAAGCATCGACGTTTGCACGCTCGACAGCGTGATGGCCAAGGCGCGCGGCCAATAAGGCGGATCGACCGCAAAGCGGTTTTCCGCCAAGAGCCGCGCCCAGGTGCTCACCGTCGCCCCACTCAAAAGGCCGGGCGTCAGCCATTGGACGAGAGTGTTCTTCAGCGACATATCAGTGGTTCAACACAACTTCAGTCCACGGCAAAGGAATCCGCTGTCCACGGCCAGATCGTGAGGACTTCCCGACGTCTTGCGCAAGCCGGATGTTTCGACTGCATCCACTTTCCATGAACCGTTTGTTAACCGGGCGCATCGATGTTCGAGAGGAGGGCCGGA
>CAYHFE010000194.1:0-3220 GCA_964355375.1 uncultured Verrucomicrobiota bacterium
GCAGCCAAAATCCCTCGCCGCAGGACCCTTTTCAATTTTAAAACAGGCTCTTAGGGGCGATGCGGTCATCCGCATTGTGCGGGTGGTGAAGCTGGATCCAAAAAATGAATCATGATTTCAATTTCCCTGTGGATTTTCAGAGACTATAGTCCTGTTTCATCGGAATAACCAATCCATGAAAACCACCATTGCCCAACTCGTCTGCACGTTGCTCTGCGCGGTTTCCGTTTCAGTCTTCGCCGCACCGACCCTCACGCTCACTCTCGACCCCGCCGCCGCCGGGCCGGGTAACTTTGCCACCGATGAAATCCGCCGCGAGGCTGCCGCGCGCGGCCTGGCGGTTGTCAGCGCCGACGCCAAAGCACCGGCTGACGCCATCGGCATCACCCTCACAGTCGGTGCGCCTGCTGCCAAGGCCGCCGCGCAGAGCTACGGCATCCGGGTGCGGAACGAGAACGGCCACCGTACCATCACGGTGCGCGGCGCCGACGCCGCCGGAGTGATGTATGGCGGGCTGGATCTCGCCGAGGCGATCCGCACCGGCACACTCGACACGTTGAACGACTCTGACCACACACCGCACATCGCCCAGCGCGGCATCAAATTCAACCTCCCGCTCGACGTGCGCACGCCCACCTACAACCAGGGCGAATGGCCGGACTCCGAGCGGCTCAACGTTGGGGAAATGTGGAGCCGGGATTTCTGGCGCGAGACCTTCGACGACATGGCCCGCCACCGCTACAACCTCATCTCGTGGTGGAGTCTCAACCCTTTTCCCAGCATCGTGAAGGTGCCGGAGTTCCCCCAGGTCGCGTTGGATGATGTCCAGACCACCGGCGTGAATACGAAAGAGCGCATCGTCGTGAAAAAAATGACCATTGACGAAAAAATCCAGTTTGGGCGCGCCGTCATGCAATTGGCGAAGGATCGCGGCGTGGAGGTCTATTGGTTCACTTGGAATGTGTTTCTCGGTGCGGCGGAAGGCAAAGACGGGATCACCCAGGACAGGACCGCCCCCCGCTCGATCGAGTATTTCCGCGCCAGCGTGCGTGAGACGATCAAGACTTATCCGCTGCTGGCCGGTTTTGGCATCACCGCCGGCGAGGGCATGCCGGAAAACGAATTCAAGCAGATGTCCAAGGAGCAATGGCTCTGGCGAACCTACGGCGAAGGCATTCGTGACGGCCTGCGGGATACTCCCGACCGGAAATTCCGGCTCATCCATCGCTTTCACATGACCGGTTTGGGCGACATTCAAACCGCGTTTGCCGAACTGCCCTGCCCGCTCGACCTCAGCTTCAAATACGCCATCGCCCACATGTATTCCGTGCCCAATCCGAGCATGATCAAGCCGGTGTTGCCGTTGCTCAGTCCCCAACTCCGCTGCTGGCTCACCGTCCGCAACGACGACATTCACAGTTTCCGTTGGGCTGACGTGGACTACGCCCGCGCCTTCATCAAGGCGATTCCCGGCCCGGACAAGATCGCCGGTTTCTACATGGGTCCCGACGGCTATCACTGGGGGCGAGATTTCATCAGCAAAAACCCCGATGGCCCGCGCCCAACCGTCATGCAGAAGCAATGGCTGTCCTTTGCCCTCTGGGGTCGCCTCGCCTATGAACCCGACCTGCCCGCGGCCACGTTCGAACGTCTCACCGCCGCGCGTTTCCCCGGCGCCGATGCGACCCGGCTCACCGCCGCGTGGGCGGATGCCTCGAAGACTTTCCCTTACATCACGCGTTTCTTTTGGGGCGATATTGACATCAAATGGTTTCCCGAAGCCTGTCGGAAAAGAGGTGGCTTCCACACCGTGCGCGATTTTGTCGAAGGCGGCACGATGCCCGGCGCCGGTGTGCTCAACATCATCGAATGGCGCACCGGCCTGCTCGCGAAGCAGAAGCCGGAGGGCGTCACTCCGTTGGAAATCGCCGCGATTCTGGAAACCAACGCTACGCAAGCGCTCAGAGCTTTGCCTGAGCTGCAGCGCGCCACCATCACGCCAGTCGCCAGCGCCAAGGAATATGTCGCCACCCTCGGCGACATCGAAGCCATGGCGCATCTTGGCCTCTACTACTCAGCGAAAATCCGTGGTGCCTGCGACCTCGCGCTCTTCGACAAATCAGGCGATGCCAAACAACAAGCCTCCGCCGTGCAGCATCTCGAAGCGGCGCTGAATCACTGGAAGAATTACGCCACCACCTACACGCGCCAATACATCCAACCCGTCCGCTACAACCGCGCTGGCTTGGTGGACATTCCCAAGCAAACCCAGGAGGTCGCCGCCGACGTGCAGATGGCGCGCGACTGGAAACCCGGCACCATTGCCGAAGCCAAGATCAAGCGCTCCGGCACGGAGGCCGGATTCAAAAAGTGACTTAAGCGCAAGTCATCCCGAAAAACCTGTGAGCGGGTCGCAGAGCCAACGAGATTCATCGTCGAATAGACCGTTCCCCCATGAAACACATCCTCTCGCATCTCAAAGCACTCACCGGGGCGCTGCTTTGGTGCGGCGCATCGCTCCCAGCCGCCGAAGTCACGATCACCGCGCCCGATTCGCCCATGCTGCGTTTCGCGCGGGGCAAACTGGAGGCGGCTCTTCAACAACGAGGCGACACGCTCAAGCCGGTCTCGAATCCCGGCCCAGATCAGACTGCGGATCTGAGTGTCACCTTCGATCCTGGGGTAGCGGACGGGTTAGGACCTGAAGGGTTCCGTCTGGCCCGGCTGCGCAATGGCAGGATGATCGCCGGTGGTGCCGAGCGTGGTGCGATGTATGGCGTGCTGGACCTAGCCGAGCAGATCCGCCTGGGCACGCCCTGGAACAAGATTCAGGACCGCACGGTGAAGGCGCAGTTCGAGTTTCGCGCCATCAAGTTCAATCTTCCGTGGGCTGCCTACCGCACCAGCTTTGCCATCGAGCAGCACCAGGACACCTGCAAAGATCTCAAATTCTGGGAGGCATTTCTCGACATGATGGCTGAGAACCGGTTCAACGTGCTCTCGCTTTGGAGCCTCCATCCCTACCATTATATGGTCCGTCCGAAGAGCTTTCCCGAAGCTTGCCCGTTCAACGATGCCGAGCTGGCTGAGTGGAAGCAGTTGTGGAGTGGCATCTTTGCCCTGGCGAAGGAGCGGGGCATCCAAACCTATCTGCTCAACTGGAACATCTTCGTCTCGCCGGAATTCGCCCGGGCGCACAATGTGGCGCGCTGGAGCGAGA
>CAYHFE010000194.1:3320-12057 GCA_964355375.1 uncultured Verrucomicrobiota bacterium
CCGGGCCGGTCTATGTCGAGTTCAAGCACAACTGGTCGCACGCCCATTCCTCACCCGACCTGTTCATCGTCCACGGTGGCAAGCTTTCGGACGCCTACTGGAATCCGCCACCGACGCGACACAAGATCGTGTGGACCATGCGCAACGAAGACATGTACATCCTGCGCTGGGGGCAGCCGGATTTCGTGCGGCAGTTCATGCAGGCGCAGCGCGGCAAGGAGTACGTCGGCGGCGCGCTCATTGGCTCGGAATGTTACATCCCCGCGCTTGATTACATCACGGCGGACGGCCCGCACAAGACGTGGCGCTACGCCTTCGAACGACAATGGCTCTTCTACGCGGTCTGGGGACAATTGCTCTACGATCCCGCCACGCCGGATGCACGCTTCGAGGCCATGTTCGACGCGCGCTTCGGCCAAGGGACGGGCCAGGACCTGCTCGCGGCGTGGAAGCTGGCCAGTCAAGTGCCGCTGCATTTCGCCTCGTTTCATCGCGGCGAGTGGGACGGCTCGCTTTACACAGAGGGCTTCTCCTCCTGGACTGACCGGGACAACGCCCCGCGGAAGCTGTTCGACATTGATTCGTTCATCAAGCATCCGGTGCTCGACCCGACACGCTACGTGAACATCACCGACTTTGTGAAAGCGAGTGGCTCGGTCGAGCGCGGCAGACTCTCGCCGCTGGACCTGGCGAAGCAACTGGATCGCGACGTCGCGACGGCGTTGAAAAGGGTCGCCTCCGTGCGGGCCCAAGCCAAACCGTCGCCGACGCTCGCCTTCGAACTGACTGACCTCGAGGCGTGGTGCGCCTACGGAGCTTACTTCGCCGAGAAACTCCGGGGCGGCGTCGCTCTGGCAGAGGCTCGGGCGACCAAGGACGTCAGGAAGCAGCAGCAAGCCGTGACTGCGTTGGGAAAGGCCTTGGGGCACTGGCAGCGGCTCGCCGAACTGGGCGCGCGATTCAACCAATTGCCCGTGCCGTCCAACTCAAAAGAGCCGTTTTCCTGGTCCCAACTCACCCCCGCGGTCGAACGCGATATCGCCACCGCGCGGGCGGGGCTGTGACGTTCCCTGGCGCAATGCCTGAGAGGAACGGCAGCTCACTATGGTATGAATGACAATCCTATCAGTCCTTGCACAGCAACCTGACCGTTATGAGAATCACACGAAGAAGCTTCATCGCCCGAGGGGTTTCCGGCGCGGCAGGAACCTGCATCCTCGGCGGCGGCTGGTGGGCCGACATTGCCGAAGCGGCGTCCGATCAGGCCATGGTCACGGTAAAACCACAGGAGTATCCTCGGGCCTTGCGCAATCCTCTCATGGGTTTTCGCCCCGACCTTGGCCGACGTGCCTTCGAGCACGAGTACGCGACCCTGGCCCGGCACTACATCAAGTGGAACGAGATCGAGAACGGCGAGGACGATGGCATCGACCGGATCCGCGCCTTCTGCAATGAGAAGTGGAAGGGGGTCGAGGCGGCCAACCTCAAGGTCATCCCCCGCGTCTATCTTCACTGGTCGAAGGACACCCAGAAGTACTGGCCCGCTGACATGAGGGCGGATGATTACTCGAGCGAGCAGTTCAAGCGCCGCGTCCTTCGTCTGGTCGCCCGGCTGGGCGAGTGTTGGGACAACGACCCGCGCGTGGCGTTTATCCAGATGGGACTCATTGGCAAGTGGGGAGAACATCATAGTCCGGACGTTTCCCCGGAGATGCAGCAGCTCCTGGGCGATGCCTTCACGCGGGCGTTTCCGAACAAGAAGGTGATGGTGCGGCATCCCTGGGACTTCAAGGACTATGGCTTCGGCATCTACTGGGACTCTTTCGCTCATCCCGACCAGATGAAGAGCCACGGTGCGGGCATCGAGAAGATCAGCCCGCGTTGGAGGACAGCGCCCATCGGGGGAGAAGTCGCCTACGACTGGGGAAACTTCAAAACCCAGTTGGGTGACAAGCCCGATGACACAGTATCCGACCCGATCCACCGGCGATTCCTGATGGACTCGATCTTCCGCTTGCATGCCAACCACCTGGGGTGGGTGGCGAGCTATGACCCCGGCAAGCCGCTGGCTCGGGAGGGCGCGGCGGAGGTGCAACGCGCGTTTGGCTATTGTTGGGTGATCGACGAAGTGAGCTATCCCGCGCAGCTCGTGCCGGCGCAGCCGTTTGCGGTCTCGTTCTCAGTCCGCAACCTTGGTTCCACACCGCTGTACTACAACTGGCCCGTCGAGATCAGCCTTCTGGACCCGAATACAAGAGCGGTGCTGTGGGCGGGAATCTTCAAGGACGTGGACACCCGCCTGTGGTTGCCGGGGGATGACTGGGACCCGGCAGCGAAGGCCTACGCGGTGAAGCCCCGGTCCGTGCGCGTCGAAGGGCGCTTCACGGTCCCGACGGCTGTGGGAAACGGCGAGAGGATTCTCGCCTTGGCGGTTCTTGATCCAGCAGGAAACCTGCCGTGTGCGCGGTTTTCGATCGCGAACTATTTCACGGGCGGCCGTCACCCCATCGGGCGGATCGGAGTGGGGATGCGGCCGGCGGCAGCGGAGTTGGCTCCATCGGCGTTCGATGACCCCGGGCAGGACCGGACGCTTCGCTATGCGCTGCCCGCAGGGCGGTGACCGGGACGCTTTATGAAAACAAATCAGAACACTCCGTGGTCTATCCGGATTTGTTCGGCGGGCTATGCGCTGCGCCTTCGCCCTATGACCGTGGCCCTTGCCTTGATCGCAACGGGCGCAGAACTGGTCGGCCCTTCCAGCTTTGCTGCCAGCAAAGCGGTGGTGGACACCTCGGCCAGCCCCAACGCAAAATTTCGCCCGATCGATCTCGATGCCGCGAGCTGGGGCGGCGGCTTTTGGGGCGACCGCTGGGAGCTCAACCGCCGCGTGACCGTTCCGACGATGAAACAGGTGATGGAGTTGCCGACCAATTCCGCCACCTTCCACAACCTGCGGGTGGCGGCGGGCGAGATTGAGGGAAAGTTCTTCGGCAACAATTGGGGCGATGGCGACTGCTACAAGTGGATCGAGGCCGCCGCCAGTGTCTATGCCCTCAACCATGACTCGGAACTGGACCGTCAGATGGACGAGATCATTGCCGTCATCGCGAAAGCCCAGGCACCGGACGGTTATATCTCCACGCAGATTCAACTGACTGATAAAGGCCGCTGGACCAACCTGAATCACCACGAGCTTTACAACATGGGCCACCTGCTGACGGCGGCTTGCATTCATCACCGGGTCACGGGAAAAACCAACTTCCTGAACGTCGCCCGCAAGCTGGCTGATTACCTTTGCACCGTGTTCGAGCCGCTCCCCAAGGAGTTGGCGCATTTCTGCTTCAATCCGTCGAACATCATGGGCGCGGCCGAACTGTATCGCACGACCGGTGACAAGAAATACCTGCGCCTGGCCGGAATTTTTGTGACCATGCGCGGCTCGCAACCAGGCGGCAGCGAGCAGAACCAGGCCAAGGTTCCGTTGCGCAAGGAGCAGGAAGCGGTGGGCCACGCCGTGACAGCCGCGTATCTCTGGTGCGGCGCGGCCGACGTTTGCGCCGAGACCGGCGAACCGGCCTTGTTGAACGCGCTCGAACGCATCTGGAACGACGTCAGCTCGCGCAAGATGTATATCACCGGCGGCACCGCGGCACTGCATCACGGCGAAGCCGAGCGGCGAGGCCAGACGTGGAACTCTGACTCGATTCACGAGGCCTTCGGCGCGCCCTACCAGTTGCCCAACCGGACGGCCTACAACGAGACCTGCGCCAATATCGGCAACGCCATGTGGAATTGGCGGATGCTCCTGCTGACCGGCGATGCCAAGTATGCGGATGTCATGGAGCGCGTGTTTTACAACAGCATGCTTTCCGCCGTCGGCCTCGAGGGGAAGGACTATTTCTACTCCAATCCTTTGCGACGGTGCGGCGAGGACGTGGCGCTGCTGAACAATGACTCGCGCGCGCGCTGGCCCAACACCACGCCGGCGTCGCCGGTGCATTGTTTCTGTTGCCCGCCCAGCCTCGCGCGCACCATTGCCCAGTTGCACACCTACGCCTATGGCGTGTCCGCCGGCACCGTGTGGATTCACCTCTACGGCACGAGCCAACTGGACACGCAGTTGCCCGGCGGGGCCGCGATCCAGTTGACCCACACGACGGACTATCCTTGGGATGGCAAGATCCGCATCCGCATCGGGAAGGCGCCGGCAAAGGAAATGGCCTTGCGCCTCCGCATTCCCGGCTGGGTTTCCGGTGCCAGCATCAAGATCAACGGCCAGCGCCTCACCCAGGAACTGTCGCCCGGTTCCTACTGTGAACTCCGCCGGCGCTGGTCCCCCGGCGAGACGGTGGAATTGGATCTGCCCATGCCGGTGGCGTTGATGGAGTCCCACCCGCTGGTGGAGGAGAACCGCAATCACGTGGCAGTGATGCGTGGACCGCTGGTGTATTGTCTCGAGGACCAGGACCTGCCAGAGGGTGTTGCGCTCGAAAACGTGCGGCTGGCGCGTGATGCCAAGTGGACGGTGCGCCATGAGGCGAATTTGCTTCATGGACTCACCGTGCTGGAAACCAAGGCCCGGGTCGTATCCCAAGCTAAGGCCGCAAACGCGCTCTATCGCCACCTGCCCGAGATCAAAGCGGAACCCATTTCGCTGCGGCTCATTCCCTACTACGCTTGGTGCAATCGCGGCATGAGCGAAATGTCCGTCTGGCTACCCGTAAGGTAAGAGCGACAGTTTCCGATCACAGGCTCGATTCTCAGGCTTAGCCACGACTTCAGCGGTACAATATTTCGCCGGGCACAGGCGTTGGCTTTCTCCCGGATCCTCGTCCTCGCCCGGATCTTCTGCATTGCGGCCGCGAATACTCCCGGTGCCGGGCGGCCCAACGTCCTCTTCATCGCGGTCCACGACCTCCGCCCCGAACTGGGCTGCTATGGTGCCGATTGCGCAGAGCTGGAATACGTCCCCACGCCCGACACAACCGGTTCGTTCGGTTGGCTGCGCGACTACGGCTTCAAAGTCTGAGCCAGCCTTCGACTTTCGACTCTCGCTACTAACAAACCACTCAGATGAACATCATTCGCCTGAAAATCGGATTCACCGGACTCGGGATCATGGGCAAGCCCATGAGCAAACACCTGCTCAAGGCGGGACATGAGATGATCGTCTGCGACGTCGTGCGTGCGGCGGTGGACGAACTGGTGGCGGCCGGCGCGAAAGCCGCGGCCAGCCCGAGGGACATCGCGCCACAGGTCGAGCTCGTCCTCACCAGGCTGCCCAGCTCGCCCGAGGTGAAAGAGGTGGTGCTGGGCAAAGGCGGCATCCTCGAGGGCGCCAAAGCCGGTTTGATCGTCGCCGATATGAGCTCGATCGCACGGCTCGCCAGCCGCGAAGTCGCTGCCAAGCTGGCGGAGAAGGGCGTCGAGATGCTGGACGCGCCGGTCAGCGGCGGCCAACCCAAGGCGATTGACGGCACGCTCGCGGTGATGGTTGGAGGCAAACAGGAGATCTTCGACCGGTGTCTGCCGGTGTTCAAGGCGATGGCCGCGTCCGTTGTGCTCGTAGGCGACGTCGGCGCCGGCAACGTCGCCAAGTTGGCCAACCAAGTCGTTGGTGCGCTCAACATCGCCGCGTTGTCCGAGGCGCTGGTGCTCGCGGCCAAGGCGGGCGTGGAGCCGGAGCTGGTGTATCGGGCCATTCGTGGAGGGCTGGCGGGCAGCACAGTGATGGAAGCCAAGTCGCCACTCATGCTCGACCGGAAGTTCAACCCCGGTTTCCGAATCAACCTGCACATCAAGGATCTCAACAACGCGCTGGAAACTGGTCACCAGTTCGGGGCGCCTCTGCCGCTCACCGCAGCCGTGATGGAAATCATGCAGGTCCTGAAGATGGATGACTTGGGTGCGCCAGGTTGATCGGACGCTGGATTCGCTGCCAGTGCCCGTTTCCGGCGTCGGTCGGTGAGCTAATCGTTCGCCGTCAGAAGCCCCTCGACAATGTTTGTATCACTGGTAGCTTTCGGAAGCATGAATCGCACTTTCATTGAGATCGCCGAGGAGGCGCTGACGTTGCCTCAGAGCGAGCAGTTGAAGTTGGCCCGCACGCTCTTGGAGAATGCCGAGGCCGGTGGGGACGTTGGAGTTGAAGCCGCGTGGGAGGAGGCGATCGAGCGCCGCATTCAGAAGATTGATGCAGGGCTAGCCACGGGACGACCTTTTGCCGATGTGCTTCGAGATATCGACCGCCGTTTTGCGAGATGACACTGATCACGCTCGATGAGGCGGAGCAGGAGTTCGTTGAGTCAATAGCCTACTATGAGTCGAGAGAGCCGGGGCTGGGGTTACGGTTTCGGGACGAGGTTGCGGCAGTAGTGGATTGGATCCTCCGATTTCCTGAAGTGCCTCGGCTGAGACGGAAAGGCTATCGTCGAGTGAACCTCCGCGCATTTTTTCACTATGTTGCTTACATTATTCGACAGGACACGATTTGGATTGCGGCCATAGCGCACGGGCATCAGCGCCCGGAGTTTTGGATAGACAGGATATGACGGCGAACAAGACGCTCCACACGAACCGCCGCCAAGCGTTTCGCTTTTGGATCGTCCGCCTTTATCGGACACTGGATTTGCTGCCGGTGTTCGGTTACGGCGTCGGTCGGTGAGCTTGTCGTTGAACTAAGCCGCTTCGCGGCAGTCTTCGGATAGTCTTCATTGGCGCGAGCTGCGGAGTTTCCGAGGAATCTCCCCGCTCATCAACCGCGGCAGCAGCAGGTCGCGGGCGGCGCGGAGTTTTTGGTTTTGGAGGTGAAGGACTCGGATTTGCCGGAAGATAGGTTCGGCGGATTCACTGAACAGATTCAACAGCAGCGGCGGCGGGACAAGCACTTGGAACTTCTCAAAGCAGCTCTCTTGCACGCGTTGGCGTCCGGATGAACCGACCATGCTCTTGATGGCGTTCTCGCGGAAGTGGTAGGTGCGGGCGAGGCAGTAAACGAACTCCGGTGTGACGCGCTTGGAACGTAGCACGATGAACTCGGTCGAGCCTCTGCCTCTCTCACCGTCCATCATGAAATTCACGAAACCCGTTTTCCCGTTCTCAAGGCAGGGTGTGATTCGTGCCAACAGAGTGTCACCGTTCTGGAATTTGCTGCCGCTCCGTCCATCCCGTTTGATGGCGCTTTGAATGACCATCGAGTCCGTGGGTAAATTCGCCATCTCGACATACCAGCGTTCTGCTTCGTCTGAGAGTTTAGTCGTCGGATTGATTTCAATCGCTTCCGGTGTGGGCACGCGCTCCCACCCTTGCGGGAGGCCGTGGGCGATGGGGGTGTGTTCGTGGCCGGGGAAGCGGAGGCGGACGAACCATTCCTGATACAGCAAACGCGCCGCGTTTTCCAATACCCGCCGCACCGCGACCTCCAGATAGACGTGGGTGTCGCCACAGGAGAGATCCCGAACTCGGCGGACCTTTTGGTCGTAGTAGCTCTTGTGCCAAAGGCCACACACGCCACAAGCCGTTTTTTTTGGCGCCGCCCCAAGGGAAGCACGCGCGCCGTTGGATCGCCAAAAATGCCAACCACCATGGCCCCTGGAATAAACCCCTTGAATCGATAAGCGTCCCGGAGCTGACGCCGTCGCGTTCTTTTTGCCATCGATTCACTGTAAACGAACTCTTGCCCACCTAAAACCCATTCCAGCCCCATCTACATTGGCTCCGAACCACGTTTCTTACTCAAATTCACCCACTCGAGTACGCGAAGAGCCATTTTAATGTCAGGCAAGCAGCGGTCAAGAATTGAAGGACTCGGCGTCCTCGCGTGTTAAGACTTCCCTGACCACTCGCCCGTCTGCCTCACCGAAGATCGCGCGGTCTGCCGATCACTCGGGGTAGTTATCCCGGCCCATGAGCACCTTGCGCAGTTGTGCGTCGGTCACGCGTGGCCATTTCAGCTTTCGCAGCCAGAGGTTGGCCTTCTCCACATCGAAGGCTGCGGCGTCGAACGGGCGGCCCAGCCATTCCTTCATGCTCTTGTGCTCGGGGTGTTTCCGGTTCTTGAGGATCTTGAGCAGGTTGTCGTAGCCCCATACACCGCCGCAATCCTCTGGGGGACAGGCGCGGTCCCCCTCGAGGCAGAGGGCAGTGGTGGCGGCAGCCGCGTCGGGCGGAAGGACTTTGTCCACCGTGATCTCGTGCTCCCAGGAATCGCCAAAGTCGTATTCGTAGCGGAAGACGTCCTGCTCGCGTGGAGCGATTTGCCGGAGAGCGAACTTGCGCTCCTCAAGGATTTCCGGGTCGCCCTCAAACTCGGCAAAGTGATGGCGCGTGTCGGAATAGCAATCCTCGCCCACCCTGAACGCGTGCAGATGGCTGTTGGTCCAACCGATCGCGACCTGCAGGACGGCGTGCAGCCAGTCCAGCCGGGCGTCGGCAGGCACTTGGATTCGCCGCCATACGGGCGGTTTGCTGCCGAGCAGGACGACCTTCAACTGGTAGATCGGTGCGCTGCGTTTGCCGACGGTGAAGTCAATGGCGGAAATCATATGGTTAACGGTATTTTGGCAATATCGCCGCGCTGTCCTCAAAGAACTCGGTGCTTCATGGCGCGTGCCTGATCACGGAGCATGCGCAAAGGGCAAGAACACCCCGTGCCTGGGCACTCCGTTGAACGATCGGTCCAAACCGAGCCGCTGCCACATCCCGGCCACCGCCCGGCCGAGGATTTCCACGTCGCCGC
>CAYHFE010000195.1:0-12053 GCA_964355375.1 uncultured Verrucomicrobiota bacterium
ATCGTCGGCTACGTGAATCCCACTTCGGCCGAGGCGAAATTGGGGATCAAAGAAGGGGACCGCATTGTGGCGGTCAACGACAAGCCGGTGAAGTCGTGGCAGGAAGTGCAAATGACGACGGTTCTGGCCCGGACGAATGTCTTGCCCGTCGTGATCGAGCGGCAAGGCGCCCGCACCACCTACCAACTCACGGCGGTCGTCAACCCCACGTTTGGCTGGAAGATGCTCGATCTGGATCCGCGGGATCATCCCGAGGTCATGGAGGTCAAGGCGGAAGGCGCGGCCAGCCAGGCCGGGCTCAAGGTCAAGGATTTGATCCTCTATTTCGCCGGCGTGCCCATCGCGGGCCGCGAGCAGCTCATTGACCTGATCCAGAAACGGGGCGGCGAAGCGACGGAAATGGTGGTCGAGCGAGCCAAGCAGAAACTTACCCTCCAGATCACCCCAGCTCTCGATCCGACCACGAAAAAGGGGCGGATCGGCGTGTCCCTGGGCAGTTCAACCAGCGTTTACCAGGTCCAGCGACCGGGGCCATCACCGTGGGCTCAGGTCGTTGATGTTTGGGAAAAGACGATCAATACCCTGAGCGCGCTTCTCCATTCCAAACAAACCGGGGTGGGGGTAAAAGACCTGAGCGGTCCGCCGGGCATCCTGCTCATGCTCGGGGCGCAGATCCAAACCGACTACCGGCTGGCCTTGAGCTTCCTGGTTCTGCTCAACATCAACCTGGCGATTCTCAATCTGCTCCCGGTGCCCGTGCTCGATGGCGGGCACATCATGATGGCGATCATTGAGCGCATTCGCCGACGCCCCTTGAGCGTCCGGTTCATGGAATACACGACCACCGCCTTTGCTGTCCTGCTGATTTCCTTCATGCTTTACGTCTCCTTTAACGACGTGACGAAGCGGCTCGGCTTGTTCAAGTCACTCTTCCAGAGCGAAAGCACGGTCGAGGAATTTCAGGCGAAACCCGCGGAAATCCCGGCGTCTGGGACGACCCAGTAACCCCATGCGCTACTGTTCGTCTCCGTTTTTCCATCAACGGCGTCCGACCCGGGAAGTCATCGTGGGGGATCCGGCGCGGGGCGGTGTCATCATCGGCGGGAGTCATCCCATCGTGGTCCAGTCCATGATCACGTGCGACACCATGGACACGGCGGCATCGGTCCAGCAAACGCTCGACCTGGTGGCTGTCGGATGTCAGCTCGTCCGCATCACCGCTCCCACGATCAAAGACGCGGCCAACCTCAAGAACATCGTGACCGAACTCCGCTCCCGAGGTTGCCCTGTCCCGATCGTGGCCGATATCCATTTCAAGCCGGACGCGGCCCTGGAAGCGGCCCAATGGGTGGAGAAAGTCCGGATCAACCCGGGCAATTACGCGGACTCCAAGAAATTTGCGATCAAGGAATACAGCGACGACCAATACGCTGAGGAGTTAAGACGGATCGAGGAGAAGTTCACGCCCTTGGTCCTGCTTTGCCGGGAGCTCGGCCGATCAATGCGCATCGGGACCAACCATGGCTCTCTGAGCGATCGCATCATGAATCGATTTGGCGACTCGCCCTTGGGCATGGTCGAGAGCGCGTTGGAATTCGCCCGGATCGCCCGCCAGAACGACTTCCACAACTTCCTTTTTTCGATGAAGTCGAGCAATCCGAAGGTGATGATCGAATGTTATCGTCTGCTCGTCGCTCGCCTCGAGGATCTCGGACCGGATTGGAATTATCCCATTCACCTCGGCGTGACCGAGGCGGGGGAGGGCGAGGACGGCCGGATTAAGAGCGCCATCGGAATCGGTTCGCTGCTCATGGACGGGCTCGGCGATACCCTTCGCGTCTCGTTGACCGAGGATTCGCCGAACGAAATCCCGGTGTGCCGCGATCTGCTGGCTCAGATTCCCCAGCTCACCGTCGGAGCCGACTTCAGGAGGCTCACTTCTTCGGCGTCGGGATCGGTTTCCGCACCGGATCAGGAAAAGGATCAGAGCCTCCTCACGGCGGCTCCTCCTTGGCCCTTTGATCCGTTCGCTTTTGCGCGTCGGCCAACCCCGGAGATCGAGTTGACCGAGGCCGTCCCATGCGGTGGTGAACAGACCGTTCGAGTAGTGGTGACCCGAGCCACGTGGGAGAAGGTCGCGCCCAAGATCCGTCCCCAGGACGACGTGAAACCGGAGGCGATCTACGAGGATTTGAACGTCCAAGAAATCGATCCCACGGCCGATTTCAAGATCCAGTGCGAAACCCAGCTCGTCACGGTCCGGGATGATGTCCCGCTCCCAGCCATTCCGGCGTTTCGCCTCTTGGCGGCCAAACTCCGCGGGCTGGGCTTGAACAATCCGATTCTGCTCAAGGATTGTCTGAGTGTTTCCGAAACCCCGCTCGAGCCGAAGATTGCGTTATTGCGCGCCTCGGTCGTGATCGGAGCCCTGCTGGCGGATGGAATCGGCGATGCGATCCTGGTCCGCGGCGAGAGTGGCGGCGGTCAGTCCTTGCGTCTGGCCTACAATATCCTGCAGGCCGCCGGCTGCCGGTCGTTCAAGACCGATTACGTGGCTTGTCCCTCCTGCGGCCGCACTTTGTTCAATCTGCAGACCGTGACGGCCCGGATCAAGACGCGGACCGAGCACCTCAAAGGCGTCAAGATCGCCATCATGGGCTGCATCGTGAATGGTCCGGGCGAGATGGCGGACGCGGATTTCGGGTATGTCGGGGGCGCGCCCGGCAAGATCAACCTTTACGTGGGCAAGACTCCGATCAAGTTCAACATTCCGGAAGCGGAGGCGGTGGACCGGCTCGTCGATCTCATTCGCGAGCACGGCAAATGGGTCGAGCCGGAGATGCTCGAAATCCGATCCAGCTAATCGGCCAGTTTCTCTTCCTTTGGTTCGGGGAGAAGGAAGCTCAGGGCTAACCCCACGACAAAAACGGCGGTTCCGACAAGGGCGGCGGCACCGGCGACCTGTTCGAAGGTTGTTCCCGGCAGTCTGGGCGCGACCCAATTCGCGGTGACAAAGGCGGCCGATGTGCCAAGCATGCGGCCTCCGACATTGGTGGCGAAACTGCCGCCGGTCGCTCGAAGGTGCAGCGGAAAAACCTTCGGGAGGTACTCCCCAAAATAACTGAACTGGGCGACGGTCAGAAATCCCGCCAGCGCCATGCCCCACGGGAACAGGTCGGGTTGATGGCGGAACAGGTAGGCGTAGGTCAGCGGAAACACGAGCAACCCGGGGAGCTGGAAAAGGCGGAGAAGGGTGCGGCGGCTCATGGCCACGATGAGCAAGAGAGCCAGGGTGATTCGTCCACCCAATCCGCCGAGCTCCTGCCACAGTTGGATCGTGTTCCCACGGGCTTTGATCGGGGTGTCAAACGGCTCTTGCTTGGCGCGATTGGCGGCGATTTGGCCAAGGATGGCCTCGCGATCGGTGATCACGGTCTTGGCTTCGGGTTTGGCTTCGGTGAGTTGATTCAAGTCCTTTTCCAACTGGGCGAGCTGATTCGTCAAGCCGCCCAGCTTCGGCCGCAATCCGCTTTTCTCGAGGTCGGTGAGTTGAGGGTTCTCCAGACCTCGGCGCGTGCCACCGATCTCTTTTTTGATTTTGGCTCTTTTGCCCGCCAGTTCGACGAGGCCGGGCACGTCGCCGCTGGCTTGCACCAGCCGTGGCTTTGTCTGATTGAGCTGTGTATTCAAAGTCACCGCTTCATCTTGGAGAGGTTTCAGGGCTTTGCGCTGCTCGGCAAAGCTGGCCAGACCGGGCACGATGCGGGTCGGGGTCATCTGCAGCGCGCCAAAGGCCGCTCCGTAGGCGCAGGCCGAAAGACCGGCTGTCACCAGGGTGACGCGGCGCAATCGCGGCGAGAAGAGCTCGGCGATGCTGGGGCGTCGGAGCGTTCCGGCTTTGCGCCGCTCCAGCCAAACCTTCGATTCGGGAACGAACGGCAACAGCAGGGCGATGGGAATCGCCGGGATGAGCCCGGTCATGAGCGTGTAGCGCCAGGACGCGTGAACATCGAACGGCTCGGGCAACGGCAAGGCCGGCAGGACGGCGGCGTATTTCAAGGCCAACATGTTCGCGAAGGTGACCAGCAGGCCGCCGACCGAGGCGAACGCTTGCGTGCTTCCGAGCACGAGTTCCCTCTGGCGTTTGTCCGGAAAAAGTTCCGCCAGCCAGGTGATCGCGGCCACAAACTCCACGCACACACCGACGAACGTTGTGCAGCGGAAAAACAAAAACCACGGGAGAGTCGTGCTCATCGCCGCCAACACCGGCGAAAACGAGTAAAGCATGATGCTCCCGGCCAGGACGGTCTTGCGGCCCAGGCGATCCGTCAACCACCCGCCCAGCAGCCCAAAGATGCCGCCGCAGAGGGCCGTCATCCAAAGCATGTTTCCGACCCACTGGGTCACGAGCGGATTGTTGGCTGGAACTTGGAGGATCTCCGCCAGGGCCGGGCCCGCGATGACCGGCAGCATGAGCAATTCGTAGGTGTCAAAGGCGAAACCGATGATCGCGACCAGGATCACCAACCATTCGGTGACCCCGAGCCGTCTCGGTTCAGATAGGGCGGAATTCATGGGGGCAAATTGTGGAGAGCGAGAGCGCAAGATTCAACCGAGAAGTTCATGGAATGCGATCACCAAGCTCATCTAAACCCGCACCGCCGGATCTCGAGGACAATTTCGTCAGAAAAGAATCGGGTTGGACCGCGATGGCGCCGGACAGTGGAAAGCCTCGATCCGCTGAGCGTATGGAATTCTCAGTTGACGGGTTGGATTCGGGCCTCGTAAGCTACAAAACCGAACTCCGCAGGGGTAGCAGGCGGGGCCGCAGGATGATTTTATGCCAGAAGGATATTGCGTTAAGTGCAAAGCAAAGAAAGAAATCGCCGACGCCGTTGAGGAGTTGATGAAGAACGGGCGAAAAGCGATCAAGGGGAAATGTCCGACCTGCGGTGTGGTCATGTTCAAAATTCTGGGTGGCAAATCGTCCGTCCCTCCCGCTCCGCTCGCGCCGGAATCGCCGTCGGCTCCCGCAGCCTGATTCGTCTATTTTCCCTCTTTATGTCGCAAGAACTCGCCTACGTCATTATTACGCCCTATTCCCTATACAAATCCCGAACCGGCGGGATCTTGGCCCGCTTGATTACCCGGACCGGATTGGAGTTGGTTGGAGCCCGGATGTTCGCGCCCAGCCCGGAACTGGTGACGGAGTATTCGAGTGCGATCGTCTCGACCAACGATCCGCAGGATCGACGCATCCAAGAGCTGATCCGCGATTACATCATTCAGAACTTCAACCCCGATCCCAAAACCCAGCGGCGGCGCCGGGTGATGATGCTGCTTTTCCGGGGCGAGGACGCCGTGCGCAAGATGCGGGGTGTGGTCGGCAGTTTCACTCCGGATCGCCGCGGCGGCGAAACCATTCGGGACACTTACGGCGACATCATCATGGATGAGCATGACCAGGTTCGGTATTTCGAACCAGCCGTGCTGGCGGCGCCCAATGACGAAGAGGCGGAACAGAAACTGAAGCTGTGGACCCGCTATTCGGACTCAGACGGAGGATTGCTGCAGAACGTCATCGCCTGTCCCCCCGGCGAACGACTCCAAAGGACCTTGGTCCTGATCAAGCCCGACAATTTCCGTTTTCCAACCGGCCGTCCCGGAAATGTCATCGACTTCTTTTCCCGAACCGGCCTTTACATCGTCGGAATCAAGCTCCATCGGATGAGCGTCGCCGCCGCCGTGGAATTTTACGGGCCGGTGCGCGAGGTCTTGCGCACGAAATTGACCGGTGTCGTCGCCGGCAAAGCCAAAGCCGCTCTGGAGAAGGAATTCGGTTTCGCCATCCCGGCCATGGAAGAGAAACAGATCGGTCAAATCCTCAGCCCGCATTTCGGCGACAGTCAGTTCGACAGCATCGTGAAGTTCATGTCGGGCCGTGTTCCGAGCGAGTGCAGCGAGGCGCAACTGAGCGAGCCCGGCACCGAGAAATGCATCGCCCTCGTCTATGAAGGACCGGAGGCCATCCGAAAGATCCGCGATATTCTCGGCCCGACTGACCCCTCCAAGGCTCCGCCCGGGTCGATTCGCCGCGAGTTTGGCCAGACCATCATGGTCAACGCCGCCCACGCCAGCGATTCGGAGGAAAATGCGCAGCGGGAAATCCGCATCATCGATTTCGGGCGAAATATCTTCCGCGAAATCGTCGAGCAATCCTACGGCAAGGTCTAACGGTATTTCGGCCGGAACAATTCGGAGCCCTGAGACTTCGGCCCGCGGCCGATCACGGCGCTCGGTGCTGAACGGCCCAAGACGCCAGTCGGAACGGAGGCTCACCTCAGTCACTGCATGCTGACTGGTTCGCAGGCGCCAGTTTGGTCGGCGAGGGCGCCGACCACCGCACCCGCGCATCCCGATGTTGTTGGAGAACCGTGGGACTCGCGATGTCACAGAAGTCCCAATATAGTTTGAGCCTCTCGAAGGAAGTCCCGCAGGGACTCAAGATATTAGCCGGGCGCAAGCGAGCCCCGCGAGCACGGCGCCCGGTCCAGAGTGCAGAAGGGATGGGCGCCCTGAAGGGCCGCCGGGACTGCGTTCAAAAGCAACCCGACCCTCCGCCCACTCCGGGGCGGAAACCCTCTCTGGCCGGAATCCGGGCGCAGCACTCGCGGTCGCTCGTTTGCACCCGGCTCATCTCCGAGGCTCTTCCAGAGCCGACTCCCGGAGCGGCCGAGGCTTGGCCGAACCGCTGCGCTCTCGATCCGACCCGGAGGCAGAATCGGCGCGACCTTGCGAGGAACTTCCGCCCCCGCCAGTTCACCGACAACTTCGGGATGCACCCCCACCGCACGCTTGGGCGCGTGCGCTCGCCGTCACCGCTGAAGTGCGGTTTAGTTCTCGCGCGCGAGGTCAGACCGTTTCTGATCACTTCGTTGATTTCAGGAAGGCTATGAGATCGGCCAGCTCCTGGCGGCTGAGCTGCTCATCCAAGCCGCCGGGCATGACCGAAACGGTCCCGGGCCTCATCTCCGTGATGTCGCTTCGAGCGACTCGAACTTCGGTGCCGGGTCCGGTCGCCAGCAGGACCTCGTCCACCGCGTCTTTCCGCAGAACACCGCTGTAGTCATCGCCCGATTTGGTGACCACAAAGACCGGCTCATAGCTGCGCACAAAACTGGCGCTCGGATAGACAATCGCCTCCAGAAGATCCCGCTCCGTGCGAATCTGGCCAATCCGCGTCAAATCAGGTCCGATATTTCCCCCAAGATAACCGATGGCATGACACGTGGCGCAGGCTGTCTTCTGGCTATTGAAAATGGCCTGACCGCGTCGGACGTCGCCATTCCGGGTCGCTTCCGCGACGGCCTCAAGATGCGCCTGCTGTTTGGCGGCATCCAGATTCAAACTGGCGAGCAGTTCGTCCGCGCTCCTTTGCACCGTCATGGGAAAGTTGGTCAAGCGCGGCTTCAAACTCTCGGCCCGCAGCCCGGACAAGCCGGCCGATTGTTTAAGTGAGGCGATCAGTCTGAAGCCCAGCGCTTCGTCGGTCGCTCGCTCGAATGCCGAAAGCAACTTGGAAACTTCCATCGGGCCGGCGCTCTTCAAGGAGTCGGTCAAATCGGTCAATTGCTCCGGGGAAAGTTTGGCCTTGGCCAGGACATTCGCCGCCGTCGTGCGGGTCAGGACCGGCTTCGAGGAATCAAGGTTGGCTCTGAGGAATTCAAAGAGTCCGCGCTCCGGCCGGTTCAGACTGGCGGGCAATCCGGCCAAGGCATCGAGACGAACTTCCGCCGTCGCGCTCGGATGGCGAGCCACCCGGAGCAGGGCGGCTTCGAGGTCCGCGGATCCAGTCTTGGGCAGGCTCAGCGCGCGGACGGTCGTCACCGTCTCTCGCATCAGAGTGGGCTCGGTGGAGGCCAGGAGTTGAGCAAGCGCGCGGATCCAGTGGGACGGCGCTTCTTTCAAGCCAGCCTTGGCCATCGCGCGCAGAGAGGTGAGGCGCGATTCGTGGGGCGAGGCAGGATTTCCGAGCGTGGTCGAGAGCAAGTCCTGAATGGCCGGATTCCCCGCGAGTTGGGCTAATTGATGTTCCAGATCCGATCGATCGTCGGTGGTGAGAGCGATTTCCGAGAGACGGTTCCGGAAAAACCCCGCCAGCGCGCCGCCCCATTCCGGGTGGTGACCGACAATCCAGGACGCCGTTTGCTTCAACTCCGGAGGCGCGACCGTCAGCAGAGGCGCGACGATTTCCGGTTTCAATCCGCCGCCTTCCATCTGATCAAGCGCAATCAGCGCCGCCCGTTTCGTTCCGGTATTGGTTGATTGAAGTCCCGCGACTGTTCCCGTCGGATCGGCAATTTCGATCAGGGCATAGGTCAAGGAATGTTCGAGGATGCGATCATTCCGGACGCGGCCCGCGGCTTCGAGCAAGTCCGACACCGCCAGCTTGTTTCCGAGCCGGCCCAGTGCCTCCGCCGCCGCCCGTCGGAGAGGCGAGGGGGCACGATTCAAAACGTAACGAAGCGGTCCGACTGCTTCCCGGTCCTTCCACACACTTATCGCATGCACGGCGGCCTGGCGGACACTGTCATCTTGTCCGACCAAACTCGCGCGCACGGCCTGTCGCGCTTCCGGGGCGTCAATGCGAGTCAAGGTCCAGACCGCCAGACGACGGGCCTCGATCGATCGGGCGGATTTCAGAGCGTCGGCCAGGGGCGGCACCGACGCGGTGCCTAAACCCGCCAGTCGAGCCATGGCTCGGTTTCGAACCGCGCCGCGTTCCTCGGAAAGCAATTTCACCAGATCCGTCGGTGAGAGGTTCGCCCAGTTCAGCTTCAAACCGCGCGGGTCGGAGAGCCTCGGCGCGCCGGTCTTTCGAATCCGGTAGATGGCTCCGAGCACGTCCGGTTTCCAGAG
Organism: uncultured Verrucomicrobiota bacterium; assembly: GCA_964355375.1. Classification (GTDB taxonomy): domain Bacteria; phylum Verrucomicrobiota; class Verrucomicrobiia; order Limisphaerales; family SIBE01; genus CAYHFE01. Next base: position 8,920 of record CAYHFE010000195.1, read on the forward strand.
TTGCGACGTCGGACAACAAAGCTTGTACCAGCCACCCGTGTCAATCACCAGCAGGCTGCCGTCGGCGTCTTCGATGACGTCGGTCGGATGGAAATCGGTGTTATCGGAGACCAGGAAATCGCTGTCCACGGTGCGAAACGTCGCGCCGGCCGGCTGCAGAACGTGGCGCGTGACCTTGTGCAGGTTGAACAACGTCGCAAACAGGTTGTCCCGATACTCGGAGCCAAAAGCCGGGGAGTCGAAACGAACGAAGCCGCAAGGCGCCGCCGGTCCCAGATGAGTCAATACGGGCATGATCTCGCCGGTCCGCTTGTGATCGTCGATGACGTCATGCACCTTGCCATAAACGCCCCCGTAGATGGCGTGGATCAAGCCATCGCGCTGACCTCCGCCGGGATGTTGAAAAAAGGTCGTCGTGAAAATCCGCTCGCCGGAGGGAGTGAACACCACCCCCACTGGATTATCCATGCCCCCGGTCATCACCGGCTCAATCCCGGATCCGTCGGGGCGGGCTCGAAAAATATGGGCGGCGCGCGTGACCCAGGGTGATTGGCTGGGGCGCTCGTAGGTTTGTTTGGCGAACGCGCCCTTGCTCCAGTAGATCCAGCCGTCCGGACCGTAGTACGGACCGTGCAGGTCGTTGGCGCAGCCGGTCAGGGTCTTGCCATCAAACCATTCCTCGCGCTTGTCCGCGACGCCATCTCCGTCGGTATCGGTCAGCTTCCAGATGCTCGGGGGCGCGCTGACGTAGAGCGAACCATCCAGCCACATCGCGCCCTCGGGAAACATCATCTTGTCGGCGAAGACCTGGGTCTTGTCGAATCGCCCATCGCCATCGGTGTCTTCCAGGCGGACGATGCGGTGGGGTTTGTCCTCGAGTTGCTTTTGCACTTTGTCGTTCGTGCCGGAGGAATCGGTGACATAGAGGCGTCCTTGCTCATCGAAATCCATTTCGATGGGCCGGTTGACCAGGGGCGGTCCGGCCACGAGTTCGACCTCAAAACCGTCCGGGACGGTGAAGTTGTGGTTGGGAAATTGGAACTGGGCGGCAACGGCCGCGCCGGCCAGGGTTCCAACCACCTCCCAGGCGAAAAGCGTGCGAAGCAATCGATTCATAGGTCAAACGTGGGCAGTTCTGATGTTGTTTTGGGCTCGCCGTATTCAAGCGCGGATCATCCGGGTTGGCGATTGAAAACTTGGCGTGAGCCGCACCGCGGAGATCCCGGAAAGGGCCATTTCAGATCTCTGACGGCAAAGATCCAGAGACGTTTCGAGATGATGAAGCCCCCCCGGACCCGGAGCGCCGATTTCCGATCCGGGGCTAATCGCGCGATGTCAGCCAAGGACTCGGGTCGCCGACCGACTCTCCGCCACCGCGATTCCTGGTGGCAGTGTCTGCGCCAAGCGAAATGTCACTACCCATGAACCGCGGGGTTTTGCATGGGGAGCGCGGCCGTCCCGGCTGCACCGGTTGGCGTCTCGCCGACCGGAATCAAGCTGGTCCATCTCCACGAGTGTTCGGCGGGACGCCGAACCCAGCAGGCGAGACGCCCGCGCTCCCCATCGCTGCTTCGGTTCATGGTCCCAAGGTCTGTGCCAAGCGGAAGGGGCTTTCCATGAATCCTGGTCAGTTCAGACTCGGTCGAACCTTAACTTCGTTTCATGACCTGGGTTCACTATTTGAGTTCGGCGGCATCATTTCCTGTTCCGACGCTGAAACTCAACGATCTTTCGGATATAGGATACATCCAGTTGGGTGAAATAAGAATCGTAATCAGGCACCATTGACCGCGAGTGGCTCAAGTCGAATTCACCACGGCTGTTCAGATACGGCGCATAGGGTTTTAAGGAGCGGAGAATCATCTCCTCGGTCCGGCTCATCGGTCTGGGAATGCTCTCCAGAAATTCCAGCGCCAGCTTCCCTTTAACCTGGAAGGCCTCGCAAATCAGCTCCACCAACTGCACATTGGACTGTGGCTTGGGATGGCAGAGGTGAAACACTTTCCCCCGCGCCGCCGAAGATTCCGCAATCTGCAACAAGGGCGGAATGATCGAATCCACCGGCGCGAGATTGGGCCTGGCTTCGGGATCAGCCATTAACCGGATCCTCTTGCTTACCACCTGGCCGTCCGAGATCCGATAGTGTTCCTGGATGCGACTGATCACTTCAACCAGGGCGTTGAGATGCGTAAAGGTGGAAGCACGCCCAGATTCCCGGTCGTTGGTAATGATGCTAGGTCTGACGACTACGAGTGCGACATCCTGCCTCCGACAATGTTCGGTGAGAAGAACCTCCGCCTCGAACTTGCTCTTTTCGTAGCTGTTCCGGAACTCTTGCCCACAGTCCAAGTCAGGCTCTCGAATCAATCCCGGGCGGTTTCCGGCCACAAATGCTGTGCTCACATGGATCGCGGTGGCAATATTTCCCTTCAACGCGCTGACAATATTGACTGGGGCCTGAATGTTCACCTGCCGTTGAAGGGCAAGATCAGGCGGGGTAAAGCGGGTATCACCAGCGACGTGAAAAAGAGTCGTTTCGGTGGATGAGTAATCATTCCGAAAGACGAAATCCAATCTCATGTCCGGGGCGTTGAGATCAATCTCGTGACAATAGAGTGTCCCGCGGGACTCCGTGATGGTGCCGACCTCACGCAATGCCCCAATGACACGGTCACTCCATTGACTTGTCGCTGTGCTCCGTCCCAGCGCATAAACACACCAGCCTTGAGCCAAGAGCCGATAAACAATGTGCGAGCCAATGAATCCGTTGGCGCCGGTGACAATGGCTGTTTTCATTCCCATGGGGTCTGATACCTCGAAGCTTGCTTCGACTTTGTTTTGAATTGTGAAATCATATTGTCAACGCCCCGGAGCTTGCTCCGGGGTTCTTTACTCGGGCCTGCTCTTGTCGAGCGTCTCAGTTATTCGCATGCGCCGCCTGACGCGAGAGGTGGGCGACTGAGGTGCCGACAGCGCGCGCAGATTCTGGCTCAGAGTGTTCACAAATCCGGACGCGTCGTCAACGAGTCGGTTGGTGGCGTCAGCAATTCTCATTAGGGCTTCCGACCGCCTGAAGGCGGCACTCGTGCGCTTGAGAGAGAGCATGCACTGGAGGGTGAAAGTCCCTCTGTGGC
>CAYHFE010000196.1:0-11980 GCA_964355375.1 uncultured Verrucomicrobiota bacterium
GTCCTTTCATTTGGAACAGCCGAAAGGCCCGGGAGGCAGCAGTTCTCATTTTGACCAGTATGTAGTCCCGGCTTCAGCCGGTCGCCACGTGAAAAGCGGCTGAAGCCGGGACTATCTGCGTGGAACGGACCGTGTCCTGGGTCAAAATCAGAACTGCTGTCCGGATTGGGATCCCGCTTGCCTAGCCTGGGAGACTTTGTTACCCATCCGGCCCGTGCAGTCGTGTCATCGTGCAGAAGTTCACTGGTTGTCTTCGCGCCCCGAAACCGTCGGGACCGCGGAACGGTGATTAAATCCTGTTCCGGAATCGTCGAAACCCCATGCCCGCTGCGGTTCTACCCAATGCCCGTCCGAAGATCGACGGCAAGTTCTTTCGGATTGGCCGAAGCAAGTTTTACGTGAAGGGGGTGACCTACGGCCCGTTCGCGCCGAACGATCAAGGCGAGCATTTTGCCTCGCGCACCCAAACGGCTCAAGATTTCGCCCGCATGAAGGAGCTGGGGGCGAATCTTCTCCGCACCTACTACGTTCCGCCGCGGTGGTTTCTCGACCTGGCGCAGGAATTTGAATTGAAGGTTCTGGTGGACATCCCGTGGAACAAGCATCTGTGCTTCCTGGATCGGGAGGAAAGCCGCGCGGAAGCCCGCTCCGCCGTGGTCAATGCCGCCCGAGCCTGCGCGTCCCATCCGGCCGTGTTTGCTCTGAGCTTGGTGAATGAAATCCCCCCGGACATTGTCCGTTGGAGCGGGGCCAAGCGGATGGCCGAGTTCATCGATGAGCTGGTTGGCTTGGTCAAGGCCGAAGATCCGGAATGCCTCTGCACCTTCGGCAATTATCCGACGACCGAATTCCTCCGCCCCAAAGAGGTCGATTTCATCTGTTTTAATGTTTACATCCATCAAGCCAAACCGTTCGAGAATTACCTGGCGCGGCTGCAGATGATCGCCGATTCCAAGCCGCTCATTCTGGGAGAAATCGGCATCGATTCTCGGAGCGAAAGCGAGGACCGGCAGAGCGAAATTCTTGCGTGGAAATTGGAGTCCGCCTATCGGGGTGGGCTGGCCGGAGCGATCGTTTATAGTTTCACGGATGACTGGTACAAGGATGGCCGGCACATCCTCGATTGGGCGTTTGGCCTGACCGACCGGGATCGGCAGCCCAAACCCGCCTTCCGAGTGGTCCGGGAGTTGTTCCGGGCGGCACCCTACTTCCCCTTGCGCGAGCAGCCCATGGTATCGGTCGTCGTCGCCTGCTATAACGGGGCGCGAACCCTTGATGCGTGCCTCGATTCCCTGAAGCGACTGAACTATCCGGCTTACGAAGTGATCTTGGTGGATGACGGATCGACGGATGCCACGCCCGAGATTGTCGCCCGGCACCCCAACGTCCGCTGCGTGCGTCACCAGATCAACCAAGGGCTTTCGGTGGCTCGAAATACCGGGATTGAAGCCGCCCAAGGTGAGATCGTGGCTTTCACCGATTCCGACTGCCGGGCGGACGCCGACTGGCTCTATTACTTGATCGGCGATTTGCTCAATGGCAGTTATGCCGGCATTGGAGGACATAATCTTTTGCCGCCGGAGGACTCCTGGGTGGCGGCGGCGGTGATGGTGTCGCCGGGTGGGCCGACCCATGTGATGCTGACGGACCGATTGGCCGAGCATATTCCGGGCTGCAACATGGCCTTCTACAGATGGGCGCTGCTTGAGGTGGGTTGTTTCGATCCGCTCTTCCGGAAGGCGGGCGATGACGTCGATATTTGCTGGCGTCTTCAGCAGCGCGGCTACCAGCTCGGTTTCAGCCCGGCCGGGTTTGTCTGGCATTACCGCCGTTCAACCGTGGTGGAGTATCTCAAGCAGCAGAAGGGATACGGCGAAGCGGAGGCTTTGCTGGTTCGACGGCATCCGGAGTACTTCAACTGGTTCGGGGGCAGCCAATGGCAAGGGCGGATCTATTCACCGGCCAAATTCGGAGTCATCACCCGGGCTCCGATGGTTTATCACGGCGTGTTTGGCAGCGCCTATTTTCAGACTCTCTATACCGCCCAGCCGTCCTTCACGCTGATGCTCCTGACCAACCTCGAGTATCACGTGCTCATGACCCTGCCGCTGGCGGTTCTGAGCGCGGTCTTTCCGCCGCTCCTGCCGGTGGCGGTCGCCTGTTTTGTGATCTCCCTCCTGGTCTGCGGCGTCGCCGCGGTTCAGGCCGAGGTGGGGCCCTCGAAGCGCCGCTTTTGGTCCCGGCCGATGATCGCTTTTCTTTTTCTCTGTCAGCCAATCGTCCGGGGCTGGGCCCGGTATCAGGGGCGCCTTGGTCTGCACCGGACCCATTTGACGGAGTACGAGACGCTCGATTCGCTCAGCCTGCGCGGGAGAGGTCTTCGCTTCAAGGAAGTCTCCTATTGGAATGAACAGAACATCGGACGGATCCAACTGCTGGCCGCGGCCTTGGCGAAACTGGAGCGGACCAACTGGCCCAGCAAAGCGGACGCGGGATGGAACCGCTTCGATCTCGAAATCTACGGAAGCCGGTGGTGCCACATGCAGCTCATCACCGCCGCCGAGATCCTGGGAGATGGGAGACAGCTCATTCGCTGTCGGCTCAAGACCGCCTGGACTTTGCTCAGCCGGATGACTTTCTGGTGCCTGACAGGGGTTGAATTGCTCATTCTGGGATGCTTTGAGTTGCCCTGGCTTTGGCTGGTGCTCCTGACTCTGCCCGCTTTCGGCTGGTGGCTGGCCAAGGAACAAGAGGATTTGCGGCGCCTGGTTTCGGTCTTTCTGGATAAAACGGCCGAGGAGGTTGGACTCACCCGTGCGACGCCAGAGCCTTCCCGCACCGCCGATCCTCGGACCGTCGCCAAACCCCTCCGTCCCATTCTTCCGATTAAAAAGACCGACGGAGCGTCGCCCTGACGTCTGAGTTCGCGATGCAGTTGCCGGCCTCCCGGCTCTCGCCTGTGGATTCGAGCTTGCGACGGCGGGAAACGTCGCCTAAAGGAAGTCCGTGATGATTTCTCGATCGATCCGTTTGGGGAGGCCGGGTTCTTGGCCCGGTCTCGAGGGCGCATGATCCAGTACCACCAGTTGCTGCGACTCGTCCTTGACCACGGCAAGTTCAAGGCCGATCGAACCGGCACGGGTACGCACGCTGTGTTTGGCGCGCAAACGCGCTTTCCCCTGAGCGACGGATTCCCCTTGCTCACGACCAAGAAGCTGCACCTGAAATCCATCCTTTACGAGCTGCTGTGGTTCCTGCGCGGCGAGACCAACATCGCCTACCTGCGCGACCAGGGCGTCACGATTTGGGATGAGTGGGCGGATTCCGAGGGAAACCTCGGTCCGGTCTATGGCGCGCAGTGGTGCCGCTGGCAGACGGCGGACGGCCGCGCCATCCACCAGATTGACCGGGTCATCGAACAAATTCAGGTGAACCCGGAGAGTCGGCGTCATATTGTCAGCGCCTGGAACGTCGGTGAAATCGACCAGATGGCGTTGCCCCCGTGCCACGTTCTGTTTCAGTTTTTCGTGCAAGACGGGGAGCTCAGTTGCCAGCTTTATCAGCGGAGCGCCGATCTTTTTCTGGGCGTGCCCTTTAATATCGCGTCCTACGCGCTGCTCACACTGATGGTCGCGCAGGTGACCGGGCTGCGGCCAGGCACGTTCGTCCACACATTTGGGGATCTCCACCTTTACCGCAACCACGTCGAGCAGGCCAAACTCCAGCTCTCACGGGAGCCACGCCGCCTCCCGACGATGAAACTGAATCCGGCGGTTCGAACCATCCATGAGTTTCGATTCGAGGATTTCGAGCTGCTGGGCTACGAGCCGTATCCGGCGATCAAGGCGCCGATTGCCGTCTGAATGGGCCGCGGAGGACGATCTGTCGCCAGCCGGCCGGACCCGATCCGATCCGACGGAGTGGTTCGCCCGGCGGTGGCTCTTGGCACTTGCTGTGCTTTATTTTGACTTTCAATAGCTTAAAAGCCAAATAGAATGAGCCAATTGACCCAGATTGTTTGCCAATGAACCCGCGACCCTGCGTTCAGGGCGGTCATGCCCGCTCCCGGCCCGGCGCTGCGGGACAGATTCCACGAGACGATGACGTCGTGCTGGGTGAGCGGGGCGATGTCCGGAGACGCATCAGAAATTGTTCAGCCTCCGGACAGATTGCGACATGATTGTATGGGTGAAGATAAACTCCAGATCCAGCGGTTCGAGCTGAAATACTTGATCAAAGAGGAAATGGCGCTCGCGGTGCGTGAATTCGTCCGGAATTATCTGCAGATCGATGAGTACGGCGCGACCCAGTCCAATTACTCCTACTCGGTGCATAGTCTTTACCTGGATTCGGATGAGCTGACGACCTATTGGCACACCATCAACGGCAACAAGAACCGGTTTAAGCTGCGTCTGCGCTTTTACGAGAATCAACCGGCCGCGCCGGTCTATTTCGAAATCAAACGACGCGCCAACGACGCCATCCTCAAGGAACGAGGCGCGGTCCACCGCGACGCGGCGGACTGGCTGCTGGCCGGTCACCTGCCGGAGCCGGCGCATCTGGTGTCTCGCGATCCCCGGCAACTGGTCGCTTTGCAGCGATTCAGCCTGCTCATGAACCAGATTCACGCCAAGCCCAAGGCGCACGTGGCCTATTTGCGCGAGGCTTGGATCAGTGCGCATAACAACTCGGTGCGCGTGACCATGGATCGAGATGTCCGCTGCGATCCGGAGCCGACGGCTCAGTTCCGGTCCGAGATGACAAACCCCGTCGTCGTCTTCGGTCGCAACGTCATCCTCGAATTGAAATTCACGGGGCGGTTCCCCGACTGGTTTCGGGATTTGGTCCGCATTTACAACCTCGCGCAATGTTCGGCGGCGAAATACGCGGACGGAGTGGCGTTGATGGGAGAAAAACGCTTAACATCCGGTCCCGTTGTGCCACAATCGGATTTGGTGATGGAAAAACTGCACGCCCGGAAGGCGACGTTGGAACGGGCCGTCCGAACGGGAATGATTGAGACACCTGCATGAACGACTGGTTTCTTCGTGGCGACTACGCATCGGCTCCGTTGAACGTGCCGATTCTGGTCTTGGGACTGCTTCTATCCTTCGTCCTCGGCCAGATCGTGGCCTGGGTTTACATCCTGACCCATTCAGGCCTTTCCTACTCCCGTTCGTTTGTCAATTCGCTCATCGTCATGCCGATCCTGGTAGCTCTGGTCATGCAGGTTCTGAACAACAATCTGGTCACCGCCTTTGGCCTCATGGCCGTGTTCGCCATCGTCCGCTTCCGCAACATTCTTCGGGACACCCTCGACACCACCTACGTCTTGTCCTCGATCGTCGTCGGAATGGCCTGTGGAACCCAGAAATTCACCACCGCCATTATCGGCTGCCTGTTGGTGACCGCGGTCATGTCGTTTCTTTCCTTGACCGCGTTCGGCAGCCGCCATCGCTACGATCTCATCGTCAATCTTCACTGGGCTCGCCCTTCCGCGGAGCTGGCCATCTTGCTGCGCCTCTTGACCCGTCACAGCCTGAAGACCACCTGCTCGAGCCAACGGTCCAACGAGGGTTACGAAGGCACAGATCTCTCCTACCGCCTCCTGCTCCGGGACACCGACCGGGTGGACGATTTTCTCAAGGAATTGCGCGACTTGGACGGAGTTTCGCGAGTGACCAGCTTGAAAGCCGAAGATGAATCCGAACTCTGACCGCCTGAGCCCATTGCCCCCGATTCCGATCCCGCCGCACAAGCGGTGGCGGGAGTTCCGGGTGGAGATCATGCCGCTGGTGGTTCTCGGCCTGTCGGTGTTGGGTGTCGTTTATATCTGGCGTCAGAATATCGCCGCTCCCTCGCTTCAGGGAGAAGCCGAGCCACTCCACGCCAAGGTCACCAGCCCGCGAGCCGGAATCCTTTCCCAACTTAACGTCGCTCGATTTCAGAAAGTGTCCCAGGGCGACCCCGTCGCCCTCATCACGCCTGCCGACCCGCGGGTGACCCTCGCCTTGATTCAGACGGAAATGGACTTGCTGCGGGCCCGCCTGGAACCGCGCCTTTCGGAACAGAGGAATGCCACCGATTACGAGCGCCTCCGGCTCGAGTGGTTGCTGCAAAAGGTGAATGTGGCGACGGCTCGCGTCGATCTTTTGCGCGCCGAAAGCGAATACAAACGGAGCGCGGAGCTTCTCAAATCCAAGCTGATCTCCGACCAAACCCATGAAACCGCGTTGCGCAACCGCGACGAACTGAGAGTCGAGGTGGAGGAAAAAACCAAACTGATCGTCGAGCTCGATCAAGGTCTGCAACGTCTCGCGGCGCTCAGCAATGCCCAGACCGCGTCGTCCGCCATCGAAGCCGTCCTGGCGGCCCTGGAAATTGAGGAGGCCAAAATCAAGCAAGTTCAAACCAGCATCGGTTCGATCACCTTGCTCGCCCCGGCCGACGGCATGGTCAGCATCGTTTACCGCCATCCGGGTGAAAACGTGGTCGATGGAGAACCCATTTTGGTGATCAGTGCCCTCCGGTCCGAGCGGATCGTCGGCTACCTGCGCCAGCCCTTTCCCGTCGAACCCGAAGTCGGCGCGACCGTCGAAGTCAGAACCCGGGGTGGCAAATCCGAAGCGCGGCTGGCCCGAGTGCTTCAAGTCGGTTCCCAGCTCGAGCCGATCACGAATTCGCTCGCCATGATCCGGCCGGGAAACGCCGTCGATATGGGACTGCCCATCGCCGTGAGCATGCCGCCCGACCTGGCGATTCGTCCCGGCGAACTCGTCGATCTCATCCTCCGCCCGACCAAATAAATAGCCGGGCGGACCGCATCGTCGGCAATTCTCATTTTGACTCAGGACACGGTCCGTTCCACGCATGTAGTCCCGGCTTCAGCCGGTTTTCACGTGGCGACCGACTGAAGCCGGGACTACATACTTGTCAAAACGAGAACTGCTGCCGCATCGTTTCTCCCCCTTGCCAAAAACCGCCGTGCGGCCAACACTGGTGCTGTGCACATTCCGGATGGCTTTCTCGATCTGAAGACGTGCGCGGGGGCCTTTGCCGTCGCCGGCGCTGGATTGGGCGTGGCGCTGCGCCGCGTTCACGCCCGCTGGAATGACCGGACCGTCCCCCTCATGGGGGTCATGGCCGCGTTCCTTTTCGCGGGCCAGATGGTCAATTTTCCCGTCGCCGGCGGCACCTCGGGCCATCTTCTGGGCAGTGTCCTGGCCGCGGTTTTTCTCGGACCAGACGGAGCGGCAGTCGTCATGGCCACCGTCCTTTTCGTTCAGTGCTTCTTGTTTCAGGATGGCGGTGTCACCGCCCTGGGCGCGAACATGCTGAATCTCAGCCTGCTCGCCGTGGCCACCGGTTACGCCATGTTCCGGCTTTGTCGGAAGGTTTTCCAAGGATCCCGCGGCTTGGCGATCAGCGCGGCGATCGGGAGCTGGTTTTCCGTGGTCGCGGCGTCGATCGGCTGTGCCTTGGAGTTGGCCGCGTCCGGAACCGTTCCATTGGCGGCGGCTTTGCCGGCCATGGTGCTCACCCACGTCGTCATCGGGTTGGGTGAAGCCCTCATCACGGGGATCATCGTCTCATTCGTGGTCAAGGTCCGTCCCGACCTCTTTTATGATCCGCAGAGCGCGACCAGTTCTCGCACCCTTTCGAAAGAAGCCCTCGCGCCGTATTTCGGTTACGGCCTCTTGTTCGCGCTGGGCCTCGCGCTGCTGGCCTCGCCTCTGGCATCCTCCCGGCCCGACGGGCTGGAATCGGTGGCCGGCCAATTTCATTTTGGGGATCGCGCCCGGCCGAGCGTCCCCGCGCCGATGGCGGACGGGCTGTTTCCGGGCATCGAGTCGAAGTGGTTGGCGGTGTCGGTCGCCGGTGGGGCCGGCACTTTGATCGCGTTTGCCGTCGCTTTTGGCATCGGCCGATGGCTGCGCCGCTCCCGTTCCACGCCGCATGCTGACTGACCCTCCGACGCATCGATCTCGGGGCGCCGCCGCGACTCCGTGCGCCGCCGCGCCGCGCATCTGCCTGGCGGTTTTCTGGGTGTTTTGCCTGGCCCTGCTCCCCAATCGATTTTGGCTCTGGCATCTGATCACGGCCGGTGCTCTGGCCTTTCTATCGGGCCGTTTTCAACTGCCCTGGGTGCGACTGCTAAGACGAGTCGGCCTGCTTTGTCCATTCCTGGCCTTGACCGGAGTGGGTTTTCTGGGGCAGGCCGACTGGCTGATCCGGCTGGCCAATCTCTTGATCAAGGCGACGCTCAGTCTTTGGATTCTCACCTTGCTGATCCACCTGACTCCGTTCCCTGAATTTGTGACTGGCCTGCGCCGGCTGCGTTTCCCGCCGATCTGGGTGGACTTGTTCGCCTTCCTCTTTCGTTATTTCAGCGTTCTCACCGACGAATGGCGGCGCATGCAGCTGGCGCGGCAGGCGCGTCTCTTCCGGCCGGGACGTCGGCGCGAGCTGCTCCTGCTCGCTCGATCTCTGGGCTCACTCTTCATCCGCGCCTTCGAACGCGCCGAACGCGTCCACCGGGCCATGCTGGCCCGGGGCTATCAACTTTCGAGAACCGGAGATCGAAAGTCAGCCTGACCGGACCAGCCACTGCCAAACGAGATCTCTTCTCCTGCAATTCTCGCACTCTTCTTTGCCTCCGCCATGGATTTCCGGTAAAGAGAGCCCGTGATTCGCGTCGATCAACTTCAATTTGCCTACCCGGATGGGCGCCTGGCGCTGCGCGGCATCTCGCTGCAAGTCGCGCCGGGAGAAACCGCCGGTCTCATCGGCCCAAACGGGGCGGGCAAATCCACCCTGCTGCTGCACCTGAATGGCCTCTTGGGATTGCCCCGACAAGGCGGCTCGATTGCCATCGGCGGGCTCAGCGTCGAGGACCCCAACCTGCCGGAGATTCGGCGCCGGGTCGGGCTGCTCTTTCAGGATCCGGACGACCAATTGTTTTCGGCGACGGTGAAGGAAGACGTGGCCTTTGGTCCCCAGCAGTTGGGTTTATCCGAGGAGGACGTGGACCAGAGAGTAGGCCAAGCGCTCGCCGCGGTCCACCTGCAGGGATTTGCGTCGCGCGTTCCCCATCATCTCAGTCTGGGGGAAAAGAAACTGGTGTGTCTGGCCGGGGTTCTCGCCTGCCAGCCCGAGGTGCTGGTGTTTGATGAGCCGACGGCCAATTTTGATCCGCGCGGCCGCCGCGAATTCATCGAGCTCTGCCGCTCCTTGCCCGCCACCAAGCTGATCGCCAGTCACGATCTCGAGATGATCCTGGCTTTGTGCGCGAAGGTGTTTGTGCTCGACGCCGGGCAACTCGTGGCTGCCGGCCACGCCCGCCATGTTCTGAGCAACGAACCCCTGATGCTTTCCCACGGATTGGAGAAGCCTCACAGTCTATTCCATCATCATCCGCACGGCCCGCTGCGCCATGGATGAGCGCCACCTTTCGCCGATCATTCCCGCGCGCGCTGAACTTGAAGATCTGAGCTGAATATTCCTCTCCGTTCTCTCCCCAGCCGTCTTTTTCGAGCGTTGCGACCCGTCGCGCCTTCTGTTTCACTGCCGGCATGGCCTTGCCCTATCGGATCGCGACCTTGCTTTACTGTTTCAGCGAACGGGGTGAGGTGCTTCTTCTGCACCGAAAGCAGGAGCCCAACCTCGGCTGCTGGAGTCCGTGCGGGGGCAAACTCAAGACTGCGACCGGCGAATCGCCTTACGCCTGCGCGTGCCGCGAAGCCGCTGAGGAAATCGGCCGCGCGCTCCAGCCGTCCGATTTGCATCTCACCGGCCTCGTCAGTGAACACGGGTACCTCGGCCAGGCCCATTGGCTGATGTTTCTTTTCGAGGTCAAACCCAGGCTGACCGCACTCCCTCCGCCGCACGCCGAGGGCCATTTTGAATTCTTTGCCATCGAGGTTCTGCCCAGTCTGCGCGTGCCCCAAACCGACCGCGAACAACTCTGGCCTCTCTTCTGGAAACACCGCGGCGGATTTTTTGCCGCCCATTGCCGAACCCACCCCGACGGCCGCAATGAATGGACCCTGGAGGAGTGCGTCCCCCCTTCGCCCCATGCGTCCCCCGTTTGAAGGCGGGCCGATGAACCCCGAAACGTATGGCCGAAGAACCGATCATCGACCTGCAGAGCGATCATTACTTCATGGGCGAAGCGCTGCGGCAGGCCGCCCGCGCCTTTGCGGCCGAGGAAGTGCCGATCGGGGCGGTCATCGTCCGCGAGGGTCGCATCATCGCCCGATCGTTCAATCAGGTGGAATTGCTCCGGGATGCCACAGCCCACGCGGAAATGTTGGCCATGACCCAGGCGGAGGAAGCCGTCGGGGACTGGCGATTGACCGATTGCACGCTTTACGTCACGAAAGAGCAGTGCCCGGTGTGCGCCGGGGCCGCCGTCCACGTCCGGCTGGCTCGAGTCGTGTTTGGCCTGGGCGATGCCAAAGCCGGGGCGGCCGGAGGCGTGCTCAACCTGCTCCAGTTCCCGTCCTTGAATCATTGCTGTGAAATCACCTCGGGGGTCCGGGAAGCGGAATGCCGGTCGCTCCTGCAAAGTTTCTTTCGTGAACAACGGGCCCGCCGCCGAGCGGAAGGCTCATCCGGGGGAGAGAATTCCCCGAAAGAAGGTGGCTCCTTGGACCCCTGAACCCATCATCGGTGGGACGCGACTCCGTCGAGCCCTGGAATGTTGGTCGGCAAGAAAGTCAGGGTTCGACGGAGTTTCACCTCACCGCAGGTTGATGGGGCGGTGAGGTCGCCCGGTCCTCTCGGGGCAGGCCGGGCGGTCAACTGATGGCGATCAATGAAACGCGCTCATTCTTCTCGTTGCGGACCGTGCCTTGAGAACGAGGATCAAGCCGTTCCTTGCCATCAACGTAAAACAGGTAGTGATGATGCCCATGGCAAAGCTGGACTTGCGCCACCCAGGCGCCATCCGGCTGGCGCTTCATCGGATGGGTGTTCGGATGCCAATCATTGAAATCGCCAATCAATGAAACATGTTTCGCTTCGGCCGCGTGGCAGACGAAGTTGGTCGCACAGAGATTGTTCTTGGCGGAGTAACGTTGGGGTGAGCCGGCGCCCGATGAACGACTTGAATGCATTGAATACGACGATGACAATGGTTTCTCTTGGCTGGCCCCTCGGGCGCATGCCCGCGCCCCTGGCCCTCGCCCAAGGAGCCAAGCACAACCGGCAGGTTCAGGCAAGTCGGAAGGTCTGGTTTTCGCGAATTTTCGACCGGTGGCCGAGCCCGCCAAAACAGTTCAGCTCCGCCTCATGAAACGCCTTGAACAATCCCCATCTCCCCCACTCGCGGCGGAGAAATGCGAAATCTGCATCCTGGCTGGCGGACTGAGCTCGCGCATGGGACGAAACAAAGCCCGCTTGCGCCTCGACGGGAAAAGCCTGCTCTCCCACATCCGGGAAACCGCGACCCGTCTTGACCAACCCGTTCGCATCATCCGCCGCGACCTCGTTCCGCGATGCGGCCCCCTGGGCGGTGTTTATACCGCTCTCCAGACCTGCCGGCACGAGCTCGCTCTCTTCCTCTCCTGCGACATGCCGTTCGTCTCTGAACGTCTCCTGCGCGAACTGCTCCGAGAGTTGCGCCCGGACTCGCGGGGTCTTTTCGTCGCCCTCGATGGCGTGGTCGGATTCCCGTTTCTGTTGCGAGCGGACGCTCTTCCCGCGGTGACCGAGCAATGCCATCAACGGCGGCTCTCTCTCCAGGATTTGGCGAAGACTCTGAAGGCCGATCTGCTCCGCCCCGAGCTCGTTTCTCCGGCCGAGTTGTTCAACGTCAACACGCCGGAGGAATGGAAGGAGGCGCGCCGCCTCTGGCATTAAATCCGGGGGCGAACTCTTCATCGTCGTAAAGGGGTCAGAGATGACTATTAATACATTGGATGCCGGTTGAAAGGGGACGTGAAGAAGGGGCGAAGGGCGGCGCGCTTGCGGGCGGAGA
>CAYHFE010000197.1:0-11958 GCA_964355375.1 uncultured Verrucomicrobiota bacterium
CCGTATTCCCACATCGGCTCAATCGTGACGGAAGTCGGGGCGTTGGGGAAACGCGCATCCGAAGTCAGTCCGGCAATGCTATTGGCCGTGAAGTTATCCCAGAACTTCTGGAGAACGAAACCGGTCGCAAACACCCAGGACTTGAAGGTGAGCTTGCTGTTGGCCGCGATCGTGTTCGCCGGAGACGCCGTGTCTTGGACGGCATTGACGGTGAGCGTGTAGTCCGTGCCATCCACCATCTTGCTAACGACCAAACTCACTTTGGTGGGATCGACACGAGTGACGCTGCTGACGGTGATGCTCTTGTCGAAGGCGTAGTTGGCTTTGTTCTCCGCCGTCGCGCTGACCGGTTCGGAAAACGTCACCACGACTGCCGTGAAGCTTACGTCACCGGACACGCTCGCGATCTTCGGCGCCTCGGTGTCTTGGGTCACGGTCACGACCGAGTTGCCGCTGATCACTTCTCGGCCGCTGGCGAAGAGCCGCACCGAGTAAGTGCCGGCATCGGTCGATTTGGCCAAAGGAATCGTGTAGGTCGCCGCCGTCGCCCCAGCGATCGCGGTGCCATTCTTGCGCCATTGATAATGAATCGGATCACCGGCGGCGACCACCGTCAGAACCAACGGTTTGTTCGCGGAAACGGAGAGTGTGGCCGGCGGTTGGGTTGTGATAGCAATCGGCACGGGAACATAAGCGCCGAAATTGCTGAAGACTGCCTTCGCACCAGTAGCATCACCATCATTGTGGGCGGTCACAGCCAGACCCAGCAATAGAGCGTTGGGCCAGGCCGAGCTGAAACTCGTGGCGCTGTCACTGCCCGGAGGGGCTGAGCCCGCCGTATCGAGGTTGACCGTGGCTCCGCTGGCGATCGTGTACTCCTTCCAGGTCTTGCCGTCCGCGCTGTAGTACTGATAGAACACACTGCCGATGCGCTCGAGTCGCAACCAGGTGTTCGGATAGGTCGGCCGGACCGCCGGGCTGATCGCCCAATTGTCGGACGCGCTATCCCGAGCCGAGCGCCACTGGGGACGCAGCTCATTCTGGCCGCCCGACCGGGTGGTCATGTTCGAGATGTGCTGATCGCCGCCTTGCGGCATGCCCGATCCGTCATCCAACCGGGCCATCAACTCCGCTTTGCTCCAGTTGTCCGGCCCCTGCAAATCTTCGACTTGAACGACGTAATCGAAGTCACCGGTGACTTTGAAAAACCCGTAGTAGAAGTTGTCCGCGGAACCCCAGATATCGTTGCCTCCCCCGATCATGGTGGTCTTGCCAGCAGCGGTGGTCATGGAGCCAGCCAGACTCGGCGCTCCAACGTCTTGTCCGGTCAAGGCGGGCGTGGCCGCTTGAGTGACGCCGAGAGCTGCCAACATCGCGAGGGCAGCGGCTAGTAAGGGCAACCGCACGCGAGTCAGTTCTCTGAACTCGGCAAAGGTTGCTCGCTTGGGACGAGAGTTTTGGTAATTTGATTTGGTTTGCATATATGTCGGTTCGTTACGCGCCGCCGGCCGCTGACTCATCATGGGGATGAATCCTTCTGGACCTCCGCTTCGGCGTCATATCGCTTGGTTCAAAGCCTAGCAGCGCCCCTCGACTTATGCCTTGACCTTGATCAAGCGTTGCCTTGATCTGTAAAGAAATACACAACTCAATAGCGATGAACCACGAGCCAAGAAAGGGTTACTCAGAATGAGGGAAAGAGTCTATGGAAACGAATGAAGCGATGCGTCACTTGACGAAAACCGACCCGGTCATGAAGCGGCTGATTCGGACGAGCGGCCCGTGTCAGCTCCAACCGAAGCGGCGGCGGTCGCCCTTCGAGTCGCTAGCTCGCGCGATCGCGCACCAACAATTGAACGGCACGGCGGCGGAGACGATTCTGCGCCGGTTCATCGCGCTCTTTCCCGGGCGGCGCTTTCCGCGAGCTTCCGACCTCGACGCCGTTTCGGATGACGCGATCCGAGGAGCCGGATTCTCCCGGGCGAAAGTAGCGGCGCTTCGTGACTTGGCGCGCAAGTCCGAGGAAGGAGTCGTGCCCACATCCCGGCGGATCGTCGGCCTTTCCGATGAAGCGATCGTGGAGCGATTGACTCAGGTCCGCGGGGTGGGCCGCTGGACGGTGGAGATGCTGCTGATCTTTCAACTCGGGCGCCCGGACGTCCTCCCGGTGGACGACTTCGGAATTCGAAGGGGATTTGCCCTGGCCTACGGATGGGAGGAGCTGCCCAAGCCCAAGGTCCTTCTCGAGTTCGGCGAGCGCTGGCGTCCGCACCGCACGGTGGCGAGTTGGTATCTGTGGCGTGCGACGGATGGCGAGTGAGCGAGATCTGAGTGGACGAACCGGAGATGGGGCGAGACTCCATCGAAACCTGACTTATTTGCCGACCCAGATCCGAGATCGAACCTCGTTTTGTCTTGTTCCATTTCCACCGTAGGCGTATCATTTGCGCGTTGTGAAAATGGAAATCTTCCCCTGCCGAAGTCTGAAACTCGGTTGCGTCGTGGTCCTCGCCTTGCTAGGTCTCGCCGCCGCCACCAACCAGCGAGTCGCCCTCTTCGACGGCAAGACTCTCGCCGGCTGGACTCTGATCACCTGTGAAGCGATCGTGGACAACGGAGATCTGTTGCTCAAGTCTGGCAATGGACTCGTCCAAACCGAGCGCCAATACGGCAACTTCATTCTGGAGTTCGAATGGAAGCCGCTCAAGTCGGAGAAATGGGACAGCGGCATTTATTTTCGCTACGATGAGATTCCTCCAACCCGTCCCTGGCCATTGCGCTACCAGGCGAACCTGCTCCAGGGCGACGAAGGCAACATCTCGAATCTGAAAGGCGCCCAAAGCACCGGGCTGACCAAGCCTGGCGAGTGGAATCGCTTCCAGTTGACTGTTCGGGGGACCCACGCTGAACTCGAGATCAATGGAAAGCCGGCGTGGAAAGCCGACGGTTTGAGAGGCCCCAAGGAGAGCTACATCTCGCTCCAAGCGGAAGTGCCAGGCGGCGGGCAACATCGATTCCGCAATATCTACCTGACCGAACTGCCCTAGCCCGAAAGCCCTGCCGAGGTCATCGTCGAGGCATCAACCCCTCACCTCAGCTCGTTCCTCTGGAGAGATGGCCGGGACGAAGGGAAAGGTCACGCCGGACCCAGAAAGATACACCTAGCGATCGCTTCGCCGTCGCCGCATCACCCCGGTGTGCGGTCCGTTGGCAGGCTCGTTTCGTGATCGTCTGGCTCGACCCATCCCGCGAGCGTCTCGAACCTTCATTCCCATCGCGGCGGGCCATCCCCGCGAAGGTCGAGGAGCACGGAGTCCATCGGTTTTGAGGATTTCCCCCTGTTCTATTGGACTGGAATTTGCTATCAGACGGGCACTTTTGCGGCCATTTGGGCCGACTCACTTTATGATCATCGATACACGCGGTTGGGTTCAATGGGGGGCGATCATGGGGCTTCTCCTCGCAGCACCGGTCCATTCTTCAGCGGAAGTCAAACTCATCATTCCTGACGGGTATCTCCCGGGCGTCCCGTTTCCCTGCCGGATTGAACTGCGCGACCGCACTGGAGCTCGCGACTGGAACGTCTGGAACGCGGAAGCGACTCTGACGGCGAATCAGGCCGGTGTCCTGCTTTCGACCAACCGCGTCGTTCTGCGCAACGGTCTCGGAACCGCCTTGCTCAGCATCACCGGGACGTCCGATTTTGACCTGACCGCCCAGGTGAACGGCGAGCAAGCCGTGCGCGCCGTCCGCAACCGAAGCCAGGAATCCATCAGCAGCGTCTCTGGGACCCTCCCCGGCGCGACCACCACCTGGAGCGGAATCGTCCACGTGACCGCCGATACAACCATTCCCGTCGGCCACACTTTAACCATCCAGCCCAGCACTTGGGTGATCGTCACGGGGGTGGCCAGCGGCACGAGTGGCGCCGCCATTAGCGTCCACGGGATTCTGCAATCGCTGGGCACGGAACAGCAGCCCGTGACCATCACGTCTTCGGCTCCAGAACTGAATTGGGGTCAGATCCGCCACGATGGTTCCCAGCCGAGCCTGTATCGATACACGTTCGTCTCCAAGGCCGGGCGGTCGCCGGGAGAGGGTCACACTGGGACCGGACCGGCCTACCGCCTGACGAACACGTCGGTGACATTTGAGAGCTGCTTGATCTCGGATTTGACGGCCCATGGCAGCACCGTGGGGAAAATCATGATGGCCAACGGCTCGGCTCTGGTGATGCGGGACACCGTCTTGACGCGCGCGCGCATGGGCCCGGAGATCGCCGGCACGGGCTTGGTCCTGACGAACAGCTATATCCTGGAGATGAACGGTCCGGACGATGCGGACGGCATCTACCTGCACGGCGCCGGCGGGCGCCCGATCACCCTCTCGGGATGTGTTTTCGCGGGTGGCGACGACGACGCCGTGGACACCTTGGACTCGAATGTCACGCTGGAAAACTGCATTCTGCGCGATTGGCCCAATCCGAACGAGGACGCCAAAGGGGTCAGCGCGTTCAACGGCGAAGTCGATCTTCGGCGATGTCTGATCGTCAACTGTTACGCCGGCGTTTCCGCGAAAAGCGGCGGGCCGAGCGCCGTCGTCCGAATCGACCACTGCACAGTCATCGGGATCACTCAGGGTGTTGCTGCCGCCACCAAAGCCAACGCCAGCGCCGGCAATATCAGTATCTACATCACGAATTCGATCGTACGGGCTCCCGACGTTCTCCACTCCGATTTCGGCCCCGTGAAATTCGCAGCCGTAACCTACTGTGATCTCTCGGCGCCGTGGCCGGGAGTGGGCAACATCACCGCCGATCCCCAATTCGCCAATGCCGCGGCCGGAGATTTCCATCTCGCGCCTGACTCCCCCTGCATCGACTCCGGTGATCCGGCCTTCCCCACGTCGATTGCCGGGGAGCGGACCGACATCGGTTTCTATTCCGCCGCTGCCGTCGCCCCAAAATCCGCGCCGCCCACCCTGGTCAGCCAAAGCCCGCCCCCAGGACGAGTGTCCGTGCTTCGAGAGGTGACGGTGGTTTTCTCGAGCCCAGTGACGGGCGTGGACGCGGCCGACCTCCTGATCGGTTCCGAGCCAGCGGACGCGGTTTCCGGCAAGGGGGCCGGTCCCTACACCTTTACATTTTCTCAACCTGTCTCCGGGCGAATTATCGTCACCTGGTCACCGGCCCATGGCATCCTGGATAACCAGAAAATCGAGTTTTCCGGCGAGTCCTGGACTTACATCCTCGAGGCCAACGTCGCGGACGTCGTGATCAACGAAATCATGTATCATCCCATTTCGGAGAATCCGCTCGAGGAATACATCGAAATCTTCAATCGGGGCAGCGCTCCGGTCGAGTTGTCGGGCTGGAAACTCGCCACGGCGGTCGATTTTGTTTTTCCGGAACTGACCCTCCAAGAAGGCGCTTACCTGGTGATTGCGGCCGACCAGACCGCCTTTCGCAAGAAGTACCCCCAAGTCAACAATGTCGTGGGCGATTGGACTGGCACCCTGAGCAACAGTCGGGAAGTCATCGATTTGCGGGACGGGTTCGGCCGACGAGTCGCGTCCGTGGCCTACGCGGAGCGGGGCGATTGGGCGATGCGGCGGCGCGGCGTGTCCGACCGCAGTCATCGGGGGTGGGATTGGTTTGCCACGCACGACGGCCTGGGCAAATCACTCGAGTTGATCGATCCGAAAATGCCGGCCAATTGCGGCCAAAACTGGGCGGCCAGCGGGCCGGCGGAAGGCACGCCCGGCTCACCCAATTCTGTTTTGTCCAATCGCATCCCTCCGCTCATTCAAAGCGTCGCCCATTTTCCCGTGATCCCGAAATCCCGCGATTCCGTGCGTGTCACCGCCCGAATCACCACGGAACCGGGCGGCAGTGCGGCGGTCACGCTGAATTATCGGGTCGATAGTGCCACCCCGCCCGCCTTTCAGAGCTTGCCGATGACCGATGACGGGCAGGGCGGCGATGTCGCGGCGTTGGACGGAGTTTACAGCGCGACGTTGTCACCCCAGCCCAACAATTCGGTGATCGAATTTTTCATCGTCGCCAACGATTCTGCCAACGGCGCGCGCACTTGGCCCGCAGCGGCCGCGCCGGCCCCCGACGGCGCCGGCCCGTCGGGCTCCGTCGCCAACGCGCTTTTCCAGGTGGATGACACCGAGTACACCGGCACCCAACCGCTCTACAAGATCATCATGACCGCGGCCGAGCGCGCCGAGCTGCAAGCCATCGACGACAATGTCGGCGGTTCCGCCAACAGCGATGCGCAGATGAACGCGACCTTCATCAGCCGGGACGGAACGGGCACGGAATTCCGTTACTTGACCGGCGTGCGCAATCGCGGCCACGGCTCCCGCACCGCCAAGCCCAACAACTATCGGGTCAATTTCCGCACCGATGAAAAATGGAAAGGCGCCTCCGCCCTCAACCTCAACTCGCAGATGACCTGGCTGCAAGTGCTCGGCTCGGCCTTGAATCTCCACTCGGGCATGGCCGGCGCCAACTCCCGCGCCGTGCAATTGCGGGTCAACAACGCCAATATGGCCCTGGTCGGTGGAACGGATCGAACCTATGGCTCGTTCGCCGCCAATGAAGTCGTCAACGCCGACTGGGCGGACCGGCATTTCCCCGACGACGGCGAAGGCAATGTTTATCGGGTTTTGCGCGATCTCACGCCCTCGGATTTTGACTATCGGACCCGGGCCGCGTATCCGACCTCGCGCGGGCCCGAGGACAAGAACTCGTACACGAACACCTGGTTCAAGACCACCAACCGGACCGAAAATGATTGGAGCGACTTGATCGCCATGCTTCGGGTTTTTGGGCTGAACGGCACGGAGCCATTCACACCCGAGAAGGTTCGCCAGGTCATCCATGTCGAACAATGGATGCGGCACTTGGCCATCATGAATCTGCTGGGCAATTCGGAGACCGGTTTGAACAGCGGCTACAACGACGATTACTTCATGTACCGCGGGAATGTCGATCGGCGCTTCCTTCTTTTGTTTTACGATCAAGATCAAATCCTCGGATACAATGGGTCCTTCTCCCCGAACGCCGCCATTAATTCCGCCGGCAGCATCGGGGGCTCACAGCGCTCCGGCCCGGCCTTCGATCGGTTCCTGCGTCACCCCGAATTCCAACCCATCTACTACGCGATGCTCAAAGACCTCCTCGAGACGACATTCTCCGCGCCGCGATTCGATGCTCTCGTGGAACAGCTCCTGGGTGACTTCGTTCCCGCGGCCGTGCGGACCCAAATCAAAAGCTGGATGAGCTCGCGCCGCACCTATGTCCTCGCGCAATTGCCCGCCGTGACGACGGCCCCACTCCTCTCCCCTGCTCTGCTCGGCCTGCCCCGCTCACCGACGCCTCGTTCGACGGCCGTCTTCACCGTCGGCGGCAATGGAGTCACTCACTACAGCCACAGTCTGAACGGGGCCGACTTCAGCCCGGAGACACCGATCGCCAGTCCGATCGCGCTTTCCGAGCTCACCAACGGGACGAATACTCTAACCGTGCTCGTCCGCGGCGCTTCGGGCAACTTCGCGTCCGCACTCAACGCCATCACCGTATCGTGGATCGTGGATCTCCAATGGCCCGGCGTCCGCTTGAACGAAATCCTGGCGGCTCGCTCGGGTCGATTGCCGGATCAAATCGAGCTCTTCAACGAAGGCCCAACCCCGGTCGATCTCGCGGGGATGCAATTGACTGATGATCCCGGCACCCCGGCTAAATACACATTCGGATCGATGGTTTTGGAGGCGGGGGCCTATCTCACTTTGACCGCCGATCAACTTGGATTCGGCTTCGACGCCACGGGCGAGAGCCTTCATCTCTTTCAAAGCGCCCGCGCGGGTGGAACCCTCCTGGATTCCGTCCGGTTTGGCCCGCAACTGACGGATTTCTCCATCGGACGCCTTGGGGACACCGGCGACTGGACCCTGACTCAGCCCAGTCTCGGGGCGGCGAACAGCGCCGCCGCGCTGGGAAATCCGGCTCGCCTCAGGATCAACGAATGGCTCGCCCGCGGAATCAATCCTTACCCGGACGATTTCATCGAGCTCTACAATCCCGACAGCAAACCCATCGAGCTGGCGGGATGTTTCTTGACGGATCAACCGTTGGGAGCGCCCACGCGGCATCGCGTGGCGGCGCTGAGCTTCATTCCAGCAAACGGTTACCTGGCCTTGACGTCCGGCCCGGGGACTCGGCCCACCGAAATCAACTTCCACTTGTCGGCCGATCAAGGTCAGATCGCGCTCTTCGCCCCCGGTCATACTTTGATCGATTCTGTGATTTACGGACCGCAATGGGCCGGCGCCGCCCAAGGACGATGTCCGGATGGCGATCCCACGCAGAAGCCCCTGCTCACGCCAACTCCGGGCGCGCCCAATCAATGCCCGGTGGCAGCCGCCGCGCCCCAGGGAGTCACCTTGATCCCGTTCAACCAAGTCTGGCGCTACGAGGCCTCGGGAGCGGATCTCGGCGCGAACTGGAAGGACCCGGGGTTTCAAGATGGAAGCTGGAGCGCCGGGCCCGGCCTGCTGGGCTTGGAAACGGCCGCGCTGGCCGAGCCGATCCGGACACCGTTCACCATCGGGACCAACAAGATCACCTTCTACTTTCGCACTTCGTTCACGGTCAATCCATCGCTCTCACCCTCCGTCCTGCAAATCACTCACCTGATCGATGATGGCGCCGCGTTTTATCTGAATGGCCAGGAGATCGGAACACGCTACAACCTGCCCGCCGCGGCCAGTTCTCAGACTTTCGCCCCGACCTCGATCGAGGCCACATTGCAAACGATGACCATCCCGGGAAGCCAATTGCGCGCCGGAACCAACGTCATGGCCGTGGAAGTGCATCAAGTCAATCGCACCAGCAGCGACCTCGTCTTTGGCCTGAAGCTCGAGGCGCTCGTCGCAACCACCAGCGCTTCCCAAGCGGGCATTGTCATCAACGAAGTCCTGGCCAACAACGGCTCCTTCGTCGAACCCGACGGCAGCAAGCCGGATTGGGTCGAGCTCTACAATCCCTCCACCAATACCGTGGACCTGGCCGGGATGCGCCTGACCGATCAGATCTCCGATTCCCAACGGTGGATCTTCCCCAAAGGCACGCTCTTGCCGGGACGCGGCATTTTGACCGTCCGGTGTGATCCCGAAGCGCTGGTCTCAGGGACCAACACCGGGTTCGGACTCAAGCCGACCGGTGGCGGGATCTACCTTTTCCATGGACCGAACGAGGGCGGCGGGCTGCAAAGCTCCGTGACGTTTGGGGTGCAAGCTCCGGACTGGACTCTCGGTCGATTCCCCGATGGCGGCAGCAACTGGGTGCTCTGCACGCCGACGCTCGGCTTGGCCAATCGGGTCGCGACGCTCGGCAATCCCCGACTTCTCAAGATCAATGAATGGATGGCCGATCCGAATGCTGGCGAGGATTGGTTTGAAATCTTCAATCCCAACCCGGAGCCGGTCGAACTCAGCCGCCTCTGGCTTTCCGACAACTTGACCGACCCGCTCAAACAAGAGATTCCACCGCGATCCTTCATCGGTCAGGGCACTTTCGCCTTTCAAACTTTTGAGGCCGACGGAAACCTCGCGGCCGGCGCCGATCACGTCAACTTCAAGCTCAGCGCCTCCGGAGAAGCCTTGGGGATTTTCACCGCGGAAGGCGCGTTGATCGATGGAATTTCCTTCGGCCTCCAATCGACTGGGATTTCTCAGGGACGCCTTCCTGACGGTCAGACGAAAATCGTCAGCTTTGCGACCACGCCCACACCCGGAGCGAGCAATTTCCTTCCGTTGGACAACATTATCATCAATGAAGTCCTCAGCCATACCGACCCGCCCTTCGAGGATGCGGTGGAATTCTACAACCCGACCGCCAGCCCCGTGGATCTGAGTGGATGGTACCTCACCGATTCGGCCGTCAATCTTCGCAAGTTTCAGATTCCCGACAAGACGGTCATTCCGCCGGGCGGCTACCTTGTCTTCTACGAATATCAATTCAATAGCGATTCCGCGAGCGAGCCGTTTTCCTTCAGCTCCGCCAAAGGCGATGAGGTTCACCTGTCCCAGGCTTCGAGCGGAATCTTGACCGGTTACCGCATCTCCGTGGCGTTCGGTCCGTCGGAGAATGGGGTTTCGTTTGGACGGTTTCGCACCAGCCAGGGATTCCATTTTGTCCCCATGGTCCAAACCACCTTTGGACACGACCGCCCGTCCACGACCAATGAATTCAGCCTGGGAAGCGGAGCGGCCAACTCCTCGCCCAAGATCGGCCCGGTCGTCATCTCCGAGATCATGTATCATCCCGCCATCACCAATGATGCGCTCGAGTTTATCGAACTGCGCAACGTGAGCCCGAACTTGGTGCCGCTCTACGATCCGGCCAATCCCACCCATCCCTGGCGGCTGCGCAAAGGCGTTTCCTTCAGTTTTCCCGCCGGCGCCAGCATCGCGTCGGGCGGCTCTTTGGTGGTGGTCGGTTTTGATCCTCAGACGGATGCGGCCGCCCTCGCCACGTTTCGCAAGGCCTACGGGGCCAAGGCCAACGTGGTCGGCCCCTACAGCGGCCGACTGGACAACGGCGGCGACACCATCGAACTGCAGAAGCCCGACCCGCCGCAAACCGTGCCCGGACCCGACTTCGGTTTGGTGCCTTACATTTTGGTGGATCGGGTCGATTACGCCGATACCGCCCCTTGGCCAACGTCGGCCGACGGCACCGGCAGCTCCCTTCACCGTAAAGACGTCCGCCTCTATGGCAACGATCCGGTGAATTGGACCGCCGCCGCTCCCGACCCAGGCGATGGTGGAGCCCTCTCCAGTGATGCGGATAATGATGGATTGCCCGATGATTGGGAAATCGCCCACGGACTCAATCCGGGCGATCCGACCGACGCCGCGGCCGATCCGGATCGCGATGGCGTGAGCAATCTCCTTGAGTTCGCGGCCGGGACCGATCCCAGAAATGGGGCCAGTGTCCTTAAAGGCGAAGCCAGCGTGAATCCGCGCGGCGAATTGATCCTCACGTTCACCGCTTCGGCGAATCGGATTTACCGGATCGAATTTCGAGTCGCTCTGGCGGCTGGATCCTGGCAGATCATGAAGGAGATTGATTCCGCATCCACCGAACGGGTGATTCAGATTCCCGTCACTCCATCCGGAACGGCTGGGTTCTACCGCATCGTCGTGACCGGAACACCCTGACCAGGATCTCCTCGGCGAGCGTGTCGTTGGTCATTCGGTGCCCCTCCGCGCTCCATGGCGTGTTAGTGTCTTGTCATACTGCGAGCATGCGAGTCGGCAGCTCTACCATCGGCTCTACCATCCGTGGCAGCGCCGACTCCAAACACCCCGAAGATGACGCACTGGAGCGGGGTGTCGCGGCCGCAGTGTAATTGGCCAAAGAAGACGACCCGGTCAACCCAACCATCAACTTTCACGGGGAGAAACGGCGATGAAGTGGATTGGTGTGGTCATGGTGTGGCCTAATGCGGTGGCACCGAACGATAGAACTCACCGACCGCCACCCGGACGATGACGCGATGACGACGATCTGCGTCGAACGATCCGATGCTCAAGCCGAACCCGAGAGCGGGACGGCGGTTCGTGTGGAGCGTTATGTTCGGTGTTTCCATTTCTTCATCGTCCTTCAAGAGCAGCCTTGCGCTCTTCAAGGATATGCAGCTTCTGCTTCAGACCAGCAATCTCTTTCTTGATACTCCGCAACTCACTTTCTTTCTTCACTCTCGTCATGTGGTCCACACCGAGCTTATCCGAGATGTACTTCTCGAGCTGACTTCTTAGAACCCTGAGATACGGATTTCCCCAGATCGCACCATCGCGGTACTCAAGACGACCAGCCTGAATGCCTTTGACGATGAAGTCTCTGCTCACGCCGTACTCAGTCTCGGCTGTTACGTCGCTTAGAGT